>JAUNPZ010000151.1 GCA_030536455.1 Lachnospiraceae bacterium | reverse complement strand
ACGAGGATTCTGCCGATGAAGTCCCGGCAGAAGCAGCCGATCAGGTCCCGGCGGATGCGGCCGATGATACGCCTGCAGATATGCCGGTTGATGCGCCCGGCCATTCCCCGGACTGCTTATAAAAAGATGCCGTATGGAGTTTCCTTCCCGGATTCCCATACGGCATCTTTTTTTACCACAAATTTTTATAAAATCTCAGAACGTTCTTCGTTATTCCCGGAAACCAGCGTCAGCTTTCCGCTTCGGAACAGCTCCACAAAAACCGGAACCAGCTCCGGGTCAAACTGCGTCCCGGCTCCCCGCTCCAGCTCTCCGATGGCATAGTCCAGATTCTGGGCCTGCCGGTAGCAGCGCTTGGAGGTCATGGCATCAAAGGAATCCGCCACGCACAGGAGTCTGGCAGCAAGCGGGATATCCTTTCCGGCAATCCGTCTTGGATAGCCCTTCCCGTCATACCGTTCGTGATGACCGATAACCGCAGGGATGACATAATCCATGGAGGGCAGATGACGGATGATTCCAACGGAATATTCCACATGGCTCTTGATTGCTTCATATTCCTCCGCCGTCAGCTTTCCTTCTTTATTTAAGATATGCTCCGATACTCCGATTTTCCCGATATCATGGAGAAGCGCCGCCTCCTTTAGGATACTTCGGTATTCCTCGCTCAGATTCATGGCCTGGGCCAGATTCTCTGCGTAGTAGGCCACATTCTTCGAATGCTGGAAGGTATAGTGGTCCTTAGCGTCAATCGCCGCCGTCAGCGCATAGATGGTAGGCGCATATTCCGAATACATACTCTTATGCTTCTCCACGCCCTCTCCGTCCTTCTTCATCTGCAGGATTCCATCGGAATATACCATGATTCCGTTCTTTCCGGAACGCTTCACATGATAAACGGCGCGGTCCGCATTCTGCAGCAGCTCCTGAAGGGTGGAGGCCGCATAGGGCATACCGCAGATTCCGCAGCTTACCGTCAGCGTCTTCAGATATCCCTCCTTGGAATTCCGGTTCATGTTCCGGATCTGAAGGCTGATATTCTCCGCCAGGTTCTGGGTGGAGCAGATGTCATAGCCCGGAAGCACCACGGCAAATTCTTTTCCGCTGCAGCGTGCCGCATAACCGTTCTCTCCCACCGTTCCCTTGATAATCTGCGCGATGAGACGCAGGGCCTCATCCGCTTCCCTGGTTCCGTAAAGCTGATTGTACAGCTTAAAATCGTCCACATTTAAGATAAGAAGAGAGAGGGAGGTCCGGCTGCATTTCCGGTAGGCTTCCTCCAGCACCTCGTAAAAGCATTTGCGGTTTAACAGCCCGGTCAGCTCATCGGTTCTGGCCTCGTAATAAGCCTTCTCATACAAGCGGGAATTCTTTACGGCGATGGAGCTGACCGATTCGATGGAATTCAAAAATCCCATATCCTCGATGCTGAATCCGCTGTGCTTTTCTTTGCCGCCCAGCATGACAATTCCCACCAGCTCCTCACTGTCCTTTAAGGGAAGGAAGCACTCCAGCTTCATATCATCCAGCCGCTTCTTTTCCTCCTCCCACATGGACTTGTACTCTACGGTCCGCTTAAAATCCCTCAGCAGCAGACACTCATCATGCCGCTTCATCCAGCTTACCAGCGGATGGCTCTGGTCCATTACAAATTTCTTATCATCCAGGGGACTGCTGCTGTATACCGCCTGGTAATCCCCCTCATTCTCCTGGATGCAGATATAGACCTTCTTCACCTTCAGGGTATCGGTAATCACGTTCACAAGAGCGCTGAAGATTTCCTTCAGATTCAGGCTCTTGGAGATTTCCATAGTATATCTGGCCAGCGTCTCCGTCTGCCGCTGCTCTTCCTTCACGAAAAGCCGGTCAAAAAGACGCTTGATCAGATTATAGAACAGCAGGGCGGACAGCATAACCAGCACCGACACGATCATCACATCATATTCCGCCAGCTCCGGCATGTACTCCTGGATAAACCGGTTCAGCTCCTTGGCCAGGCTGAAAAATACCAGGACACTGATGCTCATTGCCACCAGATAGCAGTTTGTCCTGGAACCTAAAAGGGTAAGCCGGAAGGTCTGTCCCACATACAGGGTATAGAACAGAAGCACCGCATTGCAGATACCGGCCAGGATATCCACCGGGAACTGCTTAAATACCGATACGCCCAGATTGCCCAGATATAAAATCACAATGCCCATAAGAAGCGGCATCAGATGAGCCACCCGCTCCGGCTTCCGCTTCTTCACCTGCCAGATCATCAGTCCCATGCGCACCACCAGGATGGCGCACAGTCCATACATGATTCCCACATGCCAGTTCATATGATAGACGAAGGCGGTACGTCCGCCCTCCTCCACGATAACCGGAGGAGCCAGGAAAAAGCCGGTTTTCCAGTTGATTCCGATTCCCGCAAACAGAAGAATGAGCCAGAGCATATGGGACGGCTTCCGCTCCTCCCCTGCGAAATCACGGATAAAGCAGAAATACACATACGGAAGCAGCCAGATGCCGGCCAGGGAAATCTGATACCAGAATGTGTAGGAGGGCCACATCTTGGCGCGCATCAGCAGCGAGCCGCCCGTCCACATCACCAGCACCAGAAGCACCCAGATAAAATCACGGATAATCCGGTTTTTCCTTGCCGTCAGGAAGGTCGCCACGAAAAACACATAGAAGGCCAATGCTATGATTGATATAAAGGTGTAGCTGCTCATAACGAAAACCTCCTGCCATCGCGTTCTTCATAGAAATTCTGGGCCTTTAACAGCTCCCGCACATCATGGATGGACGGATTGATATGCCGCAGCTTCTTTCCTCCGGCATTTTCATAAGCCCGGAAGGTTCCGCAGCGCAGAATCGTGATTTCCAGCGGGTCCATGCCCAGAATCCGTTTCAGGTCCTGATAATCCTGGTCTACATATTTAAAATAAATCGTCAGGTGCTCCTTTAACAGTTCCCGGCTGACCGCATGCGTCGCCACCGAATCCGCGCCAAGCTCCACATACATATGCAGAAACGGCCGTCCCTTGTCCTCCGTGAACTCCTTTAAGGCCACCCAGTTCTGGATGTCCAGGCCGGAAAGCTGAATCACACTCTGAATCGAATTTTCCGAAATCCGGGTAAATCCGGCGATGTCGATAATCGTGGGAATCCGGTCGATGTACTCGAACCGTGGAATCCGTGTCTCATCCTCCTTGCTGGATAAGCCCACGCACCGGTACATGTCGCCTACCCGATACCGGGCAAATGCGCCGCCCTTTAACACGGTAATGGCGATTTCATACACCTCGCCCGGCACCACCTGGTCCATGCAGACCGTTCTCGGCCGATACGACGGGTCCTCCATCCCCTTGTACATCTCATCCTCCGGAATAAACTCATAAAAACAGGTATCCGGGAAGAAATACAGACCGTTCCGGGTCCAGGTTTCGATGCCGATACAGCTTGGCTCCGTCCCGGAGAATACCTCGATAGGGCGCACGCCCCACAAATCCTCCAAATCATCCTTGTAACACCGGTTGTCTGTTCCGGCGCACACAAATCCCTTTAGGTGGAACAAATCCTTCGGTTTTAATTCCCGGTGCTCCTTTTTACAGATCTGCTTCGCTCTCAGATAACGGAATACCATCGCCGGCGACATGGAAAGAAGCTTCTTTAACTTTCCTCCGCTGCTCTCTCCCTCCGACATCCTGGCCACACTCAGACTGACATAGTAGGCCACGCTGCCCAGGCCAAAAAAGAAGTCAATCCCCTTCCCCAGCCCCATCTTAAAGCCCTTTTTATTCCGCTCGGAAAAGCTCATCTTTACCGCATCCTTCACCGGCGGGAGAAACTCCACATCAATCTCATCGGTCAGGGCAAGCGGAATCAGCCCGGTGGTATATGGAAGCGGCGCCAGCGCATAGAGGAAGGTGTCCGCCTCCTCGATATCAAACTTTCCCTTCTCCCGGCTGGTAGAAAGAATCATGCAGGCCAGCACATTATCCTTGTAGGTCTTTAACATCCCCTTGGTGTACGGCGCTACCTTGATGGGATGCTTTCCTCCCTCCCAGGTCGTCTGAATCCAGATAATCGGCTGGTCCGGAAGCATCTCCTCCTTCTTAAGGAGCAGGGCATCCGCATAGTCATCATAAGTAGTCAGCGGCACCATCTCCCGGAATTCCTCGATGGTCTTCGGCATCCGTCCCTTTAAAATGCTCTGTCCCAGAGGACAGCTGCACCACATCTGCATCTGCTCCAGCAGAAGCCGGTTCTGGATATTCATGTAATCCTGCATATCCAGGTCCAGGAATCCACAGTACTCCTGCCAGATTCGGTCATATTCCCGATTTCTCAATTTATCCTGAAATGTCATGTTCCTTTACCGCCTTTTCCCCGGAATAAGAAAGGGAACCTCTCTTTGGTAATCCTCATAGTCACAAAATTCCTCCGGGAAAATGTACCGGTCCTGATACCAGGCATATCCCAGATTCAAAAATGATAACGCCAGCGCCATGCAGAGCTTCTCCGCATTCCAGCAGGCCATTCCCAGCGCCAGGAAGCATCCGAAAAACCACCAGATGCCCGGATGTCTGCACCAGCCGTACATACCGCTTCTGCAGACCTTATGGCCGTCCGCCTCCTTTCGGTACGTCGCATCAAAAGGAAGGGCGAAAAACAGGGTATAAATCAGCCCGGCCAGACCGGCTGCTGCCGCCGCCAGCCAGAAAAATGTTTCGATTCCCCGGTTCTTCCAGGCCTCTGCCAAAAGCATTCCGCCGGTTCCGGTCAGACAGAGACAGCCGGCTGCAAAAAAGCCGTTCATCCATCTTTTTTTTCGAAAAATACGATTCCAGTCATATAAGAAAAACAGGGCAAAGCCCAGTCCTCCAAGCATCCAGTCCATTCTGTGTCCTTTCTGTCCTTCTTCTGCCATGTATATGCAATGTTTTTATAGCGGTTTTGTAACGTTTTGGGTAAATTTCTCTTACTCTGCCGCAAATCCGGCTACCCCCAGCGCACCGGCACCGCCATGGCAGGAAATCACACAGCCGCACCTGGTCAGCAGCACCTTCTGAAATCCCAGTTCTGCGGCGCGTTTCTTCAGCTCGTCCATCCGCTCCATCGAAAAGCCTTCCGTGTAAAACAGGTACAGAAGCTCCCGGTCCAGATGATTCTTCTCCACAAACTCCTCAAAATACAAAAAGGCCACATGTCCCATGACACCCCGGTATTTTTTCGCCGCTACAAGCCGCCCCTCCTCAATGTTGATCAGAGGCTTCAGCTTCAGCAGAGAAGCGCCCAGGTATGCCGCATTGGACACCCGTCCTCCCGCTTTCAGATATTCTAAGGTATTTGGCAGGAAGGATACCCTTGCCCGCAGAATCCATGATTCCAGTTCCTTTACCACCTCGGCCGCATCCTGCGCCTTTGCGGCAAGTTCTGCCGCTTTCTCACAAATCAGGGAAATTCCGCCGGACACATTCCTGGAATCCACCAGAAAAATACGTTCATCCCCCAGCTCCTCCAGGGCGATTGCCGCATTCTGACAGGTGGAAGAAGCCAGAGCGGTATAAGCGATATGGATAATCTCCGCATCCCTGTGAGTCCTGCGAAGCTCCGTAAAAAACTCGATATATTCCTGCGGATTCACCGCTGATGTAGTCGGCAGGCTTCTGGTCCGCTTATAATAATCGAAAACCTCCGTCACCGGAAAGGAACCGTCCTCCCGGCTCTCCCCGCCGAACACCACATGCATGGGAATTACATGGATTCCCAGCTTCCGAGCATGTTCCGGCAGTAAATCTGTCCCGCTTTCCGTTGTCAATATAATCTGTCCCATGATGCTCCTGTTCTGTAAATTCCGTTTTTGTATTTTACAGCATTCTCTTTTTGCCATATTATGTTGATTTTAACATAGAAATAGGAAAAAAGGAA
>JAUNPZ010000150.1 GCA_030536455.1 Lachnospiraceae bacterium | reverse complement strand
GTCTCCTCCGGCGGTTCGGTCTCCTCCGGCGTTTCTTTCTCATTCTCCACCTGGAACAGATAAAAATCCGGGTGCTCCGCCGTTTCCTGCTCAAGGGGCGCAAGAAGCGAGGTCAGCCAGTTCGGAGCCAGGTGCCTTCCAAGCCTTCTCTGCATCTTCCGTGCACTGCTCCGGCTGGCCTTTGATTCCGTGTCCTTCCGTCCTGCCGTGCTGCCGGAGGCCGTCTCACGCCCGGCATCGCTTCCGCTGGCAGATGCCTGCACACGCTCCGGCAGAAAAACCGACCGTTCTAACCCCATCTCCGTCCAGCTTCTTCCTCCCGCCTGGGCCGAAACACAGAAAACCGGCTCCGTCCTTTTTTCATCGCCCTCCGGCAGCCGATATCCGTCCGCCGGCTTCGTCTCCTCAAAGGCATATCCGTAGGTCAGATTGATAAACTGCTGATAAGCCAAATCCCGGTCCGCCTCCAAAAGAGCTTCCCCGCTTCCATCCAGCGTATGATAGTCACAAATCTGCGCGCAGGCTTCTACCTCCGCCTCCCAGGCGGCAAGACTCTCCTCCTCCAGCTTGTCAAACTCCTCCTGGGAACTTCCCTCATAGACAATCTCCGGCTCTGGATGCCCGCTGCAATAGGTTTTCTCATAGTGATAGCATTTTTCATCCCAGTGGACCAGATGCCCCTCTGAATCCGTTACCTCCTCACCGCATCTCGCCTTCCAGCCGTTCCACTGCTCGAACTGACGCTTATCCAGGACCGAATCCTCTAATTGACTGTCATCAAAATACTCCAGCGGCTGAAACCGCACTCCTGCCAAAAGCTCCCCGGTATCGCGGTCCTGCTTTTCCAGGCCGGCCCCGTAAAGGGCAGTAAAATCCTCCTGATGCCGGTAATGCCGTACCTCCGGCAGCAGCCAGCTTCCCGGATTCTCCGGAACAGACAGCTTAAAATAACAGCTCCACGGCACCGTCAATTCCACCGCCGAAGCCAGGTGCTGAAGGCTGGTATAATCCGCCGGATAGGCAATATAAATCAGGCCGATGGGCATGGCATCCTCTAATCGGGACCCCTCCGGAGCCAGTCCGGTCACCAGAAAATCGGAAGTCTCCGGATTCTCCGCCCAGAATGTAACCTGGCCCCCCTGCCACTCATACTGCCATCCCTCCGGCAGCTCAAACACGAAATCCTTCACCGCCTCGGACCGTTCCCCCAGCGAAAATACCGCCTGACACGTTCCGTCTGACTGCCACTCTGCCTGCCAGACCGGAACCTTATCCTTATATTTGGACGCAAACTCCGGGAGATAGATGCTGCTGTTCCCATAATAATCGTCGATTGCCTGACAGATACGCTCTATCATCGCTCTCGACTGCCCGATTAATTCAGCGGCCGGAACCTGGTTCCAATCCGCCACATACTGATAAAGATTCTCCATCTCCTCCCGAAGCTGGGCCGTTCCCTGCCATCGGTCGGACAGGATCCCCCATACCGCCGCCTGGGCCGCCATATATTCTCCCGGCTCCAGAACAGCCGTCTCCTCCTTCCTCATGCCGCAGCACTGAAGCACCAGGGAGGTCAGTTCGTATTCCTTCCGGTCAAAATGCTTTCCAACCGTTATCTCCTCCGAAATTTCCTCTCCATTCAAATCCCAGATCAGCTGTGCATTTTTCTGCACGCAAAGTAAAGGACTTCCGTCATCCTTCATCCAATAATAGATTCCGGTCCTTGATGTTTTTCCAAAAAACAAGAATGCCTCTCCATTCAGCATATTTCCCTTTTTCTTTATATCAATCTGAAACCTGCCGTCCTGCGCATAGCTGTTTCCCTGCCAAAATGGGCTGCAGGGCGACCATGCAAGCAGAAACGCCAGAAGTAAAACCATGATTCGTTTTCCAAATGTTCGACTTGTTTTTATCCTCATTCAAAATCTCCTCTCTTTTTTATCCGCAGTTTAATAAGCCCTCAGCGCATCTGCTGCGCGGGCCGTAAAAAAACATGGAATCGCTGCACCAAGTTTCTTATGATTCAGTTTTCAATGTACCAAAATTGACCGCACAAAAATATCCTGTGCCTTCACAGTGCTTCCTGCTGCCATATAGAATGGGAATCAGCCGATTCAGAACGAATCCGCTTCCGGTTATCCGGCCGGCGATATAAGAATGATACCGCCATGTAAGATATTATATCATCTTTTCATTTACTTTTCAAGTACTTTTCCATATTTTTACTCTTTTTTTGATTGCACTCTTTTGTGCTTTCTTTTGATCGCTTTTTTCGATTTCGATACTTGAAGTACCCGCTTATAAATTATATAATTAAAAATATAACGGTTTTGGAGGTAATAAACATGATGCTTTGCATTGCAAAGGCTCTGTGCAGGGTTTGACGGAACAGAAACTTGTACAGAGCAGAACGCGAACGGATGCATTCTGTTCCAAAAACCTTGCGTGCTGACTTTTTACATTTATCAATTAAGTTAGGAGTAAGGTTTTATGAAGAAAATAAACACAATCCATGAAATGCAGACTTTCCTCATTCTGTGGTCTGGTCAAGCATTTTCCGCTCTCGGCAGTGCTATGACGGCGTATGCCCTGGTTATCTGGACTTACCAGCAGGAAGGTTCCGCGCTGGTTACGGCTTTTTTGATGATCAGCTCATACACCCCTTATATCCTCCTGAGCATTTTTGCGGGAGCTCTCAGTGATCGTTGGAACAAAAAATTGACCATGCTGGTCTGCGATGCCATCGCTGCTTTCACTACGATAGCGGTCTTATGTCTGCTCGAAACAGGATGCCTTCGTATTTGGCATATCTACCTTATCAACGCCATCAGCGGTCTGATGAATACGGTGCAGCAGCCCGCATCTGAGGTTGCGGTAACAAAAGTACTGCCATCACAGTACTATCAGAAGGTTGGCGGCCTTCGGTATTTGGCCAGCTCCGTCAACTCGATTTTGACGCCAATTATCACGACTGCCATTTTGGGATTGTTTCATATCCGGGCAGTCATATACTTTGATCTGATCACCTTTGCCTGTGCATTTATAACATTAGCGCTGTTTGTGAAAATCCCAGAGGATAAGCAGGAATTGCGTGTAAAGGAAAGTTTCATCGACACGGTTCGTACCGGCATTGTATGGCTGAAACAGGAAAAAGGGATTTTTCACCTTATGTTGTTTCTTGCTGCCATCAACTTAACTGCATCCATGTATAATGCAGCTTTTCCTGCTATGATGCTTTCGAGAACAGGCGGGAGTGAAACAGTGATGGGAACCGTCAATGCAGTAATTGGCATATCCACATTGGCCGGCAGTATATTCGCATTCTTTCTGAAGGCACCCCGCAGCAGAATTCGTGTGATCTGTAACTGTCTCCTTTTTTCAATGTGTACGGAAAATTTTCTGCTGGCACTGGGGCGAAATGTTTGGATTTGGGGGCTGGGAGGCTTCCTCGGCTGGATTGCCATTCCATTGATGAATACGAATCTGGATGTCATTTACCGCAAGCGTATCCCCGCACCCATTCAAGGGCGAGTCTACTCGGTCCGAAATGCACTTCAGTTTTTCACAATACCAATCGGTTATTTTCTTGGTGGGATTGGAGTAGATTATCTATGTGAGCCAATTATGGCAAAGCAGAATCGCCGCATCCTGACGGCATTGTTTGGAGAAGGAAAGGGGAGCGGGGCAGCTTTGTTCTTCTTTATTATCGCCTTCTTCGGTATTGCTGTGTGTCTTTCCTTCCGGTACGATCAACATATTTGGGAACTTGAAGATAACGAAAACGGCTGAAATTTTTAAAAAGGGGCGGTCGCTTTCACGATTGAAGAATCACAATCGTGAGGCGGCCGCCCCTCTCCGTCATTTCGGGAAAATCCCTTCCGAATGGAATACCATCCGGCAAAGCCTTACATACTCCTGATACTCCGGATATGAGGACAGCTCCGAAAGCCCTTCCGCCATCCCCTCATAATACCAGGCGTGGCGTTCCTTCCGTTTTTCATTAAACCGGTCCCAGATTGCTTCGCCCAGCAGCAGGTAATCCCTGGCGGTGCTGCGGATATTACTCAGCTTATCTCCCAGCGTAATGATTTTTTCCTCTCTGGAGGCGGCCTTCAGATGCTCGATGGCGGCGGCCTTCCGCTCCGTCCAGGATTTCGACTTGTCTTCACTTTCCGCTGCTACCAGCCGGGCAATCCGTTCCCCGAACTGCTCGGACAGTCTCTCCTCTGTCACCCCCGCATCCTCCACCACATCATGGAGGAGCGCTGCTGCAATTACTTCCTCGTCACTCGTTATGGATGCCACGATAACCGCCGTTTCCAGCGGATGGGTGATGTAGGGGATATCGGTTCCTTTCCGAACCGCCCCCCGGTGCGCCCGTTCTGCAAATGCCGCTGCTTTTTCAATTAACATATGCTTCCTCCATACCGCAGACTCTGCGAATCGCTGTCTTTTCTTCATCATAGCACACCCGTCCTGAATTTTGAAGATAAACTTGTAAGATTCCCCGGATTCTGTTATGCTATGGTTATTATAAGGAGGCTTTCTATGAATCGAATTCACGAATCACATTCACATAACGGCCACGGCCGCCGGCAGGCACAGCCGCCGAAAAAGCGCAGCGACTGGATGGAGGTGCTGCTTTTTTACCTGCTCCCATTTGTAGTGGTAAACGGTATCCTGCTGGTTTTAGTAGCCGCCAGGCCCCACATCACCATCCAGACCTCTGACACCCGGAACTATAAGACGGCTTCCGTTACCGTCACGGTAAAGTCCCTTCTTCCGCTCAAAACCTTCACCTCCATTCAGGAAGGAGCTCCGCTTACCCTGACGGAAACGAAAAAGGGAACCTATACCGCAGAGGTCACAAAAAACGGAGTGATCGAAATCCATGCGAAGGGAATCAACGGCATGACGGATACGAAATATGAGCATGTCAATATCCTGGATGACGTAGCTCCCACCGTAAATGAACAGTATTCCATCCGGGAAAATCTTCTGTCTCTGACCCTGGAGGACAGTCAGTCCGGCCTGGACAGCCAGTCGGTTTACGCAGTCACCCCCTCCGGAGCCACCCTGTCCCCGATTTCCATAGACAAGCAGACCGGCGCGGTCTCCTTCGAGATGTCCGAGGATACCCTGATCGTCCACGCCGCTGACCTGGTGGGAAATGTCATGCAGGCAACCTTCAGCACGAATATGCAGGGAATGACCGATGAAAACCCCGATGCCGAAGCTGGTACAGCGGAAACTGCAGCGTCGGAAACCGGCGCCGAAAAAGACACAACAGCAACGACGGAAGCCGGAACCGAAAAAAGCTCAGCGCCAGCAGCGGAAACCGGCACCGAAAAAAGTTCAACGCCAGCAGCGGAAGCCGGCACCGAAAAAAGCACCTCACCGGCGTCAAACGCTTCCGACCATGAAATCACCATCCATATCAACACAAAAACGCCTTAAGACTGTTTCCTGTTTCCGTTCAGGCTGCCGGCGTATATAAAAAGGGGCTGTATAAGAAACAGTCGGTTCATACCGTTTTTTAAGGCTCCCCCACCAAACAAGCATATCCTACAGTACTCCTTACTTTTCAGCAAAGGATGTTCTGGCGGATATGCTTTTTTTACAAAAAATGGTTGCAAAAATCAGAACAATCTGCTATACTGATTGTAAATAAATGGGAAGTCAAATTCTAATATAAAACTGTCCGCTGCCAATCAGGCGGCATCCATTCCGGTATTCCAAATGCGCCCGCCAGCCTTTCCTCATGTGATAGCGCGATAACCGCCAGGCGCATGACGTTTTACTTTGCGTTCGCAAAAAATCAGCAGATTCGCTGAGAATCCCGTGTGAAAAATGAATTGTAACGGTTCAGTGCCTTCGCAGTTACAACGAATCAACAAATTCAGAAAAGGAGAAAGCCTATGGAGAAA
>JAUNPZ010000029.1:25902-32400 GCA_030536455.1 Lachnospiraceae bacterium | reverse complement strand
AAATCAGGAGGAAAAGAATTTATGAAAAAGAAAGCAGCACTTATGATGGCAGCGATGATGGCAGCAGCTTCCCTGGCTGGCTGCGGCGGCGGTTCCGCAGAGACGAACCAGACGGAAGCCAAGACAGAGGCAAAGGCAGACGAGAGCGCTCCGGCAAAGGCGGATGCGGCGGCAGGCGGAGATACCATGACCGTGGCATGGTGGGGCAATCAGATTCGAAATGAGAGAACCCAGGCAGCTTTAGACAAGTATTCCGAGCTGAATCCGGGCGTTACCTTCGACGGACAGTTCTCTGAGTGGAATGATTACTGGAACAAGCTGGCAACCGCAGCGGCAGGCCATTCTCTTCCGGATGTAATTCAGATGGATTACTCCTACATTGACCAGTATGCAAAGAATAACCTGTTAGTGGATTTAACCCCATATGTAGAGGACGGAACCTTAAACTTAGACAACTGCAGTGAGGAAATCATTAAATCCGGTATGGTAGACGGAAAGCTGTACGGCATTCCTTCCGGCGTCAATGCACCGGCCATGGTTTATAACAAGACCATCACCGACCAGGCAGGCGTGGAGATTAAGGACAACATGACCCTGGACGAGTTCCGTGAGGTCTGCAAGACCATCTACGAGAAGACCGGCTGCAAGACCAACGTAGCTTACGGCGTATCCCAGGAAATCTTCTCCGCCTTCGTAAGAGGCGTAGACAGCCACATTCTGTTTGATGACGGAAAGCTGGGCGTGGAAAATGCAGAAGAACTGATTCCTTACTTCGCACTGTATGAGGACGGCGTGAAGGAAGGCTGGTACATCGATCCAGGTGTATTTGCCGAGATTACCTCCGGTTCCGTGGAGCAGGACCCGTTAGTATACGGTTCCAGCCCGGAAACCATGTCCTGGTGTGCATTCTGCTGGTCCAACCAGTATGCGGCATTCACCAGCGCAGCTCCGGAGACCATGGATCTGGAATTAAGCACCTGGCCATCCTTTGACCCGAAGAAGTCCAACTTCTTAAAGCCGGCACAGTTCTACTCCGTGACCGTGGACGCAAAGGACCCGGCTGCAGCGGTAAAGGTTCTTGATTACCTGACCAACTCCATGGATGCAAACAACATCCTGTTAGGCGAGAGAGGCGTTCCGGTATCCTCCAAGGTAGCTGAGGAATTAGCTCCGCAGCTTAGCGAAAATGAGCAGAAGATTATCACCTTCATCAATGAAGTGATTACGCCAAACTCTTCCACCATCAATCCTCCGTATCCAAACGGAACCAGCGAGGTGGCAGACCTGATCAACCAGTTAGAGGAGAAGGTATGCTACGGTGAGATGACCGCGGCAGAAGCAGCGCAGGAGCTTTACACAAAGGGCAATGAGTTCATGGCTGCAAAGAAGGCTAACTAATCGAATACAGCAATCATGCAAACAGCGCCCGCTGCCGGATGGCAGGCGGGCGCATTTAAAAAAGGAGTATTTATGAATCGGTTAAGAAAGGCAATCAATCAGGAGAAGACAGCAGGCTATATCTTTACCCTTCCGTTTACCATCGGATTTCTGCTGTTTATGGTCGTTCCTATGGGAATTTCCCTTTACTATTCATTCTGTAAGTATGACATCCTGTCCCCGCCGGTATTTACCGGGCTGGACAACTTAAAAACCATGATGGCGGATGAAACCTTCTTTAAGAGTATCTTCGTAACCTTTTACTTTGCGCTGGTGTCCGTGCCGCTGCGTCTGATTTTCGCGTTGATCGTAGCCATGCTGCTGTTAAAGAATTCGAAGATGAGCGGATTCTACCGGGCCGCCTACTATCTGCCGTCCATCATCGGCGGATCCGTAGCCGTATCCATCCTGTGGAAGCGGATGTTTGCCACCGATGGCGTGATAAACCGCCTGCTGCAGGGCGTGGGAATCGACTGCCATCTGTCATGGCTGGGCAATACCAAGACGGCAATCTGGGTTCTGATTATCCTTGCCGTGTGGCAGTTCGGCTCTTCCATGCTGATTTTCCTTTCCGCATTGAAGCAGATTCCACAGACCCTGTATGAGGCAGCCGACGTGGATGGTGCCAAGGGCTTTTCCAAGTTCTTCCGCATCACCCTGCCGCTGCTTACCCCTACCATCTTCTTTAACCTGGTTATGCAGATGATCAACGGCTTTCTGGCCTTTACCCAGAGCTACATCATCACCCAGGGAAAACCGATGAATTCCACACTGTTCTATACGGTGTATATGTATCAGCAGTCATTTGAATTTTACAATACCGGATACGGCGCGGCCATGGCCTGGGTAATGCTTCTGATTATCGGAGCAGTTACTCTTGTGCTGTTCGCAACCAAGCGGTTCTGGGTATATGAGGGAGGTCTGTAAGATGAAGGAAAAGAAAAGAATCGGAGCCGTCATCTACCATGTTCTGGTATTTGCAGTGGGAATCATCATGGTTTATCCGCTGATCTGGATGTTTATGAGTTCCTTTAAAGATACCAACACCATTTTCACCACGGCAGGCACCCTGATTCCAGAGGAATTCACCCTGCAGAACTACGCCACCGGCTGGAAGGGCTTTGCAAAAATCAACTTCGGCGTGTTTTTTAAGAACTCCCTGTTTATCTCCGTTGTGGCCACCATCGGAACCCTGATTTCATCCGCCATCGTAGGCTATGGATTTGCGCGGTTTGAGTTCAAGGGAAAAGGAATCCTGTTCGGCGCGATGCTGCTGTCCATGATGCTTCCGGCTCAGGTTCTGATGATTCCGCAGTATCTGTGGTATCAGAAGCTGAACTGGGTAGGCTCCTATATGCCGTTAATCGTACCGTATTTCTTTGCCATCCAGGGCTTTTTCGTCTACCTGATTTCCAACTTCATCAGCGGTATTCCAAAGGAGCTGGATGAGGCGGCGAAGATTGACGGCTGCTCCTATGTTCAGATTTTTACCAGAGTCATTATGCCGTTAATTAAACCGGCGCTGGTGACCGGCGGCATCTTCTCCTTCATGTGGAGATGGGATGATTTCCTTTCCGCCCTGCTTTATGTGAACAAATCGGCAAAATATCCGGTCAGCCTGGCATTAAAGCTGTTCTGCGACCCTGGCTCCTCCTCGGACTACGGCGCTATGTTTGCCATGGCAAGCCTTTCCATCCTGCCGTCCGTGCTGATTTTCATCTTCTTCCAGAAGTATCTGGTAGAGGGCATCAGTACCTCTGGTCTGAAGGGCTGATGGAGGCCGGGATTGGAATTGATTTTTGATAAGTGAAAAAGAAAGACACAAAACCAGTAGGAATGAGGGCTGAAAAATGGGAAAATTACAGTATGACTCCGCTCAGATAGAGGCGGCAGTGGATAAAATCGTACACCGGACCATGAATATGGACCTGACCTGGGACTGGCCCTGCGGCGTGGCATATTACGGCGTGGCCCAGGCCTATCAGGCAACAGGGAAGAAGGAATACCTGGATTTGTTAAAGGAGCGGGTGGATGAGCTGATTGGGCTGGGGCTGCCGGATTTTACGGTAAACACCTGCGCCATGGGTCATGTGCTTCTGACTCTTTACCAGGAGACGAAGGAGGAAACCTATAAGGATATCATCGATGCCAAGCTGGAGTATCTGACCAAGGACGCCCTGCGGTTCGGGGATCATGTGCTGCAGCACACCGTTTCGGCAAACAACGATTTCCCGGAGCAGTGCTGGGCGGACACCCTGTTCATGGCGGCATTTTTCCTGCTGCGGGCCGGTGTGATGTTCGACCGGCCGGAGCTGGTGGACGATGCGCTGAATCAGTGGTACTGGCATATCCGGTATCTGCAGAATGAGCAGACCGGACTGTGGTACCATGGCTATAATAACATTACCAAAGACCATATGAGCGGCTTCTACTGGGGCCGGGCAAACTGCTGGGCAGCCTACACCATGTCCCAGGTAGCCCTGATTCTTCCGGAGTGTTATCTTTATCCCAAATATCTGGAAATCGTGGGCAGTTTGAATGAGCAGCTTGCTTCCTTAAAAACCCTGCAGACGGAGAATGGTCTGTGGCGGACCATCCTGGATGATAAGGATTCCTATGAGGAAATCTCCGCATCCGCCGGAATCGCGGCCGCCATGGTGAGCAAGGGCAATCCTCTTCATATCAAGTATATCAATAAGGCCATCGCCGGAGTTCTGGAGAATGTTTCCGAGGACGGCAAGGTGATGAACGTATCCGGCGGAACCGCTGTGATGAAGGACCGGGAAGGCTATGTGGGAATCTCGAAGAGATGGATTCAGGGCTGGGGCCAGGGAATGGCGCTTGCATTCTTCGCCGGTGTGCTGTATTATGAGAATATCGCGGGCGACGGAGCGCTGTAGAACGCCGGACGCTGTCCTGCGAAATACGAGCAGTTGGTCAGGAGGAAGTTATGGAAACGAAAGGGTATGAGGAGGAACCGGCTTCCGGGCAAGTCCTGCGAAGACAGTTCCGCGGCTGTCTGAAGGACGGCACAGAGAATACCGAAGAATGGAACACAGCCTGTCGGGAAGCGGAGACTTTGATTCGTCAGAGCATCCGGGAGGGCAGACTTCTTACTGCGTCCCTGTATCGATATCAGAATATGCTGTTTCTGTACTATGAAGCCTTAAATAAAGAAGTGATGCCGGAGGACTTTTTAAGTCCTCTTGCTCCATTTCTGGAAACATGGCCGGAGGAGTCCGGTAAACGGGAATGGGCGGCGATGTATGCCATCTACTGGCACAGCGTCCCCAAGGAGACGGCAGCCTGGGAGGCGGCGCGGTGCGGCGCAAAGCAGCGGATTGGCCGGATTGCCTTTGTCCATCCGGAGAAGCTGTTCTCCTACACCTACTGGCATCAGGCCATTGTGGAGGAGGGGCTGTTAAAGGGAGACCAGTATCAGTTTATCAGTCTCCATGAAAACATCCTGTTTTCCTATTTTGAGGAGCCGAAGCACCTGGTAAATATCCGCGGTTCCGAGGAGGAATCCAGGGTAATCGGGGACTGGCTGAAGGCAGACCCGGAAAGCCACTTTGACCGGGTGAAGGCCGGAGGCAGCAATTTCCGGATTATTGAGGCGGTCCTTTCTGCAGGAACAGCAGAGGCGTTTGAAAGCAGAGGTATTCGAAAACGAAAAGTACCGGAGGAATTTTGAGCGCATCCGGAGAAGCTTCCGGATGCAGCAGAATGGAGGATACGATGGATTACAGAATTACAGATTATGGCGCGGTGCCGGACGGCGTCAGCAAATGTACGGCGGCCATCCAGGCGGCGATTGATGCCTGCACGGTGACCGGAGGCCGGGTTGTGGTTCCGGCAGGGCGGTATCTGTCCGGTTCCCTTTGTTTAAAATCAAATGTAAATCTTTATCTGGAAAGCGGCGCGGTGCTGATTTCCAGCCTGGACCCGGAGGATGTCATTGATTTTATGAAGGATTTTGATGATGATAACCGGGACAGCGGCTGGGAGGGCGGCTGCTTTCTCTTTGCCCGCCACGGGGAGAATATCACCATTTCCGGTCAGGGTATGATTGACGGACAGGGGAGAAAGGTGTTTTTCGATGACAATGCAGACAACGGCTATCACGAATGTCCTCTGCTTGTGACGGGATTCCGCCCAAGGATGAGTTTTCTGGAGGATATTAAGAATCTGACGGTTACGGGTGTCACCTTTTACGATTCGGCATTCTGGACTCTTCATATGGCAGGCTGTCAGAATGTGCTGGTGGAGGGTATCCGCATCTTAAACAATGACCGGGGACCGAACAATGACGGCATCGACCCGGACTGCTGTAAAAACGTGGTTGTCCGGGGCTGCACCATCGAAACCGGGGATGATTCCATCGTGGTCAAGGCCACCGGCCCGATGTTCCGTAAATACGGAGACTGCGAAAACGTGGTGATTCAGGGCTGTGTCATGCATTCCAGGGATTCTGCGCTGAAAATCGGAACGGAGACCCACGGAAGCATCCGGAACGTGATTTTAAGCGACTGCGTGGTAAAGGACTGCTCGCGGGCGTTAAGCATCTGGTCCAGGGACGGCGGAACCATCTCGGATATCTATTTCCATCATGTGGTGGGCAATACCAGACGGTATGCAGACTGCCCTCAGAGAGTGGAGTGCGCGCCGAGATGGTGGGGCAAAGGAGAGCCCATCTTTATCTCTGCCACAAAGCGGAAGGATGTGGACCGGATTCCCGGAAAAATCAGCAATATCTGCATGGACCATCTGCGGATTACGGCCGAGTCCAGCATCTTTATCGCAGGCGAGGAATACTCGGCTATCGAAAATATCCGTCTGGAGCAGATGGATATTACCTGGAAGAAGCAGAGCGTCCATACCCCGGATGTCTTCGACGAGCAGCCGTCGGAGCGGGATGTGTATGAGCATGAGATTCCGTGCATTTATATGCGGAGCGTGAAGAATGCGGAGATACAGGGACATCTTGAAGTAGATTCCTCATTAAAAGAAACGATACAGAAGCGGGATATCCTGGAGCAGTGTCAGGATGTGAAGCTGAAC
>JAUNPZ010000029.1:0-25802 GCA_030536455.1 Lachnospiraceae bacterium | reverse complement strand
CATCGCAGTACTCCTGATAAACCCCAAGTCCGCCTGTGATGGTCACATCCTTCAAGGTTACATCCTGAATCCGGTGCCGGTCGGCGTCAAAGCCCCGCAGCTCGATGGCGCGGCAGTCCGTCCATTCCTTGTCCAGGCTGCGTCCGGTGATGGTGACTCTCTCATAGTGAAGCCGTTCAAATACCGGCGGCTCCGGTGCCGGAACGCCGTCATCGTTATAGCCGACGGAGTGGGCCAGCAGGCAGGGAACGATGCAGTCGCGTACCTGGATGTCACGGACGTAGCCGCCTCTCTTTCGCGTACCTTTAATCTCGATGCCCACCATGGAGTTCTCCAGGTCGCAGTCCCAGATTTTCACATCCTCGATTCCGCCGGAAATCTCACTGCCCATGCAGAGTCCGTGGCCGAAGGCCGAGAAGCAGTCAAAGATGCGGATGGCGCGGGTCGGTCGGTTGATGAGGTTTCCCTCCGGATTCTTTCCGGATTTAATGGCCACCGAATCATCGCCGGTGTAGAACCGGCAGCCGAAGATGGTGCAGTGCTCCGAGGAATCCGGGTCCCATCCGTCTCCATTCCAGATGCCGGTGCTCTTGAAGGTGCAGTGGTCGGTCAGGATGTGGTCGGAGTAAATCATATGGACATTCCAGGAAGCGCCGTTCGCCAGGGTAAGGCCGGAGATGCGCACGTTGCTGCAGTTGCTTAAGTTGATCAGGCGTCCCCGCACACGGCCGGGGATGGTATTGTTGTTTTCACAGGTGGCAACCAGAGCGGCATTCGCAGCCAGGTAATCCTTTAATTTTTCCCACTCGGATTCAATGGTAGACCAGGCTAACTCTTTTCCGCCTCCGCAGATGATACCTTCTCCCTGGATGATGACATTTTTACAGTTTGGTCCGGCGGTGTGGTCCAGCTCACCCAGGTTTAACAGACTCTGATAGCACTCCATCTCAATGCCCTCAAAACGGCTGTGAATCCGGGGCAGGTAATCCTCCGGGCGGGCGCTGCCCTGAAGGACGGCATCCTTTTCCAGATAAAGCTCCATATCGCTGTGCAGGCGGAGGGCGCCGGTTAAATAGGTTCCGGAAGGCAGATAGACGGCACAATCCGGGCCGCAGTCATCGATGGCCTTCTGAAGCGCGGCCGTGTCCATGGTCCGGCCGTCACCGGAGGCGCAGTAAGGGGCGGCGGTGACGTCAATCCGGCGTTTCGCCTGGGGCGTACAGAATGTAACCTGTCCTAGCAGGAGACTTCCGGTTCCCGGAGCGGCGGCCTGGCCGCAGCCTGCCTTTGGAGAAGAGGAGCTGACGTCCGGCAGAGGCATCTGCACAGTGACGGTGTGCTTTGTCTGCGGTTTTAATCCATGTATCGCAGCATGGGTCTTTTCTGCGGTTCCGGCCGCCTTTCCGTCCAGAAAAATCTCATAGGTCTGATGGGCAGCGGCAGTTTCCGGCTTTTCCCACCAGAGAACCGCGGTGTCTGCCGTGGTATAGAATGAAAGTGTGTTTTTGTCCATAAAGTCCTCCTATCGGATGGTTCCTCTGCGGAACCAGTCCCTTCTGATTACCATCTTAGTGAGAAGGCGGGCAAAAAGCAATAAAAAAATTCACAGGATATAAGAAGGATTCCAGATATGTCCAGGATATATCTTGACAGATTGGAAGAAAAAAATGATACTGATAAAAAGGAGGAAATGGCGATGTATACGATTTTGCTGGTAGATGATGAAGAAAGTGTACTGGAAGTTCTGCGCAGCAGCGTAAACTGGCAGGAGCTGGGCGTGGAGACGCTTCTGACTGCATCCGATGGAATCATGGCGCTGGAGCAGTTTGAACATGCCTCCATCGACCTTCTGATTGCCGATATCCGCATGCCCAGGATGGACGGTCTTACGCTGATACGCCGTGTCCGGGAGCTTTCACCGGAGACGCACTGCATCCTTCTGACCGCCTATGGCGAGTTTGAATACGCGAAGGAAGCCATAAGCCTTGGAGTGGAGAATTATCTGCTGAAGCCGATTATCCGGGATGAGATTGAGATGAATGTGCAGAATGCGCTGAATAATATTTACCAGAAGCGTCACAGCTCCGACCAGCTTCTGCTGGAGAACACGCTGCGGCGGTGGTCCCAGGGAAATATCGGCAGCGAGGAGCTGAGCGACCGGGCGGTGGTGCTGGGGATTAACCTGTACCGGGCGTCCTACTGCGCGGTGTGTATGGTGAAGAAGAATAAGATATCCATGAAGCCGTTTCGGGATGCCTGTATGGAGGCGCTGGCCGGAAGCTTTGATGTGAACGGCTTCTGGGATGAAAAGGAACGGTATGTGATGATTGTAGGAGGCCGGGAGCTGTCTGCGGAAAGCCTGACGGAGCAGGTCTGGCAGGCGGTGAAGGCAGCCGGAGGCGAGGGAAATGTGGCAGTGGCAATCGGCGCGCCGGTGTCGGAGCCGGAGGCTCTGCATCTCAGCTATCAGATTGCGGTGGATGCCATCGAGCTGTCCGACCCTCAGGATTCCTCCGGGGTGCTGTCTGCTCCGGCCGATTCCAGCGGGTTCCAGTCGGACCTTCTGTCCGGGGAGGTGCAGATCCTGCTCTTTGAAAAGGAGGAGGAAATCCGGATAAACGGATACCGGCATCTGGCGATGAAGATGTGCCGCCAGGGCTGGAGCGAGGAAAGCGGCAGGCGTCTTGTCCGCGCCTGCATCCAGGTGCTGGTAAAGGAATTTCCCGGACAAAAGGACCTGCCGGAGCGGATTTACCGGGAAGCAGCGCCGGGCAAGTGGCCGGAGGAAGCCGAGGCGGTGAAAAGTGAAATCCTGTCCCTGTTCCATAAGGTGCACGGTATCTTTAAGGAGTGCCTGGAGCAGCGAAGTCCCATCGTGCAGCGGACGATTTATTACATCCGGGACGGCGTATTCAACGGGGAGGGCATCTCCCTGAAGGATTTCTGCACCCGGTTCGGCATGAATCCCTCCTATCTGGGACATATCTTCAAGACGGAAACCGGGCTGTTCTTTAATGATTATCTGATGCGGTGCCGGATTGAGCGTTCCATCGTGCTTCTTCGGAACCCGAACCGGAAGATCAAGGATATCGCGGAGGATGTGGGCTTTGCCTACGCCAGCTACTACATAAAATGCTTTCGGAGCTACAAAGGCATCTCGCCTACGATGTACCGGCAGGAGCTATTGAAGGGATGACTGGTTTTCAGAAATATCTGCTCCGGACCGTGAAAACACGGAATCATTACAAAGAAAGGATTGAGAACATGGAGTTAATGGAACTTTTAAACGCGCCGGGCCGCGAATTTTCGCCGGTTCCCTTCTGGTTCCTGAACGGGGACCTGCGGGATGAGGAGATTCGCAGACAGCTGCAGGATTTTGCGGCACATGGCGTCTATGGAGTGGTGCTGCACCCCAGAATCGGTCTGCCGAGACGGATCCCGTATCTGTCGTCTGCCTTTTTTCACTATATTCAGACGGCAGTCCGGACGGCGGCGGAGCTGGACATGAAGGTGGTGCTTTACGATGAAGGAATGTATCCGTCCGGTTCGGCCTGCGGTCA
The DNA here is from genome assembly GCA_030536455.1 of Lachnospiraceae bacterium. Classification (GTDB taxonomy): domain Bacteria; phylum Bacillota; class Clostridia; order Lachnospirales; family Lachnospiraceae; genus Caccovicinus. The sequence goes on along the minus strand of JAUNPZ010000029.1, from coordinate 22,242 downwards.
GGTGGTAAAGGGACATCCGGAGCTTGCAAGCGAGGGAATCACCCTCACGGAATCCCTGCTGCCGGGAGATGAGCTTCTGGCACAGACAGACGGCGGCAAGCTGGTGGTCCGGAAAAGCGGCGGGACGCTGCGCGGCCTGCACTGGGGCGAGGATGACGGCGAGCCGAATGTACCGGCCAGCGCGGACATCCTGAATCCGGAGGCGGTAAACCGTTTTATCACGCTGACCCATGAGGCATATTACCGGAGACTGAAGGAATACTTCGGCAATACGATTCTTGGATTTTTCACCGATGAACCCAGCATCCTGGGGCGGAATACCAGCGGATTTTTCCCGTGGACAAGAGGCTTTGCCGCAGAATTTGTCCAGGCCGGAGGCGAGCTGGCTCAGCTAGCGGCGCTGTTTTCCGGAGAAGAGAATGATTCCGTCCGGCTGTATCACGCCATGCTTCTGGAGCGTGAGAGCCGGGTGTACTATGGCAGTCTCAGCAAATGGTGTGAGCAGCATGGAATTGCATTGATGGGACATCCTCATCAGAGCGACGATATCGAGGTGGAGCAGTATTTCCACATTCCGGGACAGGATCTGGTGCTGCGCTGGATTGCGCCGGAGAAAAGCGGGATTGCCGGGATGGATTCCACCATGGCGAAATGCAGCTCGGATGCAGCCCGCCTGATGGGACGGCGGCGCAATGCCAACGAGTGCTTCGGCGCCTGCAACAAGGACGGGAACCCATGGCAGCTTTCCGGCGGCGATATCAAATGGTATCTGGACTGGCTGGCAGTACGCGGGGTCAATCTGTTTATTCCCCATGCCTTTTATTACAGCATTGCAGGAAAGCGGAAGGAGGAGCGTCCGCCGGATGTGGGACCGAACAGCATCTGGTGGCCGTATTATAAGCAGTGGTCGGACTATATGCACCGGCTGTCCGGCCTGATGACGGATGGGGAGCTGCACGCCGATGTGGCGGTGCTCTGCCGCAACCGGGATTTAAAGCCGGAGCTTACTGCGCCGCTCTATGAGCGTCAGATGGGATTCCAGTATCTGCCGGAAAGCGTCTGGAAGGAGTGCAGGGTGGAGGACGGCAGTCTGGTCTGCCGGGGACGCCGTTATCAGGCGGTTCTCGGAGACGGTGAGCTGCTTTTTTCCGGGGTGTCACATACGCTGGATGAGGTAAAGCCGGACTGCCTGTGTCGGCCGGCCCAGCCGGGGCTGCGCTGCGCCCGGTTCTTCCGGGCCGGAGCCGAATGCTGGCTGCTTGTGAATGAAGGGGAGGCTGCCATCGAGACGGAGCTGACCCTTCCGGCCGCTGGACCGGTGGGCGTTTATGATTTGTGGACCGGGAAGGCCAGGAAGGCGGAGCAGTCAGGGGAAAAGGAAGCTTCCTTCTGTACCGGCCTGTCTCTTCCGCGCCGGGGAAGCCTGCTGCTTTTTACCTGCACGAAGGAGGAATATGACAGCCTGGATGAGCCGGAGCGGCCGGAGATTCTTCCGGTTCCGGCATTCACCTGCACCGGTGAGGATAAGAAAAAAACAGAGAAATATTACACAGCAGAAATGACAGAAAATGGATGTCCGTCTCATGCGGACCATCGAATCCTGGAGCTGGATGCGGAGGAGATGGCCAGGCTGGAGGTAAATGGACAGCCGGCAGGCGTATCCTTCTGGCCGCCCCACCGGTTTGAGATCGGCAGTCTGCTGCGGGAAGGAAAGAATGAACTGAAGCTGACGGTGACGGGAAGCCTGGCGAACCGGTACGGCCGTCCGGTATGGTACGGACTGCGGGAAGACTGAAAAATCCCAGAAGCGCAGAGCCGGCATAAGAAAAACAAGGAGGCAGGAAGCATGCAGCAGAAAATCCTTTACGGAGGAGATTACTATCCGGAGCAGTGGCTGAAGTATCCGGATATATTAGCGCAGGATGTGGAATATATGAAGGAAGCCGGGATTAATACGGTGACTCTGGGGGTATTTGCCTGGTCGATGCTGGAGCCGGAGGAGGGAAGATACGAGTTCGGCTGGCTGCGCGGCATCATGGACCGGCTGTATGAGTCTGGAATCTCCGTAATCCTGGCCACGCCGTCGGGAGCCAGGCCAAAATGGCTCTCGGACCGGTATCCGGAGGTGCTCCGGGTCCGGGAGGACGGCCGGAGGAACTTATTCGGCGGCCGGCATAACCACTGCTATACCTCGCCCGTTTACCGGGAGAAGGTCCGCGCCATCGATATGGCGCTGGCGCGGGAGTTTGGCTCCCACCCGGCCGTCATCCTCTGGCATATCTCCAATGAGCTTGGCGGGGAGTGTCATTGTCCCCTGTGCCAGCAGGCCTTCCGGGACTGGCTGAAAAAGCAGTACCGGGATATCGAGGAGCTGAACGACTGCTGGTGCACCACCTTCTGGAGCCACCGCTACCAGTCCTTTGAGCAGATTGAAGCCCCGTCCTCTCTGGGAGAGAAGGCGGTGCACGGGCTGAATCTGGACTGGAAGCGGTTCGTGACGGCCCAGACAGCGGATTTTGCATCGGAGGAGATCCGGGCGGTCCGGGAGGGCGGAGGAAGCCAGCCGGCCACCATGAACCTGATGTATGATTATTCCGGCCTGGATTATGATGAGCTGGCGAAGCAGATGGATACGGTTTCCTGGGATTCCTATCCGCTGTGGCACAAGCAGGAGGATATCCGGACGGCGATGGATAATGGGATGCAGCATGATTTCATGCGGAGCTTAAAGAAAAAGCCGTTCCTTCTGATGGAATCCTGCCCCTCTGCCACCAACTGGCAGGGAGTCAGCAAGTTAAAGAAGCCGGGTATGCTTGCCGCCGCATCCCTGCAGGCGCTGGCTCACGGCTCGGACAGTGTGCTGTATTTTCAGATCCGCCAGAGCCGGGGAAGCTCGGAGAAGCTGCACGGTGCCGTCATCGACCACTACGGCGGCCGGGATACCAGAGTTTTTCAGGAGGTAAAAAGCCTTGGCGGGAGTCTGAAGAAGCTGGGAGAGATTGCGGGAAGCCGGACGAAGGCGGAGGCGGCCGTAATTTATGATGTACAGAACCGGTGGGCTCTGGAGGATTCCCAGGGACCGCGGAATAAGGGGATGCATCTCCATGAAGCGGCCATGAAATCCTATCAGGCCTTAAAGAAGCTGGGCATGAATGTGGATGTAATCAGCCAGTCCCAGCCACTGGAGGGCTATCGGTTCGTGGCGGCTCCCATCCTGTATCTGTTCCGGGATGGGATGGAGGAGAAAATCCGGAGGTTTGTGGAAGCAGGCGGCTGCTTCGTGCTGACTTACTGGTCCGGGATTTCCGACCGGTGGGACCGGTGCTTCCTGGGAGGAACGCCTTACGGCCTGACGGATGTGTTTGGAATCCGGCGGACGGAGACCGACGCCCTCTATGACCAGGAGGAGAACCGAATGGTTTCAGACGGGCAGCTGCTTCCGAAGGGAGAGTATGTGTGCAGAAATCTCTGCGACCTGCTGGAATTAAAGGGTGCGGAGCCTATCCTCCGGTACGGCGACGATTTTTATGCAGGCAGTCCGGCGGCGACGGTCCATGCGTTCGGCGCGGGAAAAGCCGTGTATGTAGGCGCCGATGGAGAGCAGCGGCTGTATGATGAGCTGTATGCGCGTCTTGCCGCAGAGGCAGGCGTGGAGACTCTGACTGCCGGAGCCGTGCCGGAGGGAATCGAAGTCTGCTCCCGCTGCTCGGAGAAAGCCGAGTATGTGTTTGTCCAGAACTACCGAAATGAGCCGGCGGATATCCGCAGCCTGGATTTAAAAGGAGAAATCCTTTACGGAGGAAGCCAAAACGAGCTGGGGCCTTATGAAACCCTGATTGTCCGGAGGCAGAAGAGCACCCGGTAAGGTCCCCGGCAGAGGAGGAATAGCGGGAATGCGAAAATACTTGTTCCAAAATAAGATTATGCTGACCCTGATCTGCAGCTATCTGGCTATTATTGCGGCTGTGACCGGGGCGGCGGGCCGCATCGCATACAGCCAGAGGCAGGGAGAGCTGCTGGCGGACTTAAATATGACGCTGATGCGGGCGGTGAATGAATACGAGAACCTGACCAGTCATTTCTGGAACATCTATATCCCCATATTTGAACGGGGTTCGGAGACCCAGGGCATTCTGCGGGAATATTTTTCCGGTGACCGCACCAAGGATTTGACGGCGATGCAGAAGATGGAGCTGGCTTCGGCTATGCGCCAGATGGCGGCCAGAGATGACAATGTGCGCTGGATTGCCGTAATCTCGGAGGAGCGGGCGGTGAACTATGCCTGGTTTTCGGAGCAGAACACGCTGCAGCGGCTGGGCGATAACTTCCCTTACTGGGAGGAGCTGGCGAAGAAGCAGGATGTGATGGAAATTTACGGGAGGAAGGCCTTTCGTGTCCTGGAGCAGAATATCGACAGCATTGCCATGGCAGGCGGGCTGCCCGGCGGCGTAGGCCGCGGAGCGCTGGTGGTCGGGCTGGATGTGGCCGGACTGGAGCGGATATGCCGGAGCGAGAGTGAGTTTTCCACCCTTCAGTTTGATGTGATACTGGACGGAAAAAGTCTTTTCACCACCGGCAGCCAGCCCTATCTTCCGGAGGACCTTCCGGAGAAGGGCATGAGCGGGATTCTCCGCTCTCCGGATGGGAAGCGCCGCTACGTCCAGGTATCTGCGGACACCACCAGATGGGTAAAGTGCTGCTATTCCGTGGAATGGGGAGAGCTGTTCCGCCTTTCCCACCGCACCACCGGCTTTATGATTTTCAGCGTGGCGTTTCTGGTGGCATTGTCCCTGGTAATCTGTGCGGTGATGCTGTATGTGCTGAACCGGGAGGTAAAGGTAATCCGGGACGGCCTGGTGGAGATTGGTGAGAACCATCTGGACAGCCGGATCAAGGGTCCGTTCCATCAGGTGGGCTTCCGGGAGATTGCGGACGCAATCAACGCCATGGCGGCCAGCCTGAAGGAGAATGTAGACCGTGCCTATTACTACGAGCTGAGGCAGAAGGAGGCGGAGCTTCAGGAGCTTCAATCGAAGTTCAATCCCCATTTTCTCTATAACTCCCTGGAGTTATTCTGCGCCCGATGCTATCAGAACGGAGATGAGGATACCGCAGAGCTGATTGCCCAGACAGCGGCAATCTTCCGCGGCTTTATCGGCTCGGAAACCTTTATCCCGATTCAGGAGGAGCTGGCATTCAGCAAGCGCTACCTGAAGCTGTTCAGCGCCCGGTACGGGGAAGCAGTGCAGATTCGATATGATTTCGACAGCGAGGTTCTCCAGTACGGAATCGTGCGGAATGTCTTCCAGCCGCTGGTGGAAAACTATTTTGTCCACGGAATCGACACCAGCAGAGAGGATAATGTCCTCTGCTTCCACGGACGCATCCTGAATGATGAGATGATATGCATTACGGTGGAGGACAATGGTCTGGGGATGCCGGAGGAGGCCATGCAGGAGCTGAACCGGCATCTTTATGAGCCCATCACCACCGCGAAGGAGAGCTACGGGCTGAAAAACCTGCATCAGAGGCTGCGGCTGTTTTACGGGGAGTCCTGCGGCCTGGAGCTTCATAAGAATCCGAATGGAGGCATGAGCATACAGATTCTCATTAAGCGGCTGAAGTGCTCGGAGGTAAAGAAGGCCTCCCGAAACAAGAATCCGGGAACGGAACGGTGAAGATAAAAAGCCGCTGCCCGGAATCTATAGAAAAGAAAGACAGGCTTTGGAATTTTTCCGGGCCTGTTTTGTTTTGGGAGAAAGCGCCGCAGTCTTTCGGAATGTGGAAATAGTATAATTATCAAAAATAATTCTTATATACGCCGCTCCTTATCTTTTTTATAATAAAAACATCACAAATGTTCAGTCCGGTTTGGCGGAGGAACATGGTAAAATGCCGATAAAGAAAAAGGAGGAGATGTAAAAAATGACAAAGGCAAAGAGTCCTGCTGTGAAGAAGGAATTTCGCCACAGCAAAAAGTGGGAGAGCTACAAGCTGTTTCTGTATGTGCTGCCCTGCTTGATTTTCATATTTATTTTTCATTACCTTCCCCTGTGGGGATGGGCGTATGCATTTTTCCAGTATAAACCCGGTCTGCCCCTGACAGAATGCAAGTTCGTGGGGTGGCAGAATTTCCAGGCCCTGTTTGGAAATGCGGTCATGCGGGAAAACCTGTTCCGGGTGCTGCGTAATACCTTCGGCATTCAGCTTCTGAACTATGTGCTGATGCCGGTTCCCATGCTGTTCGCCATCTTCCTCAGCGAAGTGGCCAGTACCAAATTCCAGAAGGTGGTGCAGACGCTGACAACCCTTCCTCATTTTATCAGCTGGGTTATCATGTTCTCTCTGGCCAGCAGCCTGTTCGGAGCCAGCGGCGTGGTGAACTCGGTCTTAAACGACGCCGGATTAAACAGCATCAACATCCTGACCACGGAAAAGCATGTATGGATCACCCAGGCGCTGCTTGGTCTGTGGAAGGACATGGGCTGGAACGCCATCATCTACTTTGCGGCGCTCGCCGGTCTGGACCAGGAGGTTTACGAGGCGGCCATGGTAGACGGCGCGTCACGCTGGCAGAAAATCCGTTACATTACGATTCCGCTTTTGATTCCGACCTTCTTCGTTCTGCTGATCATGGGAATCGGAAACTTTATGAATTCCGGAATCGACCAGTTCCTGACCTTCGGCAATGCCATGAACAAAGAATTTATCGAAGTGCTGGATTTATATGTGTATAACCTGGGTATCGGCAACGGGCAGATTTCCTTCAGTGTGGCGGTCGGCGTTATGAAATCCCTGGTGGCACTGGTTCTCTTCGCCGGTGCGAACTTCGCATCAAAGAAGATTCGCGGAACCAGCGTATTTTAGGAAGGAGAACGGGAATGAGTATATTAAAGAAAAAGACAGAGACGCAGGCAGCAAAAAAGGTACGCATGAGCCGTGAAGATAAGATTTTCAATGTGGTTATGATCCTGTTTTTTGCAGTCGTTACCTTTATCTGTGTTTATCCGTTTTATTACTTAATGATTTGTACCATCAGCAATCAGAAGATGGTAGACTTAAATCAGATCATCTGGATTCCGCGCGGCATCAATTTCCGCAATTACAAGGAAATCTTCGGCGTGCAGAATCTTGCAAACTCGGCAATGATTTCTGTACTGCGGACGCTATGCACCACAGCGCTCAGCCTGGTGTGCACCAGCTACATGGCCTACTTCTTCACAAAGCAGAATATGTGGGGAAGAAAATTCTGGTACCGGTTTACGGTCATCACCATGTACTTTACGGCAGGCCTGATTCCGGTTTACCTGAATAACCAGATGCTTGGATTAAACAACACCTTCTGGATTTATGTGATTCCGGCAGCCATCTCCGTGTACAACATGGTGCTGGTAAAGACCAATATCGAGGGCATGGGAGCAGAACTGGAGGAATCCGCTTATCTGGACGGAGCCGGCTATCTGACCTGCTTCTTCCGCATCATCCTGCCGCTGCAGACCCCGGTGTTAGCCACCGTCAGCCTGTTTACCGCGGTAAACCAGTGGAATGATTTCTTTACCACAAAGATGTATGTTACAAATACGAAGCTTTACACCCTGCAGTTTCTGCTGTACGAGCTGCTGAACCAGGTAGCAGCGGCGGCAGAGCAGATTGACATCAGCGGACCAGGGGCGGCCATTACGCCAACCGGTATCCGCCTGACTCTTACGGCAGTGGTTATTATCCCGATTCTGTGTGTATACCCCTTCGTACAGCGCTTCTATGTAAAAGGTTTGATGGTAGGCGCGGTCAAGGGTTAAAAAATCATAAAAAATAATAAGAAAAGAGAGGAAATGTTATGAAAAGAAAGAACCTGAAGCAAATGTCAGCATTGATTCTTGCTGGTGTGATGGCCCTGCCTTTAGCCGGCTGCGGCGGATCTGCATCAGAATCTGCAGGAACCACCGCTGCGGGCGCAGCGGCAGAAACTCAGGAGGCAGCTGCTTCCACTGCAGATTTTAACATCGGAGAGATTGGAACCACCAAACCGGAAGATGTGCCTACGATTACCTTTTACCCAAGAGACGCGAACCTGACCAGTGGTCTGGTAGGCGGCTACAAGGGCGATTATTTTGCATCCAGAGGTTTTAACGTGGAAGTATGGGCCTATTCCGATGAGAAGACCAATGCCATCTTAGCCAGCGGCGAGATGCCGGATGTGATGATTATCCCCACCGATAAGCTGGATTCGATGATTCAGTCCGGCATGTTATTAAATCTGGATGATTATCTGGACAAGATGCCTCATGTACAGTCCTTTGAGGACCTGGGACCGGCTTTGAATTATGTGCGGAAATTCCGCAGCAACAATACCGGAAGCGTATACTGCATGCCGTTAAATGTAGGTGATAAGGCTTCCCGTTACCAGAGTGACGACGCCACAGACCGCCGGGCGGTAAAGCTTCAGTGGGAGGCCTATGAGAAGGCCGGATTCCCGGAGATTAAGGACATGAATGGTCTTTTGGATACCGCGGAGCAGATGATGGATGTTATGCCGGTGGCAGCCGATGGCAATACCATGTACGGCACGGTGCTGAACAGCGGTTCTGACAGTGGCTACTGGGCCTGCATGAACAGCTGGTATCAGTTCCAGGGCTATGAAGTAAATGAACTTCCATATCTGCTGGAGGCCAACATGGCGGAAGGTACCGTAAGCTCGATTCTCAGCAAGGACAGCAAATATTACGAAGGCTTAAAGTGGTACAACCAGACCTACAAGCGCGGTCTTCTTGACCCGGAAAGCATCAACAACGACCGTGCAACCCAGAAAACAAAGGTACTTGACGGTTATGCTATGGTACCATCCGGATATCTTCCGGGCTGGGCTCCAACCTATATGCCTTATCTGATTCCAGGCACCAAGGTTTACTTTAACTATAACAGCGCTTACGGCAATTCTCAGTTTGTAATTGGTGTAAATGCTAAAACAGAGAACATCGAGGCCTGCCTGAACTTTATCGATATGCTGGCTGATTCCGATGCTTATCTGTGGGTACGTTCCGGCCCTGCAGGAGAAATCTGGGATGTAGATGAAAACGGCGTGGCAACCTTCACGGAAAAGGGTATGGACTTTGCGGTAGCAAAGAACGGCGGCGATACCACCGGCTTTACCACAGAAGACGGAGAAGAGATTGTTCTGTGGAATACTCCTTGGATTGTAGAGGATGGCGGCGTGCTGACCAGCTACACCGACCCGAACGGCAATCGTCGTCCTTGTATCACCACGGCATGGAACGAGATGATTGAGCTGTCCTCTGATAATGCGGTACACGATTCCTGGAAGAAGGCAACCGGCTATGACACCTGGCAGGAGTGGCTGGAAGCAGAGGATGCATGGGTAACCAACAGCGCGCTGACCAATGTAGATTTCTTTGAAAGCACACCGGACGATATGATGAAGCTGACCATCGATGCAATCAGCGATAAGGTTACAACTGCAAGCTGGAAGATGGTTTACGCAGAGAACGATGAGGAATTTGATGCGCTGTGGGATCAGATGGTAAGCGACTGCGAGGGCCTGGGCGCTCAGGAGATTATTGATTGGAGAATTGCGGACATCGAGAATGCCAAGACGGTCCGTGACTCCCTGGAGAAATAAAATGAAGTATCAGAATCCGGTTATAAAAGGCTTTCATCCGGACCCAAGTGTGTGCCGGGTGGGAAAAGACTACTATCTGGTTACCAGTACCTTCGAATACTTTCCGTGCATTCCGGTATATCACAGCACGGACCTGGTAAACTGGGAACTGATCGGGCACTGCATCGACCGGCCGGAGCAGCTCCCCATGGACGCCGCCAATGCTTCCGGCGGTGTCTGGGCTCCGACCATCCGCTATCATGAAGGCACCTTTTATGTCACGGCAACCTTCAGTGAAAAAGGCAATTTTATCGTTTCCTCCAAGACACCGGGCGGCGGTTATTCCGACCCGGTGTGGACGGAGATGGACGGCATAGACCCTTCCATGTATTTCGAAGACGGAGAGATGTACTACTGTGCCAATGATTTTGGAAGCCGCTATCAGGGCAGAGACAGCATCTCGGCTGCCCGCATGGACCCGGATACCGGCAGGCTGAAGGGCGAGATTACCTGTATCTGGAACGGAACCGGAAACGGTTGGCTGGAAGCGCCTCATATCTATCACATAGACGGCTATTACTACCTCTTTGTGGCAGAAGGCGGAAGCGGCTGGGGCCATATGGTGAATGTGGCGCGGAGCAGAAGCATCTGGGGACCATACGAGGCCTGCCCCGCCAATCCGATTCTGACGAACCGGAATGACGCATCCAAGCGGGTTCTGGAGACCGGGCACGCCGACCTGATTGACGATGGAGAGGGCAATTATTACATCGTTCACCTGGGAATCCGTTCCGTCTGCGGCTCTAAGAGCAATCTGGGAAGAGAAACCTTCCTGATGCCGGTAACGAGAGAGGACGGCTGGTTTCTGGTGGAGGGCGGAAAGGCCCTTCCGGAAGCGGAAACCCGCTTCGAGGGAACGCAGAAGAGTCCGGTAACCTTTGCCGCAGATTTCACCGAAAGCCGGTGGGAAAAGGAATGGGTATTTATCGGCGCTCCCTGCGAAAAGAATTATGCGCGGGGAAACGGAGAACTGGTGCTGCATCCGTCCGGGAAAACCCTTGTGGAGGGCCGGATGGGCGTTACCTTTGCCGCCGTGCGTCAGCCTGATTTTGAATGTGAGGCGCATGCGGTCCTGCAGTGTGACGGCTCAGACATCGCCTGCGGACTGGCGGCTTATGTGGTGCCGGGATTCTTATACCGCATCTATAAAAGCTGTGAAGCTGACGGCAGCTATGTAGTAGTAGAAAAATTTGCCGAGGATTTCCATCAGATTGCATACCGGGAAAAGGTTCCCCAGGGTGAAGTCGAATTCATCATAAGGGCGGACCGGAGCCACTATCATTTCTCTTACCGCATCAATGGCAGCACGGTAAATGCTGCCGACGCCTCCATCCGGTTTTTATGCACCGGAGTGGCAAACCGCTGCTTTACCGGAACGGTAGTTGGTGTTTTTGCAGAAGGAAATGAAGAAGAGCGGGCGGTAGTGAAGCGCTTCGAGGTAAGTGAAAGAGCGTCGGATCAGCAGGCGTAGAATCGTAAAGAAGCACCATACAGAAACGAAATCGACGGAAACAAAAAGACAGAAATCAAAAATGCAAAAAGCAAACATCAAAAAAGGCAAAAATCAAAGAAAGAGGAAGAGCCGCTGCGAGACCGGTTCCTCCTCTTTTTTGCTTACATGATAATTTTTCCGTTCAATTTCTTTTAAATCTCAATCAGATGATACGCCACCTGGTTCGCCGTCAGCATCTGCGCCTCCCGCCGGTGGCAGGTGAACACGATAATCTGTCCGTCAAATGCCTCCACCAGCCATTTTAAAGCGGTTTTCAGCCGTTCATCATCATACAGCACAAAGCTGTCATCGAAAATCAGCGGCATCCGCTCCGCACCGTTCTGAATCAGCCTTGCGGCCGCAAGACGGAGGGCCAGGTATATCTGGTCCATAGTGCCGGAGCTGACCTGGTCGATGGGGACCAGCTTGGTCTTCGTGTTCATAAAGATGTTCAGGTTTTCATCGATGCTCATGCTGTTGTAGATTCCGCCGGTGATCCCGTCAATTAACTGAGAAGCTTCCTTATTCAGATACAGTCCGAAGGAATCCCGGATGGAGGAGGAAAGCTCCGTCATGGTCTCCTGGGCCAGGTCGATGGCGGCCAGCTCCTGGGCGATGCGGTCGTTCTCTGCCAGAACATCCTTTAAGCCCTCGGCCTGGGTCTTGCAGTTTGCCAGGTGCTCCAGCTTCTTTTCCAGCTCCCACTGAAGCTTCTGCTGCTTCTCGATTTCCTCGGTGACGCCGGCCTGCTGTGCCTTCAGCCCCTCCATCTGGCGGGTCAGTCCGTCCACCGTATGCTCCGAGGCGCGGATGGCCTGGCTTAACCGCCGGAACTCGGCCATCCTTCCCAGAAAGGCCTCCATGGCCTGGGCGGTAACGGAAGCATCGCCCAGATGGCGGGAGAAGATTTCCGCTAAAAGCTTCTGGTTGTACTCCATATCCTTCCGGATGCCGGCGTTCTTTACCAGCCGCAGGATGCCTGCGGCAGCCAGGAGGACGGACAGCATCAGAAGAAGGAGGGAGGGCAGATACAGAAGCAGGCCGCCGCCCGCACTGCCGCCGGACAAGCCGGAAGCCAGGCCGCCGCCGGACAAGCCGGACAAGCCGGAAGCCGCACCGCCGCCGACCAGGCCGGAAGCTGCACTGCCGTCCGTCATCCCGGACAGCGCCTGCGCCAGCCCGTCCCAGGGCCGAAACAGGAGAAAGCCGGCTCCGGCTAACGCCAGAACTCCCAGTACCAGCGACACCACCGCCCAAACAGTTCGCGACTTTTTCTCGCAAAGGCTTTTCGAAGATGTGTAAACCTCATAGATATTCCTTCCGTGCTCCTCATAAGCTTGAATGGATGCTTCGTCGGTAAATTTGCTGCTTTCCAGAACCTGGCGGCCTCTGGCGATTTTCTGCAGAAGCCCTTCCTTCTCCGTCTGAAGCTGTTCCAGCTCCTTTCTGGCCGCGGCCTTCCGGGCCTGATATTCGGTCAGGTGATTCTCATACTCCGGGGCGGAGATCTCCCGCTCCATGTTCCGGATATCGCCCAGGAGAGTGGTGTAGCTTCTGGCCGCCTCCGGCACCATCTGCCGGGAAAGCTCCTTCTTCTGGGCCTTCAGAAAGGCGGAGGCCTTGGTGATATTTAAGGCCATATTTCCGGCGGTGTTCATATTGGCGATGTAGTTCTTTAATTCGGATACCATGCCGCCGTCGGTGGCGCTTTTTAACTGTCCGATGCTGATGGTATTGTTGTAGGCGGTTTCCGACAGACCGCATAAAAGCTGGTCCATCAGCGCCTTCGTAGGCTCCACCTCGCGCCCGGCCGTCTCGTCCACCACCGTAAATTCCCGGCTGTTTGCGAAATTCCGCTCAATCCGGTAGATATGTCCGCCGGATTCCAGCCGCAGCCGTCCCTCATAGCCGTTTTTTAAGTCCCAGGGCCGGTATTTGCTGAACTGGTCCGTTCTGGCGGCCCGCCCTCTCTGACGCTCCATGCCGAAGAGCATGCTCCGGATAAAGGAATGGAGGGTGGATTTTCCGGCTTCATTTTTTCCATATACAATATTCAGCCCGTCCGCAAAGGAGATGGAGCGGTCATGGAACTTTCCGAAGCCGTTTATATGTAAATCAAGCAGTTTCATGGCTTAACTCCTTTCATCTGTGGTCTTTAACAGGGCATTGATTCCGTAGTACAGGGCTTTCTTTTCCACCGGACTCATGTCCTCCTTCTGCAGCGCCCGGATAAAGAAGCCGATCATATCGCCGGGGTGCTGGGCGAAGAGCTGGGAAAAGTCGTACTGCGGCTCGGAATAATCCGTAATCTCCGCGATGCGGAACCGGGATTCCAGCACATCAAAATCGAACTCGATATCCGGGTCCCGCATGCCCCGGATGACAAAGCGGTAGATATTTTCCAGACCCCGGTTCTGGATTTCCTGGGAAATCCGGGCAGCCAGCTCGCCGTTGGTGGTCTTGGTGGTCACATTCACAGACAGGGAGATGTATCTGGCCTGGCACAGAGGCACGAACTCCAGCGCCGTCACCTGCCGGGTCAGAGAGTTGATTTCCCCCACGAAGATGCCGTGGGCGCCGGTTTCCGTCTTGTCCAGCGGCTCCAGAGAACCGCAGTAGGCTGCGCGGCGTTCTAAAACCACCTGGGGCTTGTGGATATGTCCCAGGGCAATGTAGGAAAATGGGGAGGAGGCCAGACTGTTCTTGTCAATGGGCAGATGGCTCGCATCGCCGCCGTGGGCCAGGAGAATCTGAATCCGCCCGTTGTCCGTGATTCCGGTCTGGTTCAGCCTTGCCTCCGTAATCTCGGCGGTGTAGTAGCTGAAGCCGTAGACCTCCACGTTACAGTCCTCAAAAACCACGGAATCCATCTCCTCCTTCATAAGAAAGGTTACGTTCGGACACCAGGTAAAGCTCATCAGGGCGGAATTGGTCCGGATCCGGTCATGGTTTCCGGCGATGATGACCACATGGACGGAGGGAATGGTGGAAAACAGGTAATTAACCTCTTTTAAATCTCTGGCAAGGGGCTGGCGGTGGAACAGATCCCCTGCGATGAACAGAAAATCCACATCCCGCTCCTTTGCCTGGCGGATGACCTCCTCAAATGTTTCACGAATGGCCTGAGCCCGTTCTCTGGACCAGGGGCGGTCACTGTCCGGGCTCATTCCCCAGTGAACATCGCCTGTATGTATAAATTTCATAAGAGTTCCCCCAAAAAAGGCGGAGCCTGAGCTTCGGAGTTCCTTCTCCGAAGTCCAGACCCCGCCTGTATTTCTGTGCTGTCTGCAGATGGCCGGTGATGCGGCAGGCTGCAGTTATCTGGTCTGCGGCTTACAGCTCGCAGTTATTCACCGTTCTAGGGAACGGAATGACGTCGCGGATGTTGGCCATGCCGGTTAAGTACATCACGCAGCGCTCAAAGCCCAGGCCGAATCCGGCGTGGCGGGCGGAGCCGTACTTGCGCAGATCCAGATAGAAGCCGTAATCCTCTTCCTTCAGACCCATCTCTCTCATACGGGTAACCAGCTTGTCGTAGTCGTCCTCTCTCTGGCTTCCGCCGATAATCTCGCCGATGCCCGGAACCAGACAGTCTACGGCTGCAACCGTCTTTCCATCCGGATTCAGCTTCATGTAGAAGGCCTTGATTTCCTTTGGATAGTCGGTAACGAATACCGGGCGCTTGAAAATCTCCTCAGTCAGGTAGCGCTCATGCTCGGTCTGCAGGTCGCAGCCCCAGAATACCTTGTAGTCGAATTTATCATTATGCTTTTCCAGAAGTTCGATGGCCTCGGTGTAGGTTACATGTCCGAACTCGGAATTCAGAACCAGGTTTAAGCGGTCTAACAGACCCTTGTCCACGAACTGGTTGAAGAAGTTCATCTCCTCCGGAGCATTCTCCAGCACATAGCGGATGATATACTTTAACATGCTCTCAGCCAGAGCCATGTCGTCATCCAGGTCAGCGAACGCCATCTCCGGCTCGATCATCCAGAACTCAGCCGCATGACGGGTGGTGTTGGAGTTTTCCGCGCGGAAGGTTGGTCCGAAGGTGTAGATGTTGCGGAATGCCATCGCGTAGGTCTCGCCGTTTAACTGGCCGCTTACGGTTAAGTTGGTCGGCTTGTTGAAGAAGTCCCTGGAGAAGTCAACCTTGCCATCCTCGGTCTTCGGAATGTTGTTTAAGTCCAAGGTGGTAACCTGGAACATCTCGCCGGCGCCCTCGCAGTCGCTTCCGGTAATCAGCGGGGTGTGTACATACACGAAGCCCTGCTCCTGGAAATACTTGTGGATGGCATAGGCGATCAGGGAGCGTACCCGGAATACAGCCTGGAAGGTGTTGGTTCTCGGACGTAAATGAGAGATGGTGCGCAGGTACTCAAAGGAGTGGCGCTTTTTCTGCAGCGGATAATCCGGGGAGGAGGGACCTTCTACGGTCACTTCGCTGGCCTGGATTTCGAAGGGCTGCTTGGCCTCCGGGGTTGGAGTCAGAATTCCCTTCACGATAACGGCGCATCCTACACCCAGCTTGGCAGCTTCTGCAAAATTTTCCATAGTATCATGATAAACGACCTGAATCGGTTCGAAGAAGGTTCCGTCGCTTACGACCAGAAAGCCGAATGCTTTGGAATCACGGTTATTTCGAACCCACCCGCCGATAGTAATTTCTTTGTCAAAGTAAGCTTCTCTGTTCTTGTAAAGCTCTCTTACGGTTATTAAGTTCATAACGATAAGTCTCCTTTCTTCTTAAAATAAAATCTTTGGCATCAATTATACTTTATTTTTACAAGGGATTCAAGGCCTGATAACAGAAAATCAAAATTCGAGCCCGGAAAATGAGAATCTCGTCGAATCTGTAAATATCTTGTAAATTCTGATATTATTATATACAAATTGGCAAAAATTTGGCAAAAAATTTTGTTCACTATTTATGAAATGTGTGATATAATGCTAGTACAACAAAAATTACAGCAAGAGGTGATAACGTGATTAAGAAAGAAATGATTGCCATGCTTTTAGCTGGCGGACAGGGAAGTCGTCTTGGCGTTTTAACTGCAAAAGTTGCCAAGCCGGCGGTATCATTTGGGGGGAAATACCGCATTATTGACTTTCCATTGAGCAACTGTATCAATTCTGGCGTAGATACGGTTGGTGTATTGACCCAGTATCAGCCATTACGTTTGAACACCCATATCGGAATTGGTATTCCGTGGGATTTGGACCGTAATGTGGGAGGGGTTACGATATTGCCTCCATATGAAAAGAGCAAGGGCAGCGACTGGTATACCGGTACGGCCAATGCGATTTATCAGAACCTGGAGTATATGGAGAATTATAACCCGGATTACGTTCTGATTCTGTCCGGCGACCACATCTACAAGATGGATTATGAGGTTATGCTGGATTACCATAAGGCGAATAATGCAGACATTACCATCGCCGCCATGCCGGTTCCGATTGAGGAGGCAAGCCGTTTTGGCGTGGTAATTACCGATGACAACAATCGGATTACCGAGTTTGAGGAGAAGCCGGAGCACCCAAGAAGCAACTTAGCTTCCATGGGTATCTATATCTTCAGCTGGCCGGTATTAAGAGATGCGCTGATCAAGATGAAGGACGAGCCTGGCTGCGACTTCGGAAAGCACATCATCCCATACTGCCACGGAAAGGGCGACCGTGTATTCGCATATGAGTACAACGGCTACTGGAAGGATGTAGGAACCTTAGGCTCCTACTGGGAAGCAAACATGGAATTGATTGATATCATTCCGGAATTCAACCTGTACGAGGAGTACTGGAGAATCTACACCAAGAGTGATATCATCCCTCCGCAGTTCATTTCCAGCGAAGCAAAGATTGAGAAGAGCATTATCGGGGAAGGCAGCGAGATTTACGGTGAGGTCATCAATTCCGTAATCGGCGCGGGCGTTACCATCGGTAAGGGCGCAGTGGTCCGTGATTCCATTATCATGCAGGGCAGCGCCATCGGTGACGGAGCAGTCGTTACCAAGGCCATCATTGCCGAAGATGTAAAAGTGGGAGCCGGCGCCGAGTTAGGCGTGGGCGAATACGCTCCAAGTACATATAACCCGAAGGTATATCAGTTTGACCTGGTTACCGTAGGCGAGCATTCTGTGATTCCGGAGAATGTAAAGGTTGGTAAGAATACCGCCATTTCCGGCGTGACGGAGGCAGCCGATTACCCGGATGGATTACTGGCAAGCGGAGACTACATTGTAAAGGCAGGTGGCATGAAATGAGAGCAATCGGTATCGTATTAGCCGGCGGAAACAGCAAGAGGATGAGAGAGCTTTCAAACAAGAGAGCCATCTCGGCTATGCCGGTAGCAGGCAGTTACAGAAGCATTGATTTTGCGCTGAGCAACATGACCAATTCCCATATCCAGAATGTGGCTGTGTTTACTCAGTATAATTCCCGTTCTCTGAACCTTCACTTAAGCTCCTCCAAGTGGTGGGATTTCGGACGGAAGCAGGGCGGTCTGTTTGTATTTACCCCTACCATCACTGCGGAGAGCAGCGACTGGTACCGCGGAACAGCAGATGCCTTATATCAGAACTTAAACTTTTTAAAGAGCAGCCATGAGCCTTATGTGGTAATCGCAGCCGGTGACGGTGTGTACAAGCTGGATTACAACAAGGTTCTGGAGTATCACATCGAGAAGAAGGCGGATATTACCGTAGTCTGCAAGAAGATGGCAGAGGATGACGATGTGACCCGTTTCGGCTGTGTGAAGATTAACGACGACGGACGGATTGTGGATTTCGAGGAGAAGCCGATGGTTTCCGACGCGAATACCATCTCCTGCGGTATCTATGTCATCCGCAGACGCCAGCTGATCGAGCTGATCGAGCGCTGCGCGGCAGAGGACCGCTACGATTTCGTAAAGGACATCCTGGTTCGTTATAAGAACTTAAAGAGAATCTACGCATATAAGCTGGACAGCTACTGGAGCAACATCGCTTCCGTAGAGTCCTACTACAAGACCAATATGGATTTCCTGAAGCCGGAAGTGCGTGATTACTTCTTTAAGCAGTATCCGGATGTATATTCCAAGATTGATGACCTTCCTCCGGCCAAGTATAATCCGGGCGCGCAGGTAAAGAACAGCCTGATTTCCAGCGGTTCGATCATCAATGGTACGGTAGAGAATTCTGTTTTATTTAAGAAGGTTTATATCGGAAACAACTGCGTGATCAAAAATTCCATCATCCTGAATGATGTCTACATCGGAGACAATACCGTAATCGAGAACTGTATTGTAGAGAGCCGGGATACCATTCGGGCGAATACCACTCATATCGGAACGCCGGATAACATCAAGATCGTGCTGGAAAAGAATGAGAGATATACGGTATAAATTTACAACAGGGGAAGGGGTTTTTTAACATGCAGATTACAGACGTAAGGGTGAGAAGGATTGAGAAGGAAGGAAAGATGAAGGCCATCGTTTCCATCACTCTGGATAATGAATTTGTCATCCATGACATTAAAGTAATTGAAGGGGAAAAGGGGTTATTCATCGCTATGCCGAGCCGCAAGGCCGCAGACGGTGAGTACAGAGACATCGCGCATCCGATCAATTCCGGGACCCGTGATATGATTCAGGGCGTGATTCTGGATAAATATGAATCTACCCTGCTGGAGACAGCAGAGGAGGAGTTCGCATAGGACGCAGCGTGCATACGATGCACAGACAGCATAAAAATCTGCCGTACCGGAGAAAAGAGGTACGGCAGATTTTTTATGCCCCGAAAAGGGAAGACGGATGAATTGTGCAAATAAAAGGAGCAGATGTACAAATGAAAATGTCCGTTTCCTATTGATTTTCTCAGCCTGCATCGGTATACTTAATGTATAAGAACAGCGGACCGGCGCAGGGGGAATCTGCCGGGTACGGCACAGCTTGAAGGGCGTCCGGAACGCTGAAAAAGAATTCAATTATTTTTAGGAGGGTATTATTATGGGAGCAGAAAAGAAACCGGTATTAGTCATTATGGCGGCAGGCATGGGAAGCCGTTACGGCGGGTTAAAGCAGATTGACCCGGTGGACCAGTACGGGGACATCATCATGGACTTCTCCATCTTTGACGCGCTGGAGGCCGGCTTTGAGAAGGTGGTTTTCATCATCAAGAAGGCCATCGAGGAAGAGTTCAAGGAGAGAGTCGGAAACCGTATGGCAAAGCATATTCAGGTTGAGTATGTGTATCAGGAGCTGGACAAGCTGCCGGAGGGCTTTTCCGTACCGGAAGGCCGTGTAAAGCCATGGGGAACCGCACATGCCATCCTGTGCTGCAAGGACGTCATCGACGGACCATTTGCTGTAATCAACGCAGACGACTACTACGGAAAATCCGCATTCAAGGAGATTTACGACCAGCTGGCAGCGCATGAGGATGACGACAAATATCAGTATGCGATGGTAGGCTATCAGCTTTACAACACCCTGACTGAGAACGGCCATGTGGCAAGAGGCGTGTGCAGCACCGATGAGAACCATAAGCTGACTGATATCCATGAGAGAACCAGAATCGAGAAGCACGGCGATATCGCAGAGTTTACCGAGGATGACGGCGCTACCTGGACCGAGCTTGGCGAGGACACCATCGTATCCATGAACCTGTGGGGCTTCACCTCCAGCGTATTAAAGGAAATCGACGAGCGTTTCGCTGCATTCTTAAAGAACAGCATTCCGGGTAATCCGCTGAAGTGCGAGTACTTCCTTCCGTTCGTGGTAGATGAGCTGTTAAAGGAAGGCAAGGCAGAGGTAACTGTATTAAAGAGCATTGACCGCTGGTACGGCGTTACATATAAAGAAGACAAAGAGATGGTAGTACAGGCGATTCAGGGTCTGAAGGACCAGGGACTGTATCCGGAAAGATTATGGGAGGACTAAGAGATGAGCGCGGATTGCTGTGAGAAGAAATTAGAAGCTGCAAATGCATTTGCGGTAAAGGGCGAGGTAAAGAGCTGCGAGCGTTACGGAAGCGGCCATATCAATGACACATTCCTGTTAATCTGTGAGGAGAACGGCGCGGAGCACAAGTATATTCTGCAGCGCATGAACCACATGATTTTTAAGGATATCGAAGGCCTGATGAAGAACGTGAAGGGCGTCACCTCCTTCTTAAGAAAGCAGATTGAGGAAAATCACGGAAACCCGGAGCGTGAGACGCTGAACCTGGTTCCGACCAAAGAGGGTGGGGATTATTATAAGGACAGCCTGGGCAACTACTGGAGAGTATATCTGTTCATCGGAGGAGCCACCTGCTACAACCTGGTAGAGAAGCCGGAGGACTTCTACCAGAGCGGCAAGGCCTTCGGACACTTCCAGAGCCTGCTGGCTGAGTACCCGGCGAAGGAGCTGACCGAAACCATCCCGAATTTCCATAACACCCCATCCCGTTTCGTGACCTTCCAGAAGGCAGTGGAGGAAGACGTAAAGGGACGCGCGGCAGAGGTGGAAGCGGAAATCGCATTCGTAAGAGAGCGCGCCGAGGAGATGGGCCTTGCCATGAAGCTTCAGGCAGAGGGAACCCTTCCTCTTCGTGTTACCCATAACGATACGAAGCTGAACAACATTATGATCGACGATGCCAGCGGACAGGCGATGTGCATCATCGACTTAGACACCATCATGCCGGGCTTATCCATCTTCGATTTCGGTGACTCCATCCGTTTCGGAGCCAACACCGCAGAGGAGGATGAGCAGGATTTATCCAAGGTTTCCCTGTCTCTGGAGCTGTTTGAGGTTTATGTAAAGGGCTTCTTAGAGGGCTGCGCAGGCAGACTGACCGAGGCTGAGGTTTCCATGCTGCCATACGGTGCAAAGATGATGACCTTAGAGTGCGGCATGCGTTTCCTGACCGACTACCTGCAGGGAGACACCTATTTCCACATCACCAGAGAGAAGCACAATCTGGACCGCTGCCATACCCAGTTTGCATTAGTTGCGGATATGGAGAAGAAGTGGGCGGAGATGGAAGCGATTGTGAAGAAATATCAGTAGGATGCAACTGAGAAAATAGTATAAAATTTTTGCTGTGATTTTACGTTTTTTTGACAAAATGCTGTTTTTGAAAAAATGCTCGCATTTATGAGAAAAATGTGGTACATATAACATGTAGTGGTTTTTCAGTTTTTAACCAGCAGGCTGTAATCGTTCAGTTAAATTCAATGGCAAAGGAGTCAAATGAAAATGGAAAAGATTTACACAGGAAAAACGAAGGATGTATTTGCGTTAGAGAATGGCAATGTATTACTGAAATTCAAGGATGACTGTACCGGAAAAGACGGTAAGTTCGATCCAGGTGAAAATGCAGTTGGACTGACAATCGAAGGAATCGGCAAAGAGAACCTGAAAACCTCCATTCATTATTTTGAGATGCTGAAGGAAGCTGGCGTAAAGACACACTATGTAAGCGCTGATGTTGAGAATGCAACCATGGAAGTTCTTCCTGCAACTGTGTTCGGACATGGTCTGGAAGTAATCTGCCGTTTAGTTGCAACCGGAAGCTTTGTACGCCGTTACGGTGATTATATTGCAGACGGAACCAAGCTGGAGGGCGGCTATGTAGAGACAACCTTTAAGGATGATGCAAAGGGTGACCCGTTAGTAACCAAGGACGGCTTAGTTATCCTGGGCGTTATGAGCGCTGAGATGTATGACAGCATGAAGGCACAGACCCTGGCTATCACCAAGGTAGTTGCAGACGACCTGGCAAAGAAGGGCATGGAGCTGTATGATATCAAGTTCGAGTTCGGCTACAGCAAGGACGGCGAAGTAATCCTGATCGACGAGATTGCCAGCGGAAACATGAGAGTATACAAGGATGGAAAGCTTGTAGACCCGATGGATTTAACTGCTATGATTCTGGCATAATCCGGTCTGATTTCAGTTTTAATCAAGAGCTTGTTTTCTATCAGATAATAGGCTGCGGAAATGATTTTGTGAATTCATTTCCGCAGCCTTTTTTTGCCGCCGCAGTCTTTTTTCCTGCGTTGTCTGTTCTTATCTGTGTTGTCTGTTCTTATCTGCGTTTATCTGTGCTTTATC
>JAUNPZ010000149.1 GCA_030536455.1 Lachnospiraceae bacterium | reverse complement strand
CAGTCCGATGGCCAGCTTCGCCAGCACATAATTCTTCTCCTTCTCAAACAGCGCCCGGATGCCATATCCGGCTCCCGCGCAGGCGAACAGCAGGCTGGAGAATGCCATAGCCCCCACATTTAACGGCACATGGCCCTGGGATTTTACGGCAAGTCCCAGGACGGCTCCGAAGAGCACCAGCGCCACGCCGGTCAGGCCCAGCGCATAGAATCCGCCCTTTGCCAGAGGTTTTCTCACATAATTGATATAGTTAATTTTTTTGTTTTTTTCCGGCATGATGTCTCCTCCAAATCCTTGCTCTCTGTACCATCCGGTACAGGAGATAGCCCAGGACCGCGCCGATGGTATTTAAAAGCAGGTCATCCACATCAAAGCTTCCTACCCGTGATACTAGCTGGGTCAGCTCCACGCAGAGGCTGAAGCTGAAGCTGATGAGGAAGGTGTTGTACCACTTCTTGCTTCTCCGGCTGACAATGGGGAGAAAGAATCCACATGGCACAAAGGCAGCCACATTGCCAACTATATTTAAAAGGAAAGCCTGGATACCCAGCTTTTCCCGATATGTCCAAAATCGCTGTATTTCTTTCAATGGCGTCAGGTTATACGCATAGTCCACCCGACTGTTATCCGTCCTTCCAAAGGCTTCGGCAAAAAAGAGAAAATACACCAGCAGGGCCAGGTATGCCAAAAACATGACCCAGCCCATCTTCTGGTGCTTCGTTGTATTTCTTATCATACATATTCCTGGCGGCAGGCAGCTCCTGCCGCGCATCCTATCCTGTCAGCTTCCGATTAAAACTCAATCTCTGACTTTCTTTTTAAAAGCACCGCTCCGGATACGATGGAGATGATTCCCACCGTCAGACCTACGGAAGCGATTACGATACCCATGGCGATGTTTCCTGCCCCGGTATTCCGCATGGTTTTATAAACCCGTTCCATATCCATCATTTATTTCGCTCCATACTGCTCATAATATGCGTCAATAGCTGCTTTTATGTCATCATTAATCACAATCTGACCCTGATGTTCCCGGTTATACAGATACTCGGTCACTTCCGCCATGTTTACGATAGCAGCGGTTGGGAATCCGTATAAATCCTTGATTTCCTCCAGAGCGCTCTTCTCGCCCTTTCCTCTTTCCATACGGTTTAAGGAAACGATCAGGCCCTTGATTTCCACATTGCCCTGAGCCTTGATAATCGGGAAGGTTTCCTCGATGGATTTGCCGGAGGTGGTAACGTCCTCGATGATCATAACGCGGTCGCCGTCCTTAATCTTGCTGCCCAGTAAGATGCCGGTATCGCCGTGGTCCTTTACTTCCTTCCGGTTGGAGCAGTAACGGATATCCTTTCCGTAAAGCTCGCTGATGGCCATGGTGGTGGCAACTGACAGCGGAATACCCTTGTATGCCGGTCCAAACAGCACATCAAAATCCAGACCGAAGTTGTCGTGGATGGCCTTTGCATAGTACTCGCCCAGCTTTCTTAACTGGGTTCCGGTTACATATGCGCCTGCGTTCATGAAGAACGGAGACTTTCTGCCGCTCTTTAATGTGAAATCGCCAAACTTTAACACCTGGCTTTCTACCATAAAATCAATAAATTCCTGCTTATAGCTTTCCATTCGTATATCCTCCTGATTCTTTTGAAGCGTCTGCATCCGCCGGAGCAGGACGCCCCTCTTTTCCTTCTATCGAACCGCGCCAATCAGCTCGTTGATATCTTCGATTCCGTTCCTTCTCATATAATCGGCGATTCCGTCAATCACATTGACCGTTGCATATGGATTGTGGAAGTTTGCCGTACCGATGGCCACTGCGGATGCACCGGCCAGGATGAACTCCAGAGCGTCGTCGCTGTTTGCGATACCGCCCATTCCGATGATCGGAATCTGAACGGCGTTGGCCACCTGATAAACCATGCGTACCGCTACCGGCTTGATGGCTGGGCCGGAAAGTCCTCCGGTCTTATTGGCCAGCGCAAAGGTTCTGCGGTTTACGTCAATCTTCATGCCGGTCAGGGTATTAATTAAGGAAAGTACATCTGCGCCGCCGGCCTCTGCCGCCTTCGCCATCACGGTGATATCCGTTACATTCGGACTCAGCTTCATGATGATCGGCTGCTTCGCATGAGCCTTGCAGGCTTTCGTGATAGCCTCTACGGCTTTCGGGTCCTGACCGAAGGCAATGCCGCCTTCCTTTACGTTGGGACAGGAAATGTTGATTTCCAGCATATCCACCGGCTCGTCGCCCAGACGCTCTACCACATCGATATAGTCCTCTGTGGTCTTTCCGCACACATTTACCACGATTTTGGTATCATACTGCTTTAAGAACGGGATATCCCGCTTTGCAAACACATCAATTCCGGGGTTCTGCAGGCCGATGGCATTAATCATGCCGCCGTAGGTCTCTGCGATTCTCGGAGTCGGATTGCCCGGCCACGGCACATTGGCCACGCCCTTGGTCACCACCGCGCCGAGACGGTTTAAATCTACAAATTCACTGTATTCTGCGCCGGAGCCAAAGGTTCCGGATGCTTCCATCACCGGGTTTTTAAATTCCACGCCGGCCAGATTCACCTTCATGTTCATTACAGCTCCACCTCCTCTGCCCGGAATACCGGTCCGTCCTTGCAGATTCGCTTGTTATGCACATGGGAGTGGTGGTCTACGTCCTTAGACTGGCAGACACAGGCCAGACAGGCGCCGATGCCGCAGGCCATCTTCTCCTCCAGGGAGATGTAGCACTCCATGTTCTTCTCTGCTGCGTAAGCCTTCAATGCGCGGAGCATCGGAGTCGGGCCGCAGGCGAAGATCATATCCGCTTCCAGATTCTGTTCTTTGATTGCATTTAATACGTTGCCCCTGGTTCCTGCGCTTCCGTCCTCGGTTGCCACATAAACCGGGCCGTTCTCCGCAAAAGCATCCTTTAAGAACATCTGGCTGTCACGGTAGCCTAAAACCATGGTCTTATCTGCCTTTAACTGCTTGGCAGTCTCCAGCATCGGAGGGATGCCGATGCCGCCGCCGATTAAGAACACACGCCGGCCTTCTGCCTCCTTAAGCGGGAAGCCATTGCCCAGAGGGCCCAAGATGTCGATTGGATCTCCTGCCTGGTAATGGGAGAACTCTTCCGTTCCGGCTCCTGCCACACGGTAGACAATGCGGAGCTTTCCGCCCTCTTTATCAATCTCACACAGACTGATGGGGCGCGGGAGCAGCTTCGCTCCGTCATGAGAATACACGGAGATAAACTGTCCCGGCACCGCCTGGGAAGCAATCGCCTCCGTTTTTATCCACATGCTGTAGATACCCGGAGCCAGCATTTCCTGACTCACTACGAATGCGGTTTCTTTTACTTTTGCCATATCAAAAATATGCCTCCTGCATTTTCCTTCTTTTGTTTAAAGTACGCGGTTGATGTCCGTAACCATATCGATAACGGCCTGTCTGGAAGCCTCTCCGAAATGCTCCGGACCAAACTTTGCGTATGCATCCTTCTTGTATGCTGCGATAATGCCTCTGGAGGAGTTTACCACAGCGCCGAAGCCGTCTTCATTAAAGCAGTACTTTAAGTCTTCTGCGGTTCCGCCCTGAGCGCCATAGCCCGGTACCAGGAAATAGGTGTGAGGCATCAGCTTTCTTAAGATGCGGCTCATCTCCGGATAGGTTGCGCCCACTACGGCGCCTACGTTGCTGTACTCGCCGTCCATGCACTCGCTTCCCCACTCCACGACCTTCTCTGCTACCAGCTCATATAATGGCTTTCCGTCGATTAACTTGTCCTGGAACTCGCCGCTGGACGGGTTGGAGGTCTTTACCAGAACGAACAGACCCTTGTCATTGGCATTGCATGCGTCCACAAACGGCTTCACGCCGTCGGTTCCCAGATATGGGTTTACGGTCAGGAAATCGGTATCAAATCCGCTGTAGGTCCGGCTTCCTACCGTCACCTTGCCGATGTGTCCGGCTGCATAAGCTGCGGAGGTGGAGCCGATGTCGCCTCTCTTGGCGTCTCCGATTACCAGAAGCCCCTTCTCCTGACAGTAGTCTACGGTCTTCTTATAAACCTTCAGGCCCTCGATGCCGAACTGCTCATACATGGCAATCTGAGGCTTTACGGATGGGATCAGGTCATAGGTGCAGTCGATAATCTCCTTGTTGAACTGCCAGATCGCATCTGCCGCTCCCTCCAGAGTCTCGCCGAATTCCTCAAAGGACTTCTTTACCACATGCTCCGGAATGTAGCTTAACATCGGGTCCAGACCGACACAGATCGGCGCTTTTGTCTTTTCAATCTGATTCATTAACTGCTTAATCATAACATCCTCCTGTTTTGTATATATGATTTTTCATTCTTACTCGTTCAGGAACGTATTCCCGTTCTTAAAAATCTTTCTCCGTTATCTTACCATAATCACAGATGGCTGTAAAGAACCTATAAACTACATCACATACGGAAGCACCAGGCCGAACGCAACCTTCTGCCCCACAGTCATGCTGTCCGCTTCAATCCATTCCTCTCTGGTATGGGATTTGGCCCCCTTTACACAGCCCACTGTGCAGGACGGGATTCCCATGGATAATGGAATGTTGGCATCGGTGGAGCTGGCCTTCGTCCTGGCTCCCGCCTCGCAGTAACGTTCCAGGACTTTAAGACAGCCCGCCGTCACCTTCTCCTGCTCCAGCTCATCCACATCCTTGTTGCACGGACGGATTCCCAGTACCTCCACCTCTACATCCCAGCCCGCCTTCCCCATGGACTGAACGGCGCTTTCAAAAAATGCTTCCATATAAGCCAGACAGCCATGGTCCTCCGAGCGGAATTCATAGGTCATGGATGCCTCCTGGGCGATGGAGTTAATGGTGGTTCCGCCCTCGATGGTTCCGATATTATAAGTGGTCTTTGCTCCCTCCGGCAGCCGCACCGAATAGAGGGTCTGAATCAGTCCAGCCAGAATATGGATGGCATTGGGATTACCGAAGGCCGAGTAGGAATGTCCGCCCTCCGTCCGGACCGTAACCTTGTACCGCTGGGAGCCCACCGCCTTCGTCACCGCCCAGCCCAGGTATCCGTCCAGAGAATAGAAGGTCTTCATCTTCTTTCCCCACACCCGGCAGATTTCCCGGCAGCCCTTCAGGTTCCCAAGCCCCTCCTCGCAGGAATTGGCCACAAATACCAGGCCCAGCCCCTTTGCCGGCTTGAAGCCCCGCTCCAGAATGTATTTCACCGCCATCATAAGCTGCACCAGGTTCGCCGTGTCATCTCCGATTCCGGGTGCGTACAGCTTCCCGTCCTCCTCCCGGATGACAAATGGCGTCTCGTCCGGAAAAACCACGTCGGTGTGAGCCATAAAAATTACCACCTGCTCAGCCTCCTCGCAGCCCAGCTCATACACCACATTCCCGGCCTCGTCAATCCGCACGCCCTCTGCGCCCTGCTTCTCCAGCCACTCCTTCACCGCCTGCGCCCGCTTCTCCTCCTGATGAGACGGCGCCGGAATCGCTGCCCACTCCTTCAGAAGCGCAAGGGTCTCCTCCTTGTGTTCCTCCACATATTTCTCATAATCCAGAATCCGGTCCTGATCCATCCTGTTCTCCACGCCTTTCCTTCCGACTTTGCATTTCGCTTTTCTACGTCTTTTTCTCTGTCTCTAGCATAGCACATCTTCCGCCTTTCTTCCACCGATTTTCAGACGCCGGATACATTATCCATTTATGGATAATATACAGATATGTGAGAAGCAGGTTTAATGGAAATAGAGGTGATTTGATTGATTAGTTACAACCGGCTTTGGGAAACCATGCAGAAGAAAAATGTAACCCAGTACCGTCTGATTAAATATTACGGAATCAGCGCCGGACAGTTAGGACGGCTGAAAAAGAATATGTACGTCTCCACCCACACCATCGAGATGCTCTGTTCCATCCTGCACTGCCCGGTGGAGGATGTGATGGAGGTCCGGTCCGAGGGCAGAGAACGGCTTTCGGAATGTGATGCGCCAAACGAGGATTCTGCCGATGCAGCCGATGAGGTCCCGGCAGATGCAGCCGA
>JAUNPZ010000028.1 GCA_030536455.1 Lachnospiraceae bacterium | reverse complement strand
TCCCGGCGGAAATCGCCGCAGAGGATGCCTGCCGGATTGAGCATGTCATCAGCAGGGAAAGCTTCGACGCGATTAAGAGATATGTGAAATGAAAAAAGGATGCCGACAACGCGGGCAGCCTGCCAGTTCGTAAAAACTGGAAGGCCGATGCGTGTCCGGCATCCTTTTTTTGTTCAGAGCCAGAACGTTTTTTTATTTACCGCTTCCGGTCCGTCATCATCGGATTTGAGGAAAAGCCATTATCTCGCTGCCCCATTCCAGGCGCCATCCTCTCCTACATAATATCCGTCCGGAGTTTTCCCGTTCCGATATAAGGAACCGTATGGGCGGTATTTACTGTTAACATCATACACCCAGGCTCCGGCAGCCTCATCAAATTTCCAGGTTGGGATTGGAGTGGTCTCATTAAAATAGTACCACTTTTCATCAATCTGTTTCCAGCCCAGCGCAAACTTTCCGGTTTCCAATTCCAGATAGTAGGTACATCCATCCTGCGGGTCCTGATACCATCCGGTCCTCATACCACTGTCAACCGAAATGCAGTACCAGGTGCCAAGCTGATAATCATACACCCATCCGGATTTCAGATACTGATTCGTGCCAAACGCATACCAAGAGCCATTCACCTTCTCCCAGAGAACCTGCTCCACGGATGTTCCGTCCGGCTTCTGAGCCATATAGCCACATGCAGCCGTTCCATCTGCGTAAATCAGCTTCCAGCCATATTCATCCTGCAGCCAATGAGAATATCCGGCTTCATTCCCTGTAATGATTCCGCGAACCGGGTCCACAACACCCTTCTTCGGGTCATTCTGTTTTACATCCGTAAGGTCAGACTTGGATTCACGGTCATCATGCTCGTCATCATCGTCATCGCTGATGCTTCCTTTTCCTTCTACCCTATAGTTCTGCGCCGCCCGCTTCAGCGTATTGGTGTCCTTTGTACGGAATTCCACACCAAGGGTATGGGTGCCTGGTGTATTGGATACCTTCAGGGTCTGACTCTTGATGGTAATTCTGGTACTGCCGGATTCGGAATCATAATCGGTTCCGGCTGCCAGCTTCTGTCCATCAATAAACACATCCACAAACTCGCCATATACACCCTTTGAAACAAAGGTATGTGCATCAACCGAGCTTAACGTAATATCCGGTATACGCTGTAAAACATCATAACCGCTGTCCGTCGCGCCATCTACGTTTGCATCGGTATTTTCTACTACTACTAAATCATATGTCACTCTGCTGGACGCAAAAGAATGGATACTGCTCTGCATCTGAACCGTAAAGGTAAAGGTTCCCGCTTCGGTCGGAACACCATATATTTCGCCATTTGGCTTCACTTCCATACCAGCAGGCAGTTTCCCGCCGACCAGCCGATAGCTTACCTGATTCCAGTCATACTTATTGCTGTTTTGAATCATCGTACCATAAGGAACATATTTTACTGCCTGCGGAATATCTGTGGTAATGATGCTCGGATCGCCTACCGCACCGGTTAAGGTAAATACCATCAGAACCGTGCTGCCGGATTTTATAGTCAGGGTACCGGAAGCCTCATTCGGAACCGCATTCGAACTTGTTGCAGGATTCGTTCTGGCCTTCAGGCGAATCTTTGCAAGATTTGGCAGCTCACCATAATTGCTTCCACCATTCACACCGGCAAATCCAGATAATTCATATCCTCCATTCAATGTCCAGTAATCATCCAGCTCCACCGAATCCGAAGCCAGTTCCACATTTAAATCTGAAATCGGCGTCTTTCCCATATTGGCAAGCACAATGTCATGAACATAGTTATGCAGGCCATCAATGAAAATTTCACGAGTCGAATAAATTACCCCATTCTCTTCTTTCGTATCCGCCTCCTGGTCGGCCAGGCTGTTTACATACAGCTTTCCTTCTCCGTCTTCCGCCTTGACAATCTGCAGCCAGTAGTTCTTCGAAGCTTCCTTGTTCTCCGCAGAAGCGGTATACTGTACCGGACCATTTGAGAAATCGTGTACGGATTTTCCGCTGATCTCCGGGGTACTGCTTCCGGAGGCGTACAGATTCATTTTATCCATTATGTAAAATTCCGGAGCCAATGAAGTCAAATCCACCGTTTCATCTACCATGATTGTCAAGTAATTATAGTTGCCATAGGAATCTTCTTTATCATCAACCACATAACAATCAATGGAATCCCCGTTCGCATCGCGCAATCCATTAAAATACACGGCTGTACTGTCGCTCAGATTCTTTACACCTTCCACACTCTTTAAAAGAAATTTGTAAATCTCCTGATTTTCCGAACCATCCGCGCCTACAAACATGGTAAACCGGACACCATCGCTGTAATTGCCTTTGAACCCGACCTCACTGCCTGTATCAACATCTGCAAACAGCTGGTTTTTAATATCCACAGCCCCCGCTTTTGATGCTTCTGCAATCGAAGAATGCCAGCCGACATAAGCGGCCGTAACCGCCGAATTCTGCTTTCTTCCCTTTTGATAATACTCAAATACCGCATAATAATCATCCGCTGCAGAATAAAGAGGATCTATCGTAACCGTTACCTGATAATAACCGTCCATACGTCTGCGGCTCCATCCATCAGTAACATGTACACGTTCTCCCTCTTCCCAGCTAAACAACCCATCCAGATTTACATGATTATCTTCCAGATTAATATATATACGAACCGGCAGACACCCTGTCACATTCCCGGCGGAATCCTCTGAAACAAACGTCACCCAGGAATCCTCATCCAGCATCATCACATAACCTGCATTCGTTTTAGACATATCCGAAGCAAAAAGCTTCTCCGTAATGTCCGTTCCCGAAGCAGCCTCCTGGGCAGTTTCAAAATATCCTTCATAAGCCCGGATTGAACCGCTCTTTCCGCTGAAAATCGATTCATTGACGGTTAATCCGACATAGGCCTGGGTTTCATCTTCTACCGCCTGATTCGAAACCGGGATTGCAAAAGAACGCTGCGAGCCGCCACGATTGCTATAATAATCCGAATAGCCGTTATCATTATACGCGCTCTTATCCAATACCTCTACACTGGTCCGGTTCTCCTTATCATCCTGCAGATAAACCGATGGCGTCAGCCATTCTTTCGAGCGTGCCGTATCTAAATCCACCCGATACCGGATATTATCTGCTGCAAGCTGGCTTTCCTCTCCTACAATCATCTCCCAGACTGCTCTGCCATATTCGGTATCATAACTTAAATCAATAAAATCCCCTGGGGAACTGATTGTATAATCATCATTGCCATAAGTCATACACCAGGATACCTTATCCTCACTGGTCAAAGCATTCTCGCCTGTAAAAATAGTATCCAGCGATACCTGAGTTAATTCCACCGGTGTATACGCAGTCAGATCCACCGTAAGATTCACTTCCTCCAGCGGCAGCAACGACATCGGCATCATTCCGCCGTCATTGGTAAATTCTTTTTCCTTCGGATATACCACTACGGTATCCCCGGCCACCTGAAAGCTCATCTGGGTGACAGCCGTATTATCGAAATACGCCGATACATAAAAGGCATGGCCGCCAATCTCCACACAATCCTCCGGCGTCATAAACCACTCTTCGGTAACCTTTCCATTATAAGTGAACTGCACCTCATATGGGAAGAATGGATTTGCTTCCGGAATCTGAATGGTATAGCTTCCATCATCATCAAAGTAATCATCCCCGATTCCTTCATCCATAAATTCTTCCATACTGACGATGTTAAATTCATAGTTTCCGGTATTGAAGCAGACGCCTCTTTTCTCCTCCCGCTCTGCCAGACTTGGTGACCCCTTTCTTTCCACCGCATCCTCTTTTCCGGAAGTACTGCCTCCTTCTTCACGGCCTGCCGTACTGGAAGTTCCCCTCTCCGGCTTTTCATAGGAACCGCTTTCCCGATGGGAGCTGCCCCCTTCCGTCCGCCCTGCTGTGCTTGGACTTCCGTTATCTGCGTTTTCTTTTTCTATGGGAAGCGGTACCTGCACCGCTGATACCGGCTGGGCTGGAACCATAAGCAGCGTAGCCAGAACCGCTGCTAACCCTCTTTTGAACTTCTTCATCTCATATTTCTCCTTTCCCATTTTCTTTGATATACTTCTCTCCAAGAGCAACCAGCTCCTGAAGGGAATACAAGCGGCATTGCCGCAGATTCCCGGTTTCATAATCAAATACTGCCATTCCGTTGTTGATATCGCAAAGCTTCGGCAGGACAGCCAGCGTCTCCAGATTTTTATCTAATAAAAGCCCGTAGCGTTCCCCTTCTGCACTGACATACTCGGTAATGATATTCTCCCCGACCTGGGTCACATAGGTCAGATAATCATCCTTTTCTAATTCCGTTACCAGCTTTCCGGTTTCCCGGTCGTAGACCTTCGGCGTGCCGTGAAGCGGGGACGCAATCCGATACTGCTCTGTCTCAAATTCCTCATACAGTTCTTTTCCCGGAGCCTCTCCCTGCTGTTCCGAAATCAGCGAACCATCTGCCGCGCTGTAGCAGCGAACGGTTCCGTCATACCAGATAACCTCCAGCCAGGAATCCCCTTCTTCCTTCCGAAACTGCTGGTCATAAATCTGTTCTGGATTTGGAAGTTCTGTCTGGGACACCACCTGGCCATCCATATCATAAATCCTGAAATTCTGATAACTGAAGAGCATGGCCGTCCGCCCATTTTGGCTGATGCGTGCTTCGTCGTGCGGATAACGGGCATCATAAGTCAGCAAATCTTCTGCCTCCCTCTTCTCCAGCCGCATCAGCCGCAGGGAAGGCTCATTGCGATTTCCAATAATTCCGTATGTCCCGGTCAATTGTACGAAATCGCAGTTTTCCTGACTGCGTTCGGTTGACATCCGATGCGTTCCACTGTCATAAAAGGAAAATGAATTGTCATCCGAAGCAACCAGCACAAACTCTTTTCCTACTGAAAAACCCGTTATATTTACATGGTCTGTATATGCAAGCTCCGTCTCCTCCAGAGTATCCGGGTCAAAACGCGCCAGCAGATTTCCCCTGGAAAGATAAATGCCGTCTTCATCCGTTTTCAGCAGAGATTTATCTCTGGATTCATAGCCGCCTGCATAAACCGCTTCTTCGGTATCAATCAGTCCGAATAGCGACTGGTCCTCTTTATCCGCCGTAAAAGCCAGATATTTTCCACAGAAGCCGCCGGAAAACTCCTGATATTCGGACTCATCATACAGAATCATGTCTTCCTCCGGATTATCCAGATCATAAATAAACAGAGCCCCATCTGAAAAGCTGACTGCCAGGAGACTTCCATCTTCATTCAAGGCAAATAATCTCCCTCCCGGATCTGCAAAAATATCATTTGCCGCCACTGCCATGTGATGATTTTCAAAGGACCGTTCATTCAGTCTGCTTCCATCCTCCGTCCGGTAAATCGTTACCTGTTCGGCATCCCGGTTCACCGCCGCTGCTATCCTGCCGTCTCCGGAGACCGCCAGTGTCGTTGCCGTCTCTCCGGTCCATACGATTTCTCCCGTATCCAAATCATAGACCGACACCCCATCCTTTCCAGCGTAGAGCAGCCGTTTTTCATCCAGGAACACAACATCCGACAATGCGGACCTCTGAACAGGAAGCTTTGCCGCCTCCTGTCCATCCTCGGTTCGAAAAACGGCTGCGGTTCCGTCGTAAACTGCCGCGAAATAAGTCCCCTGGGGCGATGCCGCTATTTTAAAAGGAGCTGACGGAAGGGGAATGGTATCAACCGCTTTAAATCCCTCGGATAAATCATAAATCCCCAATGCATCCGTCAATGCTTTCTGAGCCTGCGGCGTAACCGGAGCATCCAGGATGCTGTCCCCATCCGGGATTGCTTCCAGCGCCTGCTTCACCGCCCCGGACAGATTGCCCCTTGCAAGTTCGTCTGCGGAATACCCGGCCATCGCCAATGACGCCTTGTTCTGTTCCATCTGCTTTAATCCGATAAAAGAACAGACTCCGCCGGTCAAAAACAGGGTAATACAAGCCGCCGAAAAAACAGCGGCTCCTTTTTTGTAATAAACTACTCTTCTGTCCTGACGGTGCAGATTATAAAATGCATCCAGCATTTCCTGTGCCGACTGATAGCGCTGGCTTTGTACCGGTTCCATCGCCTTTTTTATGATGGCAGAGACAGCCGGACTGCACACTTCCGGTCCCAGCGGCTTTACATCCATCGCATCCTGTGCCGGGCGATATCCTGACAGCAAATGATATAAGGTTGCTCCGAGACTGTATATATCGGAACGCACATTTAATACCGCTCCGTCCACTTTTTCCGTTTTTTCGGCTGACCTTCTTCCCGATAAACTGATGGATGAAAAGAAACCTTCCGTGCTTTTCCGGCTGACATATTCCGACCCGTAATGCTCCGGCGAGGCATAGCCGCGGCTAAGTCCCACTTGAGCAGCGCCGTTTTCTCCAAGCGCCAGGGCAATATTGTAGTCAATCAGACAGATATCTCCGTTCGGACGGAGCATGATATTCGATGGCTTAATATCTCCATGCAGCACCCCATACGGCGGACGGCTGTGGAGATAACAAAGTGCCTCTAAAATCTGACAGGCCCAATGAATAATCTGAGGCTGGGATAATGGTTCTTTTCGTTCCAGCAGCTTATCCAGACTTTCCCCATCAATATAATCCATAATCGTATAGGCGATTCCATCCTGGCGGACAAAATCATACACCTGCGGGATATAAGTGTGGCTCAGGCCTTTCAGCATATCCACTTCCCGCCGAACTGCTTCCAGACTAGACGTCCATGTATGCCGATCTGCTTTCAGTACGATCGGTTTATTCAGCCGCAGATGGCATCCCAAATATACGATTCCCCCGCCTCCGGAGCCAATTTCCTTTATTATTTCATAAACCCCATCGATAACCTGAGACATACTCCATCCCCCTCTGTTCTTTTGCTGTTATTCAGCTATGCTCCTCTTTTCCATATTCCTGGTCTAATTTTTCCTTCAATTTTCGTCTAACTATACCAAAGAAAAGGATTCCTGACACTGCACAAAAAAAGGCGCCTCCCATAAGCACCAGACCGCCGTAAAACAAAATTTCGCTTATCGACATATACTATGCCCCCTGCTTTTTATCTCATCTATATATCAGCTATTTCTTTATTTATAGATGATATTATATCCCTTGATTGTCTTTCGGTCAACTTATAATCTAATTATTAGTCAATTTCTTTCATCACAATTTATTTCATAAAAAATAAAGTCGAAAGAATCTCTTATTTTCGAAATTCTTTCGACTTTACGGTTATTCTTCCCCAATCTCCACTCTCCCCGCCGCTGCAAACATCCCGGACTTCCGGTCGTACAGGAGAATCTCGTCCCCGTCGATATCCAGCCGCACCTTCTGGCCGATTCGATAGGTTACGCCGCCGAAAATCACGCCGGTCAGCAGGAAATCGCCGACCCTCAGCTTTAAGGTGGACTCCATGCCGGTCGGCATAGCTCCGTAGACAACGGCCTCCAGATTGCCGGTGGGCGTGATTTTTATCCGCTCCGGGCGGACGCCTATTACAAAATCCTCATCCGTAATCTCCGGCTCCTCCTCCAGACTGTAATCCTCTTCATTCACCCTGGCGATGTGGTACCGGAACCGCTCGTCCTTATTCCCCTTCTCCACCGCCTTTTTATCCTTCATCCTCTCCTGATGACACCGCTCTGCTTCTGCTGCTTCCCTGTCCCGGTTTTCCTGCCAGTCCTTTAAGCAGAAGGGCTCCCTGGGAAGGAACCTGGCCCGTTTTCCGCCCAGTATGGTTAATTCCATGCTTCCGCTTCCATCCTTCTTCTGGGTTCCCTTCGCCTCGATAAAGTTGATGGAAGGATTTCCTACAAAATCCGCCGCGAACAGATTCTTCGGCCGGTTGTACACATCCAGCGGCGCATCGTACTGCTGGAGAACGCCATTGTTGATCAGGCAGATCTTAGTTGCCAGAGTCATGGCCTCCATCTGGTCGTGGGTGACATATACGAAGGTGCTTCCGGTCTCCACATGAAGCCGCTGCAGCTCATAGCGCATCTCCAGGCGCAGCTTGGCGTCCAGGTTGGATAACGGCTCGTCCATGAACAGCACATCCGGCTCCGGCGCCAGGGTTCTTGCGATGGCAACTCTCTGCTGCTGGCCTCCGGAAAGCTCTGCCGGATAGCGGTCCATGAACATACCGATTTTTACGATTCTGGACACCCGCCTTACCGCCTGGTCAATCTATAAAAGCCGGAAAGCAGGCAGGCAGAAAACATCGCTCCGATTTTCTCATCGGAAGCTGCTTTCTGCCTGCTTCCCGGCTGTGTACTGACTTTTTATATTGGATCCGTCCGCCCACGTTTCCTTACGGTCCGCGCATCAGATGCGAAGACCTGCTGAACCGATATGTAAAACGTACTTAAAAAGGCTTTTCCACCGTATGCGCATTCTCCATCTCACCTGCGTGAATCGAACCGCTTCCTGCGGTTCCGGCGCTGTTCTCCGGCTGCGCGCCAGATGCCGGAGCTTCCCCGGCCAGGTTTCCGTTCTCCGCACCGGCTTCGGCTTCCGTGCTTCCTTCTGCCGGAACCGCCGTGCAGACGCCATTGGCATCTGCCTGAACCTGCACGCCGTTATAATCCAGAACTGCATTCACCACAAGCTGACCGGAGGTCTGGTCCAGATAATACAGGGCGCCGTCGATTTCCTGCCAGCCGCTCTGCATCATGCCGGAGCCGTCCAGATAATAATATGCGCCATTTACATTCTGCCAGCCCGTCTGCATCACGCCGCTCTCATTCAGATAATAAAATGCGCCGTTTATATTCTGCCAGCCCGTCTGCATCACGCCGAAGCGGTCCAGATAATACCAGGCGCCGTCCACGTTCTGCCAGCCGTAGGTCACGGCTCCGGAACCGTCCAGATAATAGCGCACGCCGTTTAAATCCTGCCAGCCGCTCTGCATCACGCCGCTGTCTGACAGATAATACCGCTTGCCGCCCAGCTCCTGCCAGCCCGTCTGCATCCGGCCCTGCTCATCCATGTAGTACCAGCTTCCGTCCACCTCGCGCCAGCCGGTGGCCATCAGGCCGGACTGCTTGAAATAGCGCCAGCTTCCCTCCAGCTCCTTCCAGCCATAAACCATCTGTCCCTTTTCCTCGTCCAGATAATAGCTTCCCTCCGGCATGTTCAGCCAGCCCTTCGCAGGACTTCCCTGGGCATCCATATAGTAATAGCCGTTTCCATCGTGAATCCAGGCGCTCTTCTGCATCTCGTCATTCTGATAGTAGTATGTATTCCCCCCTATGGTCCGCCAGGTATTGGCCGGAATAATCTGGGAGTAGTCGGTAAACAGGAAATTGATATCCACATTTCCGCTGATGCCATTGACCGAGCCGGTATTCGTCGCCTGCCACATCTTCGGATTCTGGAAGGTGTACATGGTATTGTAGCGGGCCACCCAGATGTCATAGTTTAACTGGGAAAGGTCGATTTTGTTATTCAGCCAGTACTCGTTGGCATATACCATCGGATAATATCCGGCATCCTTGATTTTTTTGCAGAATGCGTTAATCACCCGGCTGACCTCATATGGGGATAAGGTTCCCAGCGTGTCGTTATTCTCCGCGTCAAATACCACCGGATAGGAGATTGGGTAATCCTTGATCAGCTCCAGCACGAAATCGGCCTCCTGCTCCGCCATCTCCACCGACGTTGCATAGGAATAAATATAAGCGCCCAGCTCCAGTCCGGCCTCTCTGGCCTCTCTCGCATTGGAATCAAAATACGGGTCCACCTGGCCGCGGAAACGGGTTGCCAGCATAACAAAATCCACATCGTCCGCCGCTACCTGATTCCAGTCAATGTCCTGCTGCCAGTAGGACACATCGATTCCTCTGGAAAATACGCCGTTAATCAGGGTGCCGTCCGGCATCTGGTAGGCATTGCCCACCCGGTCCCACTCACCGGCCAGCGCCGAAAAGGGCTGACAGAAAAGGGCCATGCCCAGGGCTGCCGCCGTCATCCGCCATGCTTTATTTTTCCTTGTTTTTCTTGTTTTCTTTATTTTTTGTATTCTCTGTTCCATCATTTTTCCCGATGCTCCTGTTTCTTCGATTTTCTTCTGTCCCAGTTTCAAAATACTCTTTATCATTTTAGCAGAAAATAGTCCTCTGGCTCAATTACATTCCGCTTTCTCATTCTTACGGTTTTATGAATTTTTTGTTAAATGGACGGTTCGACGTTTCTTTGCTCTCATAAATTATACAAAATCGGATAAAAATGTCAACAGAAAGAAATGGCGGCGGTTCCGAATGCCAAATCCCATATACCATAATCCATACGCCGTGGAGCAGACGGGCAGAAGCCGTCACTCCGGTTCTCTCATCGGAAGCTGGTAAGCGTTCATTCACAAGTCGTTCCTTGCTTCTGTCCGTCTGCTTCACGGCTGGGTATTGGTACAGCGAATTATAAATTGCTTCCAGATCCGCTTGCATGCTTTTCCGGCTGCGCCGATGAATTTGAAAATTGCAGTTCGGATGAACCGTAATATACATATAAAGAAAAGGCAGTTCCGAATGTGCCCGGATTTCCGGCTTTTTCAGCCGGGCTGCACTATTCTTTACTGCCAGTTCCCTGATATCCTATTTTATTTTAAATATATTCTGGCTCTGAAATATATTCCGACTTTGGAAGCCGGTTTTCAGCCGTTTCTGCAGTTATTTTTGCTGCATTCTTCTGCTTCGCAGTCCGGCGCAGTGCCGTTCTTACCGGCAGCTGGAACCTGCGCCAAGGGAAATCCCCTTGCCGGAGAGCATGTTTTCCAGGCGGATGGAGCTGCCTGCATTCACGCTGTTTCCAAACCCGGAGCCGGAATTGCAGGAACCTGTGCTGCAGTTTCCGGAGCCAAGGCCGCAGTTTCCGGAGCCTGTGCTGCAATTGCCAAATCCATTCCATCCGTTATTCTGGAAACCATCTTTGCCGCAGTCCCCGGTTCCAAGCTGGCAGGTCACATTCTGCCCCTGATTTTTGCCCAGCACAATCGTCTTCACGCCTGCATGAGAGGAGAATGCTGCGGTTCCGGAGATGGCTCCGGCTGCAAGGATTGACAGGGCGAACAATGGTAATTTCTTCATATAGTACCTCCTATGTATTACATAAATGTTACAACTTTGTTACGCATTTATGATATCATAGTTTTCCTAGTAAGTATATAGGAAATGCCTGGTAATTACCATTTTTCCAGTCTCTCCAGTTTTCCTGCGCCTCCCGGCCAAACTCCTCTTTCCGTTTGCTATCCCATCAATATCATATGTGCAACGGAAACCGGGTCGCTGTCCGCAAAGCTCTGTGCGCAGAGCTGGATATTATACACATACTCCTCCTCCAGCTTCAGGGCCTCCGCGATTTCCCGGATGGTCATTCCCTCCGCCGACCGCTTCAGCACCTGCTTCACATCCTCCGCCGTCTTTTCCAGTTCTCCGCTGCCTTCCTGATGATACTCGTTCTCATCCTCCTCTGTCATAAAATCTTCCAGCTTCAATTCCTCTTTGCTCTCATCTGCCTGGAAATATTCCTCGGTAATATCCCAGTCCAACTGCTTCTGCTCTTCCACTTTTACGCCCTCCTATTCCTTCCTGTCTTCACTCCCGATACAGCAGGTAATAATCCGCCTCCAGATTCTCCATCTGCTGACCGTGCCATCGTTTCGCATCATCCAGGGCCTGATTGTACACCATAGGAGCCAGCTTGTCCAGAAATAAATCCAGAATCTGGCTCTGCTCGATGATTCCGATTTCCTCGCCCCGCTCATCCAGATAGAATGCCCGGATTTCCTCCATGATATGTTTTTTCTGCTCCTCTGATAAGGAAATCAGGCCTGTCCGATATACATTTCCAGCCATTGCTTCTTCTCCTCCATCTGCTTTTCCAGCCGCTGCTCCATCGCCTGCAAATCCATCCGGATTCCGCGTACCTGGGCGATTACCTGGGAAATCTGGTCCTGGGCTTCCCGTATCTGATTCTGAACCGTCCAGTCCACCAGAAAGCCATCCCAGAAATAATCTGCAAAGCGCAGGAATCCGTCCGTCTGAACCTGTATGTCTGCGCAGACCGGCACATCGATCAACTCCGTCCGGAAGGCCGCCAGACAAGTCTGCAGTTCATTAATCCGCTGCTGTGCCTCATCCATGCGGGAATGCTTCGCCATGGTGGATGCCAGGCCGCCGCCCAGCAAATCCAGAGTTCCCCAGCTTTCCGCGCTGTCCAGGCTCTTTTTCACAGCCTCTGCCTGATTTTCTGCCCTTCTCCCGGCCTCCTCCGCTTCCCGTATTTCCTTCAATTCCCCATTCCATTGAGCCAGGCTGGCCTCTGCCTGCAAAATCGTCTCCGCCTGCTCCGGGCAGTTCGCCTTCAGCCACCGGCTCTTCTCCTCCAGCGCCCGCTCAAGCTCCTGCTCCAGCCGGATGACCGATTCCTGCTTCTGCTCCATCTGACGAATTTCCTGACAGACCGCATCCAGCTCGCTCTTTACCGTATCGTGCTTCACGGCCGCCGCATAGGCCTCCTGCTTTTCCTTTTCCAGCTTCTCTTCTCCCTTTCCCATTATGGCATAGAAGAATTTTGCAAGACTGCCCTGCTCCAGCCGGTCCACATCGGCCTGCTCCCGCTCCCGCGCCGTGCGCAGCTCCCATTCCGACCGCTCCAGCTCCTTCCGGCGTTTTTTCAGCTCCTCCATCTGCGCCGTCAGACGGTTCTGCGCCCATATCCGCTCCCGAATTTCCTGTATTTCCATTCAAATACCTCGTAATCTTTCCTGAATCAGCGTCTCAAACTCTGTCTTTATATAACAGCCCGTTATATTTGCTTATTGCAATCCAACAAGCTGGAAGTTGTACCTCTTAGACACAATTAAAAAATCACTTTATCCCTAAGCAGTTCATGCAGACGTTTCATCTGCCCCGCAGTTATTGTAACACCTTTGCCACATTCAGTATGACTTTCATTCCAAGTCCGTATATCATATACAGGCTCTTTATCATCCCAACTAATGTAATTTAATTCCTTTGTCCAGCCATTATTTGGTTCAGAGATGTTTCCAATATGTTTATATATCTGATATTTTTGTTTCATCTTTTTCCACCTTTACAACTTCTATTTTGCGTCTCGCCAAGCTGGGATTTCTTTTCCTCGCTACTTTACATTTTCCATTATTTCAGGGTGCAGTATTAGTGCTTCTCTCACATCAAATTCAATTCCATTAATGGTATGATAAGCGCCATGTTCAAGATACTTTGGTTCCTTGTCTAACACTTTGCCATCAACATCTACAATATATCCATTAGGGTAACGTTTAAACTTAAAGAAACCATAATCTAACTGTTTCTCTTTTTCAGTAATATCACAATGACCTACAGTAAAGAATGTTCCATTCCTCCATAGACCTTCGCCAATAATCCAAGGACCCATTGTGATATGTTCATCATCGAACTCTGTTTGATAATTGGACATCTCTTTTGATACTTTATCTCCTACAAACACGATGAAGAAATCCTCATCAATCATAGGAATGTTGTGGGTCATTCTGATTATTTTACCAAACATATAAACATCTTCAGGTAAATGCATAGCAAAAATATCACCTTCAGAAAGATTAGGTTTCATTTTTCTCTTTATCTTTTTAAGACAAATTTCTTCCTTTGGAAGATCCCTTATATTATTTATTTGTTCAACCTGTTGAGGTGTTAATGTTTTCAATAATTCCTGTATTCTCATTGCAACTGGGTTTGTTAGTTTATCCATATAATCTCCACGAGTTCCTTTCTACAAATTCTTATTTGCAACTGACTTCATTCTATCAAATTTCGATACAAAAATCCATGCTAAAAAAGGGCATAAAAAATCCCCAGCAGTAAATTGTTCTTTACCACTGGGAATCGTTTATGAATATACGCAATCGGAATGTACATGGCCTGCCGCTTGGAACAATAAGCCTACCCTTTTACCGCCTCAAACGCCTGCTCCAGATCCCATAAGATATCATCGATATGCTCTGTTCCGATGGAGAGCCGGATGGTATTCGGGTAGATGCCCTGCTCCTTTAACTCCTCCTCATTTAACTGTGCATGGGTGGTCGAGGCCGGGTGAATCACCAGCGATTTTACATCTGCCACATTGGCCAGCAGGGAAAACAGCTTCAGATGGTCGATAAAATCCATGGCCTTCTGCCGGTCTCCTTTGATTTCAAAGGTAAAGATGGAACCGCCTCCATTTGGGAAATATTTCTGATATAAGGCCCTCTGTCCGGCATCCTCAGAAACCGATGGATGATGGACCCGTTCCACCTGAGGATGCGCCTCCAGGTAGGAAACCACCTTCCGCGCATTCTCCACATGCCGCTCCACCCGCAGCGAAAGGGTCTCCAGCCCCTGAAGCAGCAGGAAGGAATGGAATGGGGAAATCGCCGCACCGGTATCCCGAAGGAGAATGGCGCGGATTCTGGTAACGAACGCCGCCGGACCAGCCGCTTTCGTAAAGCTGATTCCATGATAACTTGGGTTTGGTTCCGTCAGGGACGGGAATTTTCCGGATGCCTCCCAGTCGAATTTACCTCCGTCTACAATCACCCCGCCCAGCGTGGTTCCATGGCCGCCGATAAACTTCGTCGCGGAATGAACCACGATATCCGCGCCATACGCAATCGGGCGGATCAGGTACGGAGTTCCAAAGGTATTGTCAATGACCAGCGGAATCTGATGGGCATGTGCAATCGCGGCAATCCGCTGGATATCCACCACATCCGAATTGGGATTACCCAGAGTTTCAATGAAAACGGCTCTGGTATTCTCCTGAATGGCCGACTCCAGTTCATCAAAGTTCTGTGGATTTACAAAGGAGGTCTCTACTCCATAGTCCCGGAAGGTATGGGCCAGATAGTTATAGGTTCCGCCGTAGATATTATTGGCCGCCACGATATGCTCCCCGGCATGAGCCAGATTTTGAAGCGTGTAGGACACCGCCGCCGCGCCGGAGGCCACTGCCAGGGCCGCCACGCCGCCTTCTAAGGCCGCCATTCTCTTTTCAAACACATCCTCGGTAGGATTCGTCAGTCTTCCGTAGATATTTCCGGCATCCTGCAGGCCGAACCGCGCTGCTGCATGAGCGCTGTTGTGAAATACATAAGATGCGGTCTGGTAAATCGGCACGGCTCTTGCATCGGTAGCCGGGTCTGCCTGTTCCTGTCCTACATGAAGCTGCAGGGTCTCAAATTTAAACTGTCTCATAGGCGTTGTCTCCTTTTCATATAATTCATATCAATTTAATATGATTT
Organism: Lachnospiraceae bacterium; assembly: GCA_030536455.1. Classification (GTDB taxonomy): domain Bacteria; phylum Bacillota; class Clostridia; order Lachnospirales; family Lachnospiraceae; genus Caccovicinus. The sequence goes on along the minus strand of JAUNPZ010000028.1, from coordinate 17,100 downwards.
ATAAAAATGAATTATAAGGAAGATTATGGCATTTGTCAATACAAAAAAGACAAACCTCTGAAATTTTTTCATTTTCCAAAGGTTTGTCTTCTCTAACTGAGTCTATTTTGTTTTCAGCGCACGCATCGAATTCAGAATCGCAATCACCGAAACTCCCACATCCGCGAATACCGCTTCCCACATGTTTGCCGCGCCGAATGCGCCCAGCAGCAGGACCAGCGCCTTCACGCCAAGGGCAAATACGATATTCTGCTTCACAATCCGCAGAGTCTTTCTGGAAATCCGGACAACGGATGCAATCTTTCTTACATCATCGTCCATCAGCACCACATCCGCCGCCTCGATGGCCGCATCGGAGCCCATGCTTCCCATGGCAATTCCGATATCCGCTCTGGTGAGCACCGGCGCGTCGTTGATGCCGTCGCCGACGAAGGCCAGGCGCTTCTTATCCGGCTGCTTCTTTAACAGCTCTTCCACCTTGCTTACCTTATCGCCCGGCAGAAGCTCCGCATGAACCTCGTCCAGCCCCAGTTCTCTGGCCACTTCCTCCGCCGTCTCCTTCCGGTCGCCGGACAGCATGACGCATTTTTTAACGCCTACCTGCTTCATATCGCGGATGGCTTCCTTCGCGCCTTCCTTGATGGTATCAGAAATCACGATGGTTCCGGCAAATACGCCGTCGCAGGCCACATACACCACGGTTCCCATGCTGCGGCATTCGGCAAAGGCCACGCCCTTCTTTGCAAGCAGTCTGCCATTGCCCACCAAAACGGTGCGGCCCTCCACCTTCGCCTGGATTCCGTGTCCGGCAATCTCTTCTACATCGGATACCAGATTCAAATCCAGCGTCTTTCCGTAGGCTTCCTTGATGGAATTGGAAATCGGATGATTGGAGTAGCCCTCGCCGAACGCTGCCAGACGAAGGACCTGCTCCTCCGCCGCAGACCATGTTTTCACACCGTTTTCTGCGTTCCGCTCCGCATTCCCATCTGCGTCAAAGCGATTCTCCATTCCGGCCGCAGCGGACACTTCTGTCACCTTAAATTCCCCTTTTGTCAGGGTTCCGGTCTTGTCAAATACAATGGTAGTCATCTCGGCCACCGCCTCCAGGAAGTTGCTTCCCTTTACCAGAACGCCAATCTTAGAGGCTGCGCCGATTCCACCGAAGAATCCCAGCGGAACGGAGATGACCAGGGCGCAGGGGCAGGAAATTACCAGGAAAATGCAGGCTCTCTGAATCCATTCGCCCCAGCCGCCTCCGAGCACCAGCGGAGGAATCACAGCCAGCAGCGCAGCGCCGATGGTGACCACCGGAGTGTAATACCGGGCAAAGCGGGTGATGAAGTTTTCCACCTTCGCCTTCTTGGTCCCCGCATTCTCCACCAGCTCCAGAATCTTGGCCACGGTAGAATCCTCGAATGCCTTCGTTACCTGCACCTTTAAGGTGCCGCTTCCATTCACACAGCCGCTGATTACCGTATCGCCGGCAGATGCCTTCCTCGGAACCGACTCACCGGTTAAGGCCGCCGTATCAATCATGGATTCACCTTCCGTTACCACGCCGTCCAGAGGGATCCGTTCCCCGGCCTTGATGACGATGATATCGCCCGGCTCCACATCATCCGGGTCCACCTGCACAAGCTGTCCGTCCTCCTCGATATTGGCATATTCCGGACAGATGTTCATCATATCCGCAATGGACTGGCGGGAACGGTTCACCGCGTAGCTCTGGAACAGCTCACCGACCTGATAGAACAGCATCACCGCCAGGGCCTCCGAATACTCTCCGACTCCGAATGCGCCAAAGGTGGCAATCATCATCAGGAAATTTTCATCAAATACCTGGCCTCTCCGGATATTCCGGGCTGCCTTCCAGATGATATCGTATCCAATCAGCAGATAGGGAACCAGATAAATCAGGAACCCGGCCGGGAACCGGCCAAGCCACGGCGCGCTTCCGCTGTGCTGCGCTCCCATCAGCCCTGCAAATAATACAAATGTCACCAAGATGCGGGCCAGCATCTTCTTCTGCTTCTCTGTCATGTCTGTCAACTCCTCCTACACTTCCATTTCTCATTCTCCTGCGGTCAGTGAAAACAGGTACACGAAACTGCTACAGCAGAACCTTGCAGTCCGGCTCTACCTTTTCAATCGCGGCAATCGCCTGCTTTAAAACCGCGTCAAACTTGTCATCATCTGCTTCAATCACCATCTTCTGCATCATAAAGCTGACGCTTGCATCCTGAACGCCTGGGATGTTCTTAATCGCATTCTCCATCTTTGCAGCGCAGTTTGCGCAGTCTAAGTCCTGTAATTTGAATTTCTTCTTCATCTTTTCTTCCTCCTGATTTTCTGTATTATTTCTTTGCTTAAATTTTTTCCAATCGGCTTTTCGCGTTGTTTTCTCTTCGTCTGACTCTGTTTTCCGTTTTTCCCTTACTCTTCGATGTGCTCCCGTCCCTGGTCAATGATGGTCCGCACATGTTCATCCGCCAGCGAGTAATACACCTGCTTGCCCTCTCTCCGGTTTTTCACCAGTCTGGACTGCTTTAATATCTTAAGCTGATGGGAAATCGCGGACTGCGTCATATTCAGGGTCTGCGCCAGGTCACACACACACAGCTCCGCCTCAAACAGCACATACAGAATCCGGATTCGGGTGGAATCCCCGAATACCTTAAACAGCTCCGCCAGGTCATACAGCTCATCTTCATCCGGCATCTTCGCATTCACCGCCTGAACCAGTTCCTCATGGACCTGACAGGTATCACAACATTCTACGTCATGGAGCGCCAAATCAGTCACCTCCTCTTTCCTCCTGCGGCTAAAGACAGGATTTCTTTTCTTTTCGCTCGTTCATATGAGCATTTGTTCATATGTTTATATTACTCCCGCCACCGTGGTTTGTCAATCCCTTTTTTCAAAATTGTTTTCTGTGGATTTTTTTCTGTGTTTTTCTGATTTTCCACTATATTTTTTCCCGTTTTCTGCTTTTCGCCCTTTTTTCCCTTGCCTGAACCGCAGGTCAATGGTACTATTATACCGGTATTACAAAAATGGAGGTTAGAAAGAAATGAACGAAGAACACTCTTCTGCGTCCCGCAGCAGCTTCTCCGGAAAGATTGGCTATGTGTTAGCCGTTGCCGGTTCTGCTGTGGGGCTGGGAAATATCTGGCGGTTCCCTTATCTGGCAGCAAAATACGGCGGCGGCATGTTCCTGCTGGTCTACCTGATTTTAATGCTCACCTTTGGCTATACGCTGATTGTTTCCGAAACGGCCTTAGGACGTATGACAAAGAAAAGCCCGGTGGGCGCATTTGGCGCATTTGGAAAAAGCATGCCTTTTAAGCTGGGCGGCTGGGTCAATGCCATCATTCCGGTGCTGATCGTTCCTTATTACAGTGTAATCGGCGGATGGGTCACAAAATATCTGTTTGAGTATCTGAGAGGCAGCGCCTCAGCGCTGGCTGAGGATTCCTATTTCACCAGCTTCATCTCCGATGGAGTCAGCGTGGAAATCTGGTTCCTGGTATTTATCATTGCGGTTATCCTGGTCATTCTGGCCGGTGTGGAGAGCGGCGTGGAGCGGATTTCCAAGATTATGATGCCGGTTCTGGTGGTTCTGGCGGTTTTTGTTGCCGGCTATTCCGTCACTCGTCCAGGCGCGCTGGCCGGTGTGAAGTATTTCCTGATTCCGAACTTTAAGAACTTTTCCTGGATGACGGTGGTCGCTGCCATGGGGCAGATGTTCTACTCCCTGTCCATCGCAATGGGTATCTTATATACCTACGGCTCCTACATCAAAAAGGATGTGGATATCGAACAGTCCACCACCCAGATTGAATGGTTCGATACCGGAATCGCGCTTTTAGCCGGTCTGATGATTATTCCGGCAGTATTCGCCTTCTCCGGCGGCGACCCGGCGATGTTAAATGCAGGGCCTTCCCTGATGTTCATTACCATCCCGAAGGTATTCGCAAGCATGGGTCTGGGCACCCCGGCCGGCATCATGTTCTTCCTGCTGGTGCTGTTTGCCGCCCTGACCAGTTCCATCTCCCTGGCGGAAACCAGCGTTTCCACCTTCGTGGACCAGTTTGGCTGGAGTCGCAAAAAGGCTTCCTTCATCCTGTTTGTGATTATGATTGTGCTGGGCTCCGCATCCGCCCTTGGATTCAGCTCCCTGGATTTTGTCACCATCCTAGGCATGTCCATCCTGGATTTTTTTGATTTCCTGACCAATTCCGTTATGATGCCGATTGCCGCGCTGGCCACCTGCATCCTGATTATCCGAGTGGTTGGATTTCACCGAATCGCAGAGGAGATGGAGGTTTCCTCCAGGTTCAGGCGGAAAAAGCTGTACTGCTTCTTTATGAAGTACCTGGCTCCGGTCTGCATCGCGATTATCTTAATCAGCTCCATCGCGAATGTGTTCGGAATCATCTCCATGTAATTGGGACTGCATATTTGAAAAATGGAATCTATCGAAAAACGGTGCCGGGATTTTGGTCCTGACACCGTTTTTCTTATTTCATGGGAAAATGAGTCCGCAGTGAGAAACTAACTCTCTCTCTGAAGCTTTTCCACAGCCGCCTGCAGGTTTTCTGCAATCCAATCCGCCTTCTCGCCGGTTTCTTTTGAAAACAACGGAACCGGAGGCAGGGAGGCATCATCCCAGGCCAGATGATCCTGCATATATTTGCTTTCGAAAATATTCTCCGCTTCCTTCATCCATCCTTCCACTGCATCCCAGGACGCCTCGGTACCTTCCTTCTTATCCAGCCTGCAGGCCTTCTGATAAACTGCGCCCAATACCGGCAGCTTCACCACGATATCGTATTCCGGCAGCCAGGCGGAGGTGTTAAAATTCCTTGCCCGGTACACCACCTTGTCCTTGTATACCTCCACAAAGCAGCCGCTTCCCTTTTCCCGGTATCCATTTTCAGACTCGTTGTAGGAAGGAACCTCCACCGTCGTGCCGTACTCTCTCACAACAGCCTCCGTTACGCCGTGTCCGTTATGAATATGACCGCACATCAGGATTGTCTGCGGATATTTCTTTAAAATCGCCTTTACCTTTTCATCCTCCAGGCCGAAGCCGTTTAAGATATTGCTTCTCCAGTGGGTATCCACAAGCGGCTGATGGACGAAAAGGAACACCGGACGCTCATCCTCCGCCTCAGAAAGCTTCTCTTCCAGCCAGCTTAACTGACCGTCCGAAAGAGTACAGGCATCCTTGATTCCATTTTCCGTATTCAAAACAATAAAATGATAGCCGTCCAGCCATTTGTCGTAATAAACCGTATCCGGCCCCTGCTCCTTCGGCATGTATCGCCGGTTCCTTGCAAGGTACAGCGGCTTTGCCGTCTCGTTCCAGAACGGCAGCTCTGCCAGCGGGTCCTCCGACCAGTTTTCAGCCGGTCCCGGTCCTCTGGCGTCATGGTTTCCCAAAGCAACCAGAATCCGGTCATCGGACAGCGGAGCATACCGGTCCAGAATCCGGTAAAAGCCCTCCGTCTGCTCCCCGGAGCCATTCTGCGTATGATCCCCAACCGTAATCAGAGCGGTAATTTTCCCGCCCATCTCCTGCTCCAGATTCCGGATATCCTCCAGCCCCTCTGCCAGCGCCTTCGAATTCTCATCGGACAAATCCGAGGAACCCACATGAATGTCCGAAAGCACCACAAAACGAATCACCGGCTGCTCGGTTCTCCTATCCTCTCCTCCCTGCTTCATAATCCACTCTCCACTTTCTCAGCCAGCCTGTCCAGAATCTCCCTGCTGATTTCTGCTGCGGATTTTCCATCTGTGGATACCGTGATATCCGCTGCCGCTTCATAAAGTGTCCTTCGCTTTTCCATCAGCTCCCGGATGAAATCCACGCTCATGTTCTGATTCAGAATCGGACGTTCCTTGCTGTAACGCACCCGGCTGTAGATGGTTTCCGGCTCTGCCGTCAGAAGGACGATGCGGCCGTTTTCCTTCATGCTGCGGACGTTCTCCTCCCGCACCACCACACCGCCGCCGCAGGATATGACAGCCTGCTTTTCCTGCTGAAGCGCAAGCAGAAGTCCGGTTTCCAGGTCTCGGAAGTACGCCTCTCCATGCTTTTCAAATATTTCCGCAATCGGCATCTTCTTCTGCTCCACAATCACCTGGTCCATCTCAAGCTGCCTTACCTGCAGCAGCTCCTTTAATTTTGCCGCCACCGTGCTTTTTCCGGCTCCCATAAAGCCGATTAAAAAAATGTGTTTTCCGCTTTCACGGACCTTTTCTATATTATCCATACTATCCATTCCGCTCTCCTGTTCTTTTACCGAAAAAACTGCTCCTTCACTTCTTTCACCGGCATATCCTGCCCGGTAAACAGCTTGAAGGCGGCAGCGCCCTGCCACAGCAGCATACTGGTTCCGTCGATGCACAGGCATCCGGCCTCCTTCGCCTCCCGCAGCAGTCTGGTCTCTCTGGGATTATACACCGCATCCAGCACCACAAGTCCAGGACGGAAGGCACGGATATCCTTTACCACGCTCTCGCCCTCCTTCGGCTTCATCCCCACATTCGTTCCATTGGCAAAGATATCGCTGGAGTAGATTTCCTCTGTCATCCGCTCTGTATCGGCAAGGTCAAAGGCATGAACCATGCAGCCCGGAACCGCCTGACGAATCTTCTCCGCCGTGGCTTCCGCCTTCTCTACGGTACGGTTAAAAATCGAGATTTCCCTTGCTCCATCCAGCGCGCACTGAATCTGAATGGCGGTGGCCGCCCCTCCGGCACCTGCCACTGTAATCTTCTTTCCCCGGATATCCACGCCATGATCCCGCAGGCTCCAGACCACGCCGATTCCATCGGTGATGTGTCCGGTCAGCCTTCCATCGTCATTTACAATGGTGTTGACCGCACCAATCATGCGGGCGGCCGGGGACAGCTCGTCCATATATTTTAAAGCCTCGGTCTTGCAGGGCATGGTCACATTCGCCCCCCGCATCCGAAAGGTCTTCATCCCGGCGATGGCATCCTTCATTTCTTCGGTTTTAATATCAAAAGCCAGATATGCATAATCCAGTCCCAGCCTCGCAAAGCTGTAGTTATGCATGGCCGGGGAACCGGAATGTCCCACCGGCGAGCCAAATAATGCGATAAGTCCTGTATGTCCTGAAATTCTTCCTTCCATCCTCTGCTCCCTCTGTGATTTTGTCATTATTTTTCTGTCCTAATCACTTATTTTACCCGAAAGAAGGGGGGAACGCAAGCGGTTGTGATGAAAACATGAGGAGCGCATCGAATGGCAATCTTTACGCCGTAAAGCAGGCGGGCCGAAGCCGTCACTCCGGTTCTCTCATCGGAAGCTGGTAAGCATTCATTCTGCCTGCGAAACTGCCGCGGACAACTCGAAAATGTGCCTGATGCACATTTTCTCATACAAAGTCCGCTGAAAATTCCGTTCTGAAAACGGAATTTTCACAGTTTCTCCGGCAGCCTGAACGCCAACCAGCGTCTCGATTCGTTCACAGGTCGTTCCTTGCTTCGGTCCGTCTGCTTCACGGCTATGTATTGGCAGTTTATGTACAAAATGCAGGAGTTCACTTCATTTAAAATGCTTCGGTTTTAGCTCGTCAAAGAAATATCCCGCACACTCTTTTTCATCCATGCCACATTCTCCTGCCAGAACAGGAATGGATTCTTTTAATCGCTTTTCTGCATAGTTATTTAATCCGTTCTCAAACAATAATACTTTTTCCTTTGTTCCTAAAGCTTTAAGAACAGATAACTGGTCTTCTATCTGAACCATTCCATTCAATCCAATTAAAGTCTGAGCATTGAGTACATCCAGCACATCTGCTCCATGCAGTTTTTCTTCCAAGAAATAATAATCCTGCATACGTTCTATAAAACTTTCATTTTCCAGTTCTTTATAAAGACTCATGAACATTTCGTAATTTACCGGTACTGCATTCTTCTGGAAATAATATCTGCGAAGGAATGTATTAAAGAGCGATGTATAAGCTGGCATCAGGGTAAATACCATTCTAAGTACAAGACTCTCCCCTAATGCTTCATCATGAAGATCCATAATCATTTCTGAAATAAACGCTCTTAAATCAATAAGGAGATCTTGGAGCTTGTTCATATCAACTTTCTCACCATCTTTTATCTTTGTAGCCATTGCATTACACTGCATAACCAGCTTCTGGCATGTTCCGATTTTTTCATTCTTCTGAACATTCGCCATTTTACTTATTTTATTAGCAACGATTTGAACCTCTGTATTCAATATTTACTTCCAGATTACTTTAATCTCATTATCCGGATGAACCTCAACGCTTTCGACATATTCATCCATCAGTCCCCATCACTTCGCCAGAAAACAATTTTCCAACAACCTGTACGGTTGCAGCATCGTCATGACTTGATAACAATGCTGAAACCAACACATTTGTATCAATCACAGCATAACAAATCATTTATTCGTCACCTCCATAACGAGCCTGACGAATCTCTTCATTAATCTCTTCTAAAGACATATCCTGTACACCATTCGCCTTAGCCTCTTCACGAAGTGCCATAAATGCCTGCATACCCGATGCTCTGGAAACATCAGATGAAGCCTGAATCTCAAACGGAATTCTTCTCTCTCTTACAACAGCCCTTGCAAACACATTGAAAGCAGTTGTAGCACTCATTCCAAACTCTGCGCATAAATTATCAAATTGTTTCTTCAATGTTTCATCCATACGAACACTAAATGTTGCCTGTGCCATAAAAACACCTCCAATATAATCAGAACTATTATTATTTGCTTCTGATTATATTATACTAATATTCTTACAAATTTGCAATTATTTCTGTTATTTAGGTTCTATTTTATTTAATTTCCAACCTTATAGAACACGCAAATCTCTTATATTCGAAACACGCTCTAATGCCCGTCATACTTAAAAAGGAGCCGGATTTCTCCGGCCCCTCTGTCGCTGCATCCGCTTCCAGCAATCTGCATGGTTTGCGGCATGCCTCTATTCTTATTTATCGGTAATCTCTGCGTGGAACTCCTGTAAGGACTTAACCGGCAGTCTTCCGTCTCTCTTTGCGGACTTGATTGCCTCAACCGTCGCCTTGGCTGCTGCCATGGTGGTGATGTAAGGAACCTTGTTCTTGATTGCAGACTTCCGGATATAGCTGTCGTCTACTGCGCCCTTCTGGCCAATCGGGGTGTTTACGATTAACTGAATCTTGCCGTTGGTAATCTTATCCAGAATGTTCGGTCTTCCTTCGTTAATCTTATTCACCTTCAGAGCCGGAATACCAGCGGACTCAATCAGGTCGCAGGTTCTTCCGGTTGCCATGATGGAGAAGCCGTTCTTGTAAAAGCCCTTTGCAACCTCTACAACCTCTGCCTTATCCCGGTCATTTACACTGATTAATACGCAGCCCTCTAACGGAATCTTGCTCTTGGTTGCTTCCTGTGCCTTGTAGAACGCATCGCCAAAGTCGCTGGACAGTCCCAGCACCTCGCCGGTGGAACGCATCTCCGGTCCCAGAAGCGGGTCTACCTCCGGGAACATGTTGAACGGGAATACCGCTTCCTTTACGCCGTAATGCGCAAACTTCTTCTCCTTCATCTCCGGAACCGGGCTCTTGCGGCCGGTAAACGGCATGGTAATGATGTCTGTCGCAATCTTCACCATATTGATTCCGCATACCTTGGAAACCAGCGGCACGGTTCTGGATGCACGAGGATTGGCCTCGATTACATATACCTTTCCGTCCTCGATTGCATACTGCATGTTCATCAGTCCGACTACATGCATCTCTGCCGCAATCTTTCTGGTGTAATCCTTAATGGTGGCAATCTGCGCATCGGTCAGTCCTCTCGGAGGGATGATACATGCGGAGTCACCGGAATGGATACCGGCCAGCTCGATATGCTCCATTACGGAAGGTACGAATACATGCTCGCCGTCGCTGATTGCATCGGCCTCACACTCGGTTGCGTGATGCAGGAAACGGTCAATCAGAATCGGGCGGTCCGGTGTTACGCCGACTGCCTGCTGCATGTAGAAGGTCAGCGCCTCATCGTCGTAAACCACTTCCATGCCGCGGCCGCCTAATACATAGGAAGGACGAACCATAACCGGATAGCCAATCTTATGCGCGGCCTCCAGCGCTTCCTCGGTGTTCACTGCCATGCCGGCCTCCGGCATCGGGATTTCCAGCTTCTCCATCATGGCGCGGAATAAATCACGGTCCTCCGCCAGGTCGATGGTCTCCGGAGTGGTTCCCAGGATGTTCACACCGTATTTCTTTAAGTCATCTGCCAGGTTTAACGGGGTCTGGCCGCCGAACTGTGCAATGACGCCAACCGGCTGCTCCTTCTCGTAAATCGCCAGCACATCCTCCAGTGTCAGAGGCTCAAAGTACAGCTTATCGGAGGTATCGTAGTCGGTGGATACGGTCTCCGGGTTGCAGTTTACGATAATCGTGGAGAAGCCCAGCTCACGCAGAGCCTTTGCCGCATGTACGCAGCAGTAGTCAAACTCGATACCCTGTCCGATTCGGTTCGGGCCGCCGCCGAGGATCATAACCTTCGGCTTCTCGTTGTCTACCGGACTCTTGTCCTCGATATGATAGCTGGAGTAGTAGTAGGCGGAATCCTTGGTGCCGCTTACATGCACGCCCTCCCAGGCCTCTACCACGCCCTCTGCGGTACGGGCATTGCGGATGCTCTCCTCGGAAACATTCAGAATCTGTCCTAAATATTTATCGGAGAAGCCGTCCAGCTTCGCCTGCTTTAAGTCTGCTGCTGCCGGAACTCTGCCTGTATAATTCTTAACCAGAGCCTCTTCCTCCTCAACCAGCTCCTTCATCTGCTGGATGAAGTACTCCTTCACCTTGGTCAGGCGGAAGATCTCATCCACGGATGCGCCCTTTCTTAAGGCCTCATACATGATGAAATGACGCTCGCTGCTTGGGGTAGCCAGCATGGTCAGCAGTTCCTTCTTGGTCTTCTTATCCAGGCCCTTCACATGCCCCAGACCGTAGCAGCTCTGCTCCAGGGAGCGGATTGCCTTCTGGAATGCTTCCTTATAAGTCTTTCCGATACTCATAACCTCGCCTACGGCTCTCATCTGAGTACCCAGCTTATCCTCTACGCCCTTGAACTTTTCAAATGCCCATCTTGCAAACTTTAATACGATATAGTCGCCATCCGGAACATACTTGTCCAGAGTGCCGTACTTGCCGCATGGAATCTCATCCAGGGTAAGACCTGCTGCCAGCATAGCGGAAACCAGAGCAATCGGGAAGCCGGTCGCCTTGCTTGCCAGTGCGGAGGAACGGGAGGTTCTCGGATTAATCTCGATTACAACCACTCTGCCGGAAACCGGGTCATGGGCAAACTGTACGTTAGTTCCGCCGATTACCTGAATCGCATCTACAATCCGATAAGCCTGCTCACGCAGACGCTTCTGTACATCCTCTGCGATGGTCAGCATCGGAGCGCTGCAGAAGGAATCGCCGGTATGAACGCCGACCGGGTCAATATTTTCAATCATACATACGGTGATCATGTTGCCCTTTGCATCACGGACAACCTCCACCTCCAGCTCTTCCCAGCCCAGGATGGATTCCTCAACCAGAACCTGTCCTACCAGACTGGCCTGCAGGCCTCTTGCACATACGGTCTTTAACTCCTCACGGTTATATACCAGACCGCCGCCTGCGCCGCCCATGGTATAAGCCGGACGGAGAACCACCGGATATCCTAACTCATCCGCAATCTTTAACGCATCCTCCACGCTGTAGGCTACGTCGCTTCTTGCCATCTCCACGCCTAAAGAATTCATGGTGTTTTTAAATTCAACACGGTCCTCGCCTCGTTCAATGGCATCTACCTGAACGCCGATTACCTTTACATTATATTTATCCAGGACTCCAGCCTCCTGAAGCTCGGAACACAGGTTCAGTCCGGACTGTCCGCCCAGGTTTGGAAGCAGCGCATCCGGACGCTCCTTCGCGATAATCTGCTCCATTCTTTCTACATTTAATGGTTCAATATAAGTAATATCTGCTGTATCCGGGTCCGTCATAATGGTAGCCGGATTGGAATTCACCAGTACAATCTGATAGCCCAGATTCCGCAGCGCCTTGCACGCCTGAGTTCCGGAATAGTCAAATTCGCAGGCCTGACCGATGATGATTGGACCAGAACCGATAATCAGTACTTTGTGAATGTCTTCTCTCTTCATAAAAACCACCCATTTATCCTTTCTTCTGTCTTCATTCCGTAAAATCCATGATTATTCTAGCACACTTCTCCATTATCAACAATCCCTTTCTTTTTTAACTTTTCGCTTTCCACAATATGCTTGAATTTGCTTGCTTTTCTTTCCATTTTCGTGTAGCATTTAACATAGAACCGCAAATAAAAGGAGTCCCTATGAAAAATTTCAGACAAAAATGCCGTCATAAGATGAAAGCTATCACCATGGAATTAAAGGAACACAAAAGCTCCTTCTTTGTCTACTTAACTCTCCGTGCGCTGGTTATCCTGATTATGATTCTTCAGATTTTAAACCGGAACTATGAAAATGTTTTCTACTGCATCCTGACCTTATTCCTGCTGATTGTCCCAAGCTTTCTCCAGGTCAGCTTTCGGATTGAATTTCCCAGTACGCTGGAAATCATCCTTCTGATTTTCATTTTTGCCGCCGAGATTCTGGGAGAAGCCGGCTCCTACTATACCCGTTTCCCCTACTGGGACACCATGCTCCACACCATGAACGGTTTTCTGGCCGCCGCCATCGGATTCTCTCTGGTGGACCTGTTAAATCAGGAGGGTCAGGACAAGTTCAGGCTGTCCCCGCTTTACATGGCCATCGTGGCCTTCTGCTTCTCCATGACCATCGGCGTCATGTGGGAGTTTTTCGAATGCGCCATGGATACTTTTTTCGGCATGGATATGCAGAAGGACACCATCATAAACCGCATTTCCACCGTCATGCTGGACCCCGCCGGAGGCACCAGGGTTTACCATATCAACAACATCCGGGAGGTTGTCATCGACGGCCGACCGCTGGGACTGGGCGGTTATCTGGACATCGGGCTTTTGGATACCATGATGGATTTGTTCGTGAATTTCATCGGTGCTGTTATCTTCTCCATCATCGGATTCTTTTATGTGAAGCACCGTGGAAAAGGCGCCTTTGCCGGACGTTTTATCCCAAAGCGGAAGAAATGGGAAGCGGATTTTCAGAGAATCGTAGACGAGGAGGATTCCTCCAGCTAGAGCGTATTTGAAAATTCATTCCTGTATTTCATTTTTCCGTTCCCGGTATTCCTTTGCAAACAGGAAGGGCAGGAATACCGCTCCGTTAATCAGCAGAGCCCATCCCAAATCTCCCCATCCAATCACCTGATTGCTCAAAGCATCCGCTCCGCCGCCATTTAACAGCGCCGCCAGATTATTGTTCAGATAATGAAGGACAACCGGCACCCAGATATTGCCCGTCTTCATGTACGCATAGGAAAAGAAGATTCCAATGGAAATGCAGGTAATCTGCTGGGCCAGAATACTCTGCATCCAGGTATCCGGGCTGTAGTAAAAAACATTAATTGGCAGATGCCATAATCCCCAGAGGATTCCCAAAATTAAAACGCCTTTTCTCAGCCCGAAATGCTTCTGCAGAAGCGGCGCAAAATAATACCGCCAGCCGTATTCTTCGCCGAAAAATGCCGCAAAGGTAAGGAAAAAGTTAATCGGCAGCACCACGGCCCCGCTGATTAAGAGAACCGGACTGCTATATCCTTTCCACCACTCTCCAAGACTTCCGTCTATCCATAAGGACAGCACGATACGCAGTCCATACAGCACAACGAATAAAGCAATCAGCAGAAACGACTGCTTTGTGCACTTCCAGCAAAGTCCGTTTGCCTGACGAATATCCTTCTTCTCCATCAAAAGAAGAATCCAGGCTGTCACGGAACCGGCGATATGGAACACATTGATGAGCACAAAAACCAGCGTTCCCTGAGTTACAAAGATGCTGGCAGCCGCCAGAAGCGCCATTCCCGCCGTCAGTACCAGGAAAAAGCAGTAAAACCTTTTCGGCAGCTTCGGATTCTCCCTGGATTCCTCCCGGCCCGCTCCCGCAGCCAGCAGTGCGGCCAGCATTACGCCGGCCGCCGGATAATACATCTGGGCATTTGGAAATGCGCTTACATCCACTCCCTTATAAAATCCGATGCCCATAAGGATTCCCAGCAGATAGGGCAGGGCAAAGGCAAGGAGTAAAAACCATTTTAATTGTACTTTTTCTTTTTTTTCGAAATTCATAGAAATCCGCCTTCTTTCTTTATTTTAAGTCTCCTAAAAGCGACCTTCCAATGGTTCCTTCCGGCATCTCCACCTGGAAGTTCTCTGCAATGGTTGCCCCGATCACAGCAAAATTCTCCTGCTGCAAAAGCTTACCTGCGCCTTCCATAGACGGCGAATAGGCCAGGAACGGCACCATCTCCTTTGTGTGATCCGAACCGGTGTGGGTGGGGTCATTTCCATGGTCTGCGGTGATGATCAGCAGGTCATCCTCCCGAAGCTCCTTCAGAAGAACTCCGAGGTTCTCATCAAACTTCTCCAGCTCCCTCGCATATCCTTCCGGATTTCTCCGGTGTCCCCACAGGGCATCGAAATCCACCAGATTGGTAAAACAAAGTCCATGGAAATCCCGTCCGGCGATGCCGATGGTCTGCTCCATGCCATGAACACTGCTCTTGGATTTATTGGATTCGGTCAGACCCTCTCCATCAAAGATATCGAAGATTTTCCCCACGCTGATTACATCCAGCCCCTTATCCTTCAGTGCATTCAGCACCGTTCTTCCGTATGGCTTCAGCGCATAGTCATGGCGGTTGGCCGTGCGGACGAACTCGCCCTTCTTCCGGCCCACATAAGGTCTGGCAATCACACGGCCCACCTTCCACTCATCCCGCATCGTCAGCTCTCTGGCAATCTCGCAGCAGCGGTAAAGCTCAGAAAGCCCGAAGGTCTCCTCATTTCCGCAGATCTGCAGAACCGAATCCGCCGAGGTATACACAATCATTGCGCCGGTGGCGATTTCCTGCTCTGCCAGCTCGTCTAAAATCTCCGTTCCGCTGGCGGATTTATTGCCGATGATCGGATGTCCGGTACGGCGGCTCAGCTCATCCAAAAGCTCCTTCGGAAAACCGGTTTCCGTGAAGGTCTGAAACGGCTTCGTGATATGCAGTCCCATCATCTCCCAGTGTCCGGTCATGGTATCCTTGCCCACACTGGCCTCGGAAAGCTTTGTGTAATACGCCATCGGATGCTCCACAGCCCTTACATGGCCAAGGGGATGCAGATTTCCCAGTCCAAGCTTTTCCAGGTTGGGAAGGGAAAGGGACTCCACCGAAGCATCGATGTGGCCCAGGGTGTCGGTTCCGACATCGCCGTACTCCGCCGCATTGGGCATGGCTCCTACTCCAAGTGAGTCGATTACAATAGTAAAAATACGATTATATGGTTTCAAAACTGATTCCTCCTAACGATATCGATATTGATTTTACAATTCCAACAAATCCTCCAGCCTGCAGCCAATCGCCGCAGCCAGTTGATGCAGCGTAATGGCCTGAGCCTTATTCACATCCTTTTTGCGCTGTTCATACATCTGGATCGACCGCAGGGATACCTGCGACCGCTTCGAAAGCTCCGCCTGGGTAAGGCCCGCCGTCTTCCGCAGCACCTGAAGCCTGGTCGGCTGATTTTTCTCTTTCATTCGGTGTTTTAAGACCTCCACAAACTTCTGTTCCGGCGCTTCATGGAGAGTTGGATACAGCCGTTCTATCTCACGGAATGAAATCTTCCTGTGGATATCTTCGAAACGCTGCCCGGTCTCCCACTGATAATAAGCCAGAATCCAGCCGCACCAGTAGTCCGGGCGCTTTTCCATCTGAAATTCCGGCATCGGTGCGAAACCCGCCGTTTCGGAGGGCAGTTGGAATCCAGGTACACGCCGGCCCGGAATCTCACGAAGCCCCACCTTCCAGAACACCTCCTGCGCCAGCTCTGCGCCGGATTTTCCGGCTACCAGTCTCGGCTCTCCACGGCCGAAAGAATCCGCCAGACCGGAGGTAATAAACAACTGAAAAAATTCATCCTTATCCATCCCGCAGTCATTTGCCGCGTAATCCATCATATCCCCAAGGTTTCCCATGGCATCCTCCAGGTAGCTTCTATCGTAAGCGCAGGTCATCCGCCTTCACTCCTTCCCGCATGATATCACGCAGATATAACCCCGATAAATCATCCAGAGCGGCCTGCTCCCGGTACGCCCGCCTTGCCTCCTCATCCCGTGATTTACGTTTTACATAATAGACCTCTGCATCTGCTGCCTCATATTCTATAAAATGAATCTGTAAAAAAGCCTTCTCGCTCTTTAACACAAACTGCTCCCCCAGTTTTCCCAGCCGCATGGCCTGCGCAAGCTGATTCAATGAAATGGTATTGTTCAGAAAAGCTCTCGCGAATGAGAAATAAGAGTCATCCGCCCGATACCCCACAATCACATCAAAACGGCTGATATCCGGCAGAAAATATTCCTTCAAATACTGGATTCCCTGACGGGCAATGGGCGCCGTCGGCTGAAAAACCCGGTTATCAATCAGCAGAGCCAGCCAGTGCAGCACATGATACCCGCCGGAGGACAGATTCATCACATCCAGCCCTGCTGCTTCCAGTTCATAATGATTCGCATATCCATCCTGATTCTCGGTACATGCCCATTCCTTTGCCAGCTCCCTGCTTTCCGTACAATAAAATCCCAAACCGTAATCGTTATAAGGTTTTCCATAGCCAAAAAGGGGCTTTTCAATAATGTGGGACGAGCCATGCCATAATTCGATTTTATGATTCATACTCCACGCCTCCTTCTATCACTGTAGTGTCACTATATTGTATAGTATATCACGATAGCGACAAAAAAATCAAGTAATCCGCGCGGCCAACTCCTCCATATTTCAATCTATGTATATGCTTCTTCATTCCACCCGAATCGCATTCGGATAAATCCGCTCCATCTTCGCATCCCCGTA
>JAUNPZ010000148.1:3212-6107 GCA_030536455.1 Lachnospiraceae bacterium | reverse complement strand
GAAGCGGCCGGACGGAAGCAGCCGGACAGCGAGGCAGCCACCCGGACGGACGACGCCCGGCCGGATGATATCCAGGCGGACGACATCCAGCCGGACGCGCCAAAGCGCCCCAGACATCGCCGGAGAAGACGGAAAAATCCACAGGACGGCCCGGCCGAAGCACCGCAGGGTGATGGAACGGAACGGTAAAGAGAGGAAGAGATTTCATATATGAAGTGCAAAATCGATGTGGTAAGGATACGGGAAAATTCCATCACGTTAAACGGCTGGGTCCTGGGAAAGAATCCGGAATCACGGGCAGAGTTTTCCGTGGAGGATGAGAAGCATAATCCCATTTCCTTTCAGTATGTATCCACCAGACGGGATGACGTAAGCCAGATTTATTTTAAGAAAATTTATGACCGGGATTTCGGATTTGACATCCGTTTTCCCTATGAGCGGGGGAAGGATTATTATCTGGTGATCCGCTGTGAGGGGAGAAAAACCCGGATTAAATATAATGAAGAGCTGATTGAGAAACGCTCCAGCGTGGCATACAAGAGAGTCCAGAAGATCAAGGATCTGATGAATATGGAGACGGTTCATGTAGCCATGGATTTCTGGAAGGAGCATGGATTAAAGGCCCTGGTGGTGAAGTCGAAGCATAAGCTTCAGGGCCTGGATAATGACTATGACTACGGCGAGTGGTATGAGCTGACGGCCCCCTCGGAGGAGGAACTGGAGCGGCAGCGGAACACTCATTTCGATTATGAGCCGAAGCTTTCCATCGTGATTCCGGTCTACAAGACGCCGGAACGCTATTTAAAAGAGATGCTGGAATCCATCCGCAGCCAGACCTACCCCAACTGGGAGGTCTGCGTCGCGGACGGAAGTCCGAAGGGAGAGAGCACCGAGCGGATCTTAAAGCGGTTTGCAGAGGCGGATACCCGTTTTAAGTATGTGATTTTAGGGGAGAATAAGGGCATCTCCGGCAATACCAATGCGGCCATGGATATGGCTATGGGCGATTACATTGTGCTGGCGGACCATGACGACACTCTGACGCCGGACGCGCTGTTTGAGTGCGTGAAGGCCATGAATGAGGACCCGCTCTATGATGTGATTTATTCCGATGAGGATAAGCTGGATATGGACGGGCAGGCCCTGTTCGACCCGCATTTTAAGCCGGATTTCAACCCGGATTTATTAACCAGCGTGAATTATATCTGCCATCTGTTCGTGGTGAACCGGAATCTGGTGGATGCGGTGGGAGGTTTCCGCCAGGAGTTTGACGGAGCTCAGGATTATGACTTTATCTTCCGCTGCACCGAGGCGGCCAGAAAGGTGCATCATATCCCGAAGGTGCTGTATCACTGGCGCTGTCATATGAACTCCACGGCCAGCAATCCGGAAAGCAAATTATATGCCTTCGAGGCCGGAGCAAGAGCGATTCAGGCGCATTTTGAGCGGACCGGGGTCGCGGTGGACAAGGTGGAGAAGGGCGTGGATTACGGAATTTACCACACGCATTTTCATCTGGAGGAGGAGCCTCTGGTATCGGTGATCATCCCGAACAAGGACCATTCGGCGGATCTGGATTTATGTCTGACCTCCCTTTTAGATAAAGGCACCTACAAGAATCTGGAAGTGATTGTGGTGGAGAACAACAGCACCGAGGAGCAGACCTTCCGTTACTATGAAAAGCTTCAGAAGGAACGGGAGAATGTGAAGGTGGTGACCTGGGAGAAGGGCTTTAACTTCTCGGCCATCAATAACTTCGGCGTGAAGTTTTCTCATGGGGAGTACCTGCTGTTCTTAAATAATGATGTGGAAGTGATTGAACCGGAGGTGATCCGGGAGATGCTTGGCTACTGCCAGCGGGAGGATGTGGGCATCGTGGGAGCCAGACTGCTCTACCAGGATGATACCATCCAGCATGCAGGCGTGGTGATCGGCTTCGGCGGCATCGCCGGACATACCTTCATCGGACTTCATGAGGCGGAGAACAGCTATTTCCACCGGGCTATGTGCGCCCAGGATTACAGTGCGGTGACAGCGGCCTGTATGATGAGCAAGCGGAGCCTGTTTGACCAGGCGGGCGGCTTCCGGGAAGAGCTGGCGGTGGCGTTTAATGATATCGATTACTGCCTGAAAATCCGCGCCCTTGGAAAAAAAGTAGTTTACAATCCGTATGCTTTGTTGTACCATTATGAATCGAAATCAAGAGGTCTGGAGGACACGCCGGAGAAGGTGGAGCGTTTTAACCGTGAGGTGGCCCGCTTTATCGGTTACTGGCCGGAAATCGTGATCCAGGGCGACCCTTACTATAATCCGAACCTGACGCTTAGAAAGTCCAATTTCGCCCTGCGCGACCTGTTAAAGGAAAGAATCGGCGAGCCGTATAACCTGGAGGTATATCTTCCTTATATGGATGAGGAAAACAAAAAGAAGGTTTCGGAGTTATTTGAGAAAAAGACGGGAAGACCGCTTGCGGCATCCGAGAAATAGCGGATTCGGTAAAAAGGAGGAATGGACCGATATGGAAAAGAAAGTGACCATCATCATTCCCAACTTTAATGGATTAACTTATATGGAGCCATGCTTTGCGGCGCTGGAGGCCCAGACCTGCCGGGATTTTGAGATTCTGGTGGTGGATAACGGCTCGGAGGACGGAAGCGTGGAATGGCTGAAGGAGCATGAGATTCCTTCCATCTTTCTGCCGGAGAATCTGGGATTCTCCGGTGCGGTAAACATCGGAATCCGGAAAAGCAGGACTCCCTATGTCATCCTTTTGAATAATGACACGAAGGTAGACAAAGACTATGTGGGAGAGATGCTTCATGCGATTGAGCGTTCCCCGAAGATATTTTCCGTCAGCAGCAAGATGATCCAGATGTATCACCCGGAGCGGATGGA
>JAUNPZ010000148.1:0-3112 GCA_030536455.1 Lachnospiraceae bacterium | reverse complement strand
CTGGTTTACCATGTGGGCAGCGGCACCAGCGGCTCCAAGTATAATTCGTTTAAGGTGAAGCTGGCGGCGCGGAACAACGTGTACCTGAATTACAAGAATATGCCGGCGCTGCAGCTCCTTTTCAACCTGCCCGGAATCCTTGCCGGAATCGTGGTGAAATATGGATTTTTCCGGAAGCTGGGCTTTGGACCGGATTATCTGGCTGGTTTAAAGGAAGGAATCTGCACGGCGCGAAAGTGCCGGAAGGTGGCATTCCGGCCGGAGCATCTGAAACATTATCTGGCCATCGAGCTGGAGCTTTTCTGGGCGACGGCCGTGTATGTATATGAGTTTTCCAGACGCCAGATAAATAAGATTGGGAAGAACGGGAAATAACGTAAGGTGATGTACTATGATAAAAGATAATCAGAAATCATTGAACCGGTCCCAGGTGCTTTTAGATGCAGGGGTGATTGCCTGCTCCTATGCCCTGGCCTGGTATCTTATAATTGAACTTGGCCTGTTCCGGTCTGCGGGAAATGTACTGCCGCCCCAGATGTATTTTCTGCCGCTTGCGGTCATTATACCGGTGTACCTGCTGCTTTACGGCTTCTTTCATCTCTATACGCCGAAGCGGGTTCAGGGAAGACGGGCGGAGCTGGCGAATATTTTCAAGGCAAATACCATCGGCCTTCTGATATTTACCTTATGTTTGTATCTGGGAGGAAAAAACCCCTACTTTTACCATTTTTCACGGAAAATGGTGGGGGCCTTCTTCCTGATTAATATTGTCCTGGAGACGCTGGAGCGGAATGTCATCCGCATGGTGCTTCATTCCATGCGCTCCAAGGGCTATAACCAGAAGCATGTCCTGCTGATCGGCTACAGCCGGGCGGCGGAAGGCTTCATCGACCGGGTGATCGCCAACCCGGAGTGGGGCTACCGGATTCAGGGAATCCTGGATGACCACCATAAGCCGGGCTTCCAGTACCGCCAGGTGCCGGTTCTGGGAAGGACCAAAGACCTGGAAAAGCTGCTGGAGGAGAATCTTCTGGACGAGATTGCCATTACCTTAAGTCTGAAGGAATATGAGAATCTGGAGCAGATTGTGGCGGCCTGCGAGAAGAGCGGCGTGCATACCAAATTCATCCCGGATTATAATAATATCATTCCCACCAGACCCTACACCGAGGACCTGCAGGGTCTTCCGGTCATCAACATCCGTCATGTGCCGCTCAATAACATGCTGAATGCGACCCTGAAGCGGATGGTTGACATCTTCGGCGCGCTGGTGGCGCTGGTGGTATTTTCGCCGTTCATGCTGACGGCGGCGGTTTTAATCAAGCTGACCTCTCCGGGACCGTTAATCTACTGTCAGGAGAGGGTGGGGCTGCACAACCGGCCCTTTAAGATGTACAAGTTCCGGTCCATGGAGGTGCAGGCGCCTTCGGCGGAGCGGACCCAGTGGACCACGCCCCATGACCCGCGCGTGACGCCGGTGGGCAAATTTATCCGGAAGACCAGCATCGATGAGATGCCGCAGTTTTTTAATATCCTGAAGGGCGATATGAGCCTGGTAGGGCCAAGGCCGGAGCGGCCCTTCTTTGTGGAGCGGTTTAAGGAGGAGATTCCCCGCTACATGGTCAAGCATCAGGTGCGTCCCGGCCTGACCGGATGGGCGCAGGTGAACGGATACCGGGGGGATACCTCCATCACCAAGCGGATTGAGCATGATTTGTATTACATCGAGAACTGGAGCCTGGGTTTTGATTTTAAGATATTATTCTTGACCATATTTAAGGGCTTTATCAATAAGAACGCCTATTAGACGAGGAAATGTGATGGATTTTGAGTTAGAAGGAACGAACCGGACGGAGTCGCCAAGAAGCCGGGGCCGGAAAAAGAAAAGTAAAAATTCCAAGACCAGACGCAGAGTGATTACCATGATCATCGCAGAGTGCTTCGCTCTGCTGTTCATCTTCGGCTACGGTTTTGTGGCGCGGCGCTGGAACATGATCCAGCGTCTGGATGACTGGGTGCCGGAGGAGGTGCAGAATCCGGTGTATGCGGTGGACCGGCCGGAGGCGGAGAAGCAGAAGGGCCACTGGGGCATCTATGTGTTCGGCGTAGACAGCCGGGGCTCGAATGTGTCGAAGGGAACCAATGCGGATGTGAATATTATCTGCGACATCAACCACGACACGGGAGAGATCAAGCTGGTCAGTGTGTTCCGGGATTCTTATCTGAACATCAATGACAACGGCGGCTACAACAAGATTAACCAGGCCTATTTTGCCGGCGGCCCCAACGCGGCAGCCAAGGCTCTGAATAAAAACCTGGATTTGAACATTACCGATTTCGTTACCTTCAACTGGAAGGCCGTGGCGGACGGCATCAATCTACTCGGCGGCGTGGATATGGAAATCAGCAAGGCGGAATTCTACTATATTAATTCCTTTATTACGGAGACGGTGGAGGCGACCGGCGTGTATTCCACCCACCTAAAGAAGGCGGGGATGAACCATTTAGATGGCGTGCAGGCGGTGGCCTACGGGCGGCTCCGGCTGATGGATACGGACTTTGCCAGGACGGAGCGGCAGAGAAAGGTGATTCAGGCTGCCTTTGAAAAGGCGAAGAAGGCGGACCTGGCTACCTTAAACCAGCTTGCCCTGACCATATTTCCGCAGGTTGCCACCAGCGTGGATATACAGGATATCATCGGACTGCTGGGAGACGTGAATAAATATTACATCGGAGAGACCGGCGGCTTCCCATTCGCCAGAGGCGACGCCAATATGGGAAAGAAGGGAGCCTGCGTGATTCCGCAGACACTGGAAAGCAATGTGACGGAGCTGCACGAATTCCTATATGGGGAAGAGAATTATATCCCCAGTGATATGGTAAAGAAAATCAGCAGCCGGATTTCCGGTGACACCGGCATGTACCAGCAGGGCGTGTCCATCGGCCATGTCTCCACCACCGGCGGCGCAGTCCCGAAACCGACAAGACCCCAGGCGGCCGAAGAGGAATCGGCGAAGGAGGAAGAGGACGGAACCGAAGACCGGGAGGGATCCGGAGAGGAGACGGCAGAGGGAACGATAGAGGAATCCGGGGATGCGGCAGGCGATGGAAC
>JAUNPZ010000027.1 GCA_030536455.1 Lachnospiraceae bacterium | reverse complement strand
TGAAGGTATCCATACCATGCATGTTGCGGATTTTCTGCTAAGTACCGCATACTAATCCAGCTTCATTATCTTCTGCACAGGGGCGTAGCAACGCCCCTATTTTGTCGTTTTCAGAAGTATTCAAACACATCTGCGGTCTTTAACGGGAAGCAGGAGAGGATGGCTTCGTTTTTGCAGCGTATGGTTTCTTCCGGGAGCAGGGCAAGGCCCTGGGCGGATATCCCGGAGCAGAGCAGGCGGGAAAAAAGTCCGATATCAAGCGACATATCTGTTTCGGCTTCCGTCCTTTCCGCACAGCAGGGGGAGGCAGGAGTCCGGATGGAGACGGCACGTCCATGTTCCCAGGTAATCTGCCACATGCCGGTATTCTGCGGCAGGAGGGAATCGGTGAGCCAGAGGGAGAGCTGGCCGTTTCCGGAGAAGGAGGCCAGGGAAAGGGCGGCCTTCGGGTCAATCACCCGCACCATGCCGTGCATCCTCTGACGGATTTCGGCAGGCTGAAGCCGTGGAAGCTGAAATTCAGAGAGAATCAGCTCAAGAGGCACCGATTCCGGCAGGGAGAAGCAGACCGATTCATAATACGCCTTCCTGGAACGGCAGAAGTTAAGAAGTCCCTTTAATCCATGAAGATTCTTGTAGAAAAATTCCCGGCAGAACATGACGTTTCCCTGCTGGGTCTGTTTTTTCTGATAGGTCATATAAGCCAGAGCCTCATCCGCTTCATCGAAGTAAACATAGGTAAAAATGTGGTCGGTGGATGGCTCAAACTGCCCGATGGCGTGAAGCCACTCGATGGACTCTCTCCGGACAGCCAGATTGATGTGGGAGCAGAACTGCTCATAAATCTCCTGAACCGGTTTTTGAAGGGAGGGATTCCACAGGCGGATGCTGCCTTTCTCCGGAAAGGCGGGAAGAGAAGCCAGACTCAGCGTCCATTGGTTATGCTTTACGCAGTAGCTGTATCCATACTGGGCATAGTAGGTCCCGGAAAATGGATACAGATAGGAAAAAGGAATCTGCTGCTGATGCAGCCGGTTCAGCAAGGTGGAGAACAGCGCCTTCATCACGCCCTTTCCCCGGCAGGCGGGCAGGGCGGCCACATCTCCGACCGCAGCCATCTGCGCCGTATTCCCGTCGAAATAGACCGGGCAGAGACAGTGAGATACGCAGGCCTGCATGCTGCCGTTCTCATCAAAGGCGGCGAGGGTATTGCGGTAATCCCGGTGCATGCGGGTCTTTGGCTGATGGAGAATCCGGTCGGCAGAGGCAGCCGGTGAGGCGGCGCCGTCGATATTCGCTTCAAATGCAGTGAAGCAGAGCTGCCTGGCAGTTTCGATTTCCGGTTCTGAAAGATTTCTGATTATCATAGAGAAAGATTCTCCTTTCCGATTTCTTTGGTTTTCCTGATAGTTTAGCATAGCATGTGCAGAAGAAAAGTACAACGCAGGAGGCGGCTTTTTCTGAAGTTTATTTTATAACTGAAAAAAGTATAACGAATAAATGTACAATATATGCAAAACTTTTTTTAAAAATTTGATTTATTAAGCAAAAGTACTGAATGCATTGACAAAAAAAGGTTTCAATAGTATATATATGGTATAACTTATTTAAGTCATTAAAAAAAGTCAGAGCGTGAAATCAAAGAGATAACGAAGCTTCGGAGAGGAATTTGGCATGGAATACGGACTGCTGTATATCAATTTAGATGGGTTCGGGCGGTATTATTATGATACCATGCCGGACAGGGAAAAGAATCTTCCAAACCTGACCAGATTGATTCGGGAAGGTACTTTTTTTGAACAGGCCTACACGGGAATTCCTTCGATTACCTATCCGATGCAGAGTGCAATCGTCAGCGGCTGTTATAGCTGCCGAACCGGAAACTGCGATAAAATCTGGGACCGGAAGCAGAATGAAGTAAAGCTTCTGCGGAGAAAAAATGATGCGGAAACCATCGGAGAGGTATTAGAGAAAGAAAAAATCACGACCGTTTCCATTCAGCAGTTTGCGCTGCAGGACCGGGGATGCACAGCCGGAAGATCAGAAAGGCTTTATGTTCAGCCGGGAGGCGATTACAGAAGACGGTTTGCTGTGCTGGAGTCCCTGATTCAGGATAAACGGATTTACGATGGCGATACCTGCTTTGAATATCCGGAGTTTCCGCGGGCGGTGTTTTTATATGCAGATGATTTGGACGCCATCGGCCACAACCCGGAGGTCTGCAGGCAGGATACGGAGGAAAAACGGGTTCTCATGGTGCAGCAAAGACTGAAGGAGATTGATGAAGGTCTTGGACGCATTCTGCATCTGATGGAAGAAAAAGGGCTGTTTGAGAAAACATTTTTTCTTTTAACGACGGACCACGGCATGGTTTCCTATCAGGGAAAAAGCCGGTCACGGGAGCTTCAGAAGGCGCTGGAGCAGTATGGATTCTCACGGGTGGAATGCTGGAAGGAAGGGAAAGTGGAAGGGGAGCCTGATGTGCTGCTGACTTCCCACGACATACAGTGTCAGGTATATCTTCCGGAAGATTTTAACAGACAGCAGGATTTGAAGGAATATTTAGAGAAGCTGCCTTATGTGGAGCAGGTGCTGACCAGAGAAGAACTGGACCAGAGAGGCGTGTGCAGAGAATATGGGGACATGGTGGTCAGCCCGAAGGAGGGAGCCTGCTTTTCCATGAATGAACTGGAACCCGGACGGCTGTATGCTTCTCATGACAGTATGAATGAGAAATGCCAGCATATTTTTGCGGTATTAACCGGACCTGGAATCAAAAAGGGGTACAAGGAAGAGAGAAGGGTACAGAATATTGATTTTATTCCCGGTATTGTTAAAAAAATAGGCTGGCCTGTGCCGGGGCAGGCAGACGGAGTTCTGACGGATACCATATTTCAATAAAAAATATAGAGAATCGGGGGGACTATGATTAAAGCAGGGAAAGAGACGATTAAATATATTAACAAGCAGAATATACTAAGCTTTTTCCGAAAGCGAGAAGATGTGAGCAAAGCGGAAATTGCAGAAACCATAGGCTTAAGTCCGGCGACCGTTTCCTTATTGACGCAGGAGCTGGTGGACGAAGGCTATCTGGTGGAAAACCGGTATGGGGAATCCAGCGGGGGCAGAAAACCGATGCTGTATAATCTGAACCGTGAGCTGGCATACATATTGGCGGTTAAGATAACTCCGAAGGGCGCAGTGCTTGCCGTGATGAATTTAAGCGGAGAAATCGTGTATCACCGGGTTCTCCGGATGCAGATTCACGATACCGGCTCGTTGGAGAAGATTCTGGCAGAGGCCGTCGGCGAGATGCGGATGAAAAATCCGGCTCTGGCGGAAAAAATCACCTTCGCAGCATACAGCGTTCCTGGTGTCCTGGAATATGAGAATGCGAAAATCGTATATTCGGCCGCATTATTCGTGGAAGAGTTTGATTTAAAGAAAATCACGGCAGAGCTGATGGGAAGGGAACTGAAAATCTACCTGTTTAAGGATACGGATGCCCTGCTTCTGAACGAGTATTATGAGGACGATAAAAAAGAAAGAAATATGGTATTTCTGTATTGTGAAAACGGCGTGGGCATGTCCGTGACCAATCGGGGGAAGCTGCTCCGCATCGAGGGATGCGGGCTGGAAATCGGTCATACCACCATCGATATTCATGGAGCAAAGTGCAAATGCTCGGCAACCGGCTGCGTCGGCACGCTGCTGGGCGAGGTGCCGGCCCTGCAGCGCTACGAGGAGATACGGCAGAGTCTGGAGCAGGGCGGGGAGTTTCCGGATATTACGGCCATGTCCTACCAGAGTCTGGTGGAGCGATGTCTGAAT
This sequence comes from Lachnospiraceae bacterium, assembly GCA_030536455.1. Lineage (GTDB taxonomy): Bacteria > Bacillota > Clostridia > Lachnospirales > Lachnospiraceae > Caccovicinus. The sequence goes on along the minus strand of JAUNPZ010000027.1, from coordinate 28,949 downwards.
GAAGCGGACCCGGCTGCAGAGGAGGTGGTGCAGGAGCAGATTAAACTGCTGTCCATCGTCACAGCGAACGTGGTGAACCTGTTTAATCCGGGGGTGGTGGTAATCGGCGGCGCGCTGACCCGGCTGACTGAGACGATCCCGGAGGTGACCCGGCATGTGAAGGAAACGGCGCTGAAGCCATTTACAAGGAACCTCACGATACAGGCGGCCCGGCAGGACCGGAATGCGGCGCTTTATGGGATGGCAAACTACATTTTAGACCGGGAGTTCTTCAAACGGCTTTCGATTTAAAACAAGGTAAAAAATAAAAAACATATAAAGGAGAAGGAAAATGAAAAAAAGAACAACAGTATTATTGGCGGCAGCTTGTATGGCGGGGGTATTAGCAGGTTGTGGTTCCGGAGCATCGGGGAAGGCTTCGGAGCCGGCCAAGCAGCCGGAGCAGACGGAAAGTCAGGCAAAGACAGAGAGCAAGGCCACGGAAGCAGAGAAAAAGGAAGAACCGGTTACCTTGACCTACTGGCAGCATTCCAGCGCGGCAAGAGATGAGATGATGACTGCCCTGGTGGCAGAGTTTGAAGCGCAGAACCCGGATATTAAAGTAAAGCTGGAGTTTATCCCGGAGGCAGATTACAGCCAGAAGTTGGTTCCGTCCCTGGCAACCGATACGGCACCGGATGTATTCCAGGTACAATCCGGTATGGTTGCGAAGCTGGCAAAGGCCGGTTCCATCCAGCCGTTAGACGAGTCGGTTATGTCAACGGATTCCATCCAGGCCGATTTTGTTCCGGCAACGGTAGACGGACTGCGGTATGAGGACAAATATTACGGAATGCCGACCGATGTTCAGACAATCGTGATGTTCTGGAACAAAGCGTTAGTAGCAGAAGCTGGCCTGGATGCAGAAAAAGGCCCGCAGACCTGGGACGAGTTCTTTGAGTGGAGCCGGAAGCTTACGAAGAAGGACGGCGATGCGCTGGTACAGTCCGGCTGGGGCGGCAAGGGATACGCACCGGAGGTCCTTTCTTATGTAGAGCAGAAGGGCGGCACCTTCTTCGATGAGGCAAAGGGCGAGTTCGTATTTGCAGACGATGCGAAAACCATCGAAGCAATCAAGGAGTTTTCCGCACCATATAAGGTAGATAAGGTTTATGATACGGAATTTGTGAAGAACTGGGCCGGTTTCCGTCAGGGTCTGGTAGGAATGATGCTGGGACATCCGGCTATGATCGGAAATCTGCCGACAACCGCTCCGGACTTAGACTTTGGCGTAGGTCTGATTCCTGCAAACGGGGACAGCCGGGCAACCTGCGTAACATCCTGGGGATATGTGATGAGCGCAAAGGCTCCGTCTAAGGAAGCAACCCGCTTTATCGAGTTCTTAAGCAGTGAAGCAGTAGAGAAGCAGTGGACCAAGAAAACCGGTGAGCTGCCGGCTAGAGCAGCCCTTTTAGAGGATGCAGAGTTAAAGGAAGACCCGAAGGTTGCAGTTGCCATCCAGTCTCTGGAAGAGTCCTTCGTAGGCGTTCTTCAGACCTCCGCATTAAATACCATTATGTCAGATGCATATTCCGAGATTTTAAAGACCGACCGTCCTCTGGAGGAGATCTTAAAGGATGCCCAGGATAAGATGAACGCGGAAATTAAGAATCCGGTATAACAGCAGTCAGTAGAAGGGAGATTGTATCCGATGAAACGGAAAGGAAAAACGTCAGGTTCCAGAAATATAAGAGCGGTTCAGGTTGCTCCGTATATTTTCATTGCGCCTGCTGTCATTTATATTTTTGCGGTGACGCTGATTCCTGTCCTCATGGCATTGCCGATCAGTTTTACAAACTGGTCGGCATTAAGCCCTAATAAGGAATTTGTAGGATGGGCGAACTATGCGGCTCTCATGAAGGACAAGGATTTCTGGAAATCCTGCTTTGTTATGACAAAGTTTTTTGTTTATGTGCCGCTTGTGATGATGCTGGGCTTAGCCATCGCATGTCTTTTGAATGCCAGACTGCGGGGATTAAAGCTGTTCCGGTTGATTTTTTACTCTCCGGTTATTACCTCTACCATTGCAGCCGCTATCCTGTTCGAGTACTTTTTCCAGCCAAGCTTCGGTCTGTTTAACAGTATTCTGAAGACCTTCGGCCTTCCGGCGCTGGGATGGGTGGAAAATGCGGCAACGGCCGTGCCTTCCGTTATCATTTTTAAATTATGGAAGGGTTTTGGTGCGGCCATGTTAATTTATCTGGCGGGACTTCAGGATGTTCCCCAGGAAATCAAGGAAGCGGCGTCCATAGACGGAGCCAGCAGCTGGCAGAATTTCCGATATATTACGCTTCCGCTGTTAAGACCGGCCCATATTTATTTGTTGATTCAAAATGTAATCGGTGTATTTATGATTTTCCAGGAGACCTACATGCTGAAAGGACCGTTAAACAGTACGAGAACGGTTGTAAATTATATTTTTGAAAAAGGCTTTCAGAGCTATCAGATGGGGTATGCCTGTGCCATGTCGTTTGTTTTGTTTTTAATCGTGCTTGTATTTACCATGATTCAGTACAAGGTAACCAAGATGGATGTATTATGATGGAGGGAGAAAGAAAATGCAAAGTGTAAGACGTAAGCAGAAAATCGTGAGAATCCTCCTTTATGCGTTAGTGTTTTCTTTGGCATTTATCGTTGCCTTTCCGTTTTTTTGGATGATTCTGGCATCGTTTAAGGATATAAAAGAATTTTATGTATTAAAGCCCAAATTATTTCCGGAAAAATTCAGCTTTGCCAACTATACGGAGCTGGTTACCAAGCTGAATATTCCAAGATACTACCTAAACAGCATTCTTGTCACCACGGTACAGGTGCTGGCTAATGTGGTGATTGTGCTGATGGCAGGCTACGGGTTTGCAAAATATCAATTCCGGGGAAAGAATTTCCTGTTTATCATGGTGCTTTCCTCCACGATGATTCCGTGGGTGGCCACCATCATCCCGCTCTACATCATGGCAAATAACCTGCATCTGGTGGATACGATGATGGGACTGATCATTCCGGGCATGGCGGATGCGTTCAGCATCTTCCTGGCAAGAAACTTCATCTCCTCGGTTCCGACACCGTTGCTGGAGGCAGCAAGAATCGACGGAGGCGGGGAAACGAAGATTTTCCTGAAGGTGGTAATTCCGCTGATCAAACCGTTGATTTCGGTTATCACCATACAGAAGATGGTATCAAGCTGGAATGCGTTCCAGTGGCCGCTGCTGGTTGTAAATTCCGACGAGCTGCGGACTCTGCCTCTTGCAATCGCAAAGTTGTCCAGTCAGTATTACGATGCGTATAATTTAAAGCTGGCGGCAGCAACCCTGACGATTATTCCGGTGCTGATTGTCTATATCGTATTCCAGAAATATATCGTAGAAGGAGTATCGCTTTCCGGCATTAAATAGGAGCAGAGAGGAAAGAAAAAATGATTGATTATCATGTGCATTCGAACTTTTCGGACGGGGAGAGGAGCGTCTTTGACATCATCGACCTGGCAGTGGAAAAAGGAATCAGCCGTCTGGCGGTTACGGACCATTTTGATGCTTATGACGAATCTCTGAAGGGCCGTGAAAAGACCATGGCGCAGCTTATGGAGCATTTTGAGCAGATCCGGGAGTACGCAGAAGAGAAACGGAATCAGGGAAATACCATCGAAGTTCTGTGCGGAATCGAGACCTGCACGGGGATGGACGGAAGGCTGCGGCTTCCGGAAGGCTGTGAAGCGGCCTGTGATATCATTATCACAAGTCCACATTATGTGGAAGGAAAGTTTTCCTTCTGCCCCGGTGAATATTTTCTGGACGAATACTGGGAGGCGTATAAGAAAAAACTGCTGGCGATGGCGTCCGGTCCGGGCGATGTTCTGGGACATCCGGAAGGATATCTGCCGATTAAGCCGATGCTGGGAGAGGGAACCACCTATGAATCCCGGCAGCAGATCTGCAGGGAAATCAGCCAGCGGTATTTTGATGAAGCATTTATCGACGCGCTGGGGGAGCGGCTGGCGGAAAGCGGAAAAGCATATGAGCTGCATGGCGCGACCGGCACTCCCAGAGAGTGGGTGGCAGAGCGGCTCCGGGACCGGGGCGTGGTATTTTCAGCAGGAAGCGATGCGCATGCGGTAAATATCCTCGGAAAAAATGAACGGGCGATGGAGTTGATTCATCGTCTGGGGTTAAAGGTCTGGGATGGCAGAAAACAGAATTAGATGGAGGAATCAAACATGGTAAAGGTTGCATTAATCGGATGCGGAACGATGGGCAGAACGCATCTGGCCGGGTATAAAAAGATTGAGAATGCCCAGGTAACGGCAGTATGCGATTTAGAGAAGGAAAAGGCGGAGAAGCTGGTGGAAAGCGGGGAAACCGGGATTTACACCGATTTTGATACGATGATGGAGCAGGCGGAGTTTGATGTACTGGATGTCTGCCTCCCTACCTACCTGCATAAGCAGTATGCAGTAAAGGCGATGGAAGCCGGAAAGCATGTATTTTGTGAGAAGCCGATTGCCCTGACGGAGGAGGATGCCAGGGAGATGGTAGAAACGGCAAAAAGATGCGGGGTAAAATTCTCGGTTGGACATGTGCTTCGTTTCTTCCCGTCTTATAAGAATGCGGCAGAGCAGTTTGCGGATGGCCGAATGGGAATCCCAAGACTGATTCGTACCATCCGGAACCAGGCGTTTCCTCAGTGGAGCTGGGAGGGCTGGTATAAGGATTACGAAAAGAGCGGCGGCCCGATCGTAGATTTGGTGATTCATGATTTTGACTGGATTATCCATAACTTCGGAAGTGTGGAGCGGGTATTCGCAAAAAGCTTTAACGGTACGATAAAAGAGCAGGAACACTGTATGGTGATATTGAAATTAAAGAACGGAGCCATCGCTCATGTAGAAGGAAGCTGGGCTTATCCGGCAGGTTCTGCATTCCGGATGGCGTTTGAAGTGGTTGGAACCGAAGGACAGATTGAATTTGATAATTTAGACAGCTCTCCGGTTATCAAGCAGACCAATGTAGACGGCATCCACCATCTGGACCGGTATTCACCGGTTCCGGGAAAGAAGGAGCCTTATTGTGCAGAGCTGAATGAGTTTATCACCTGTGTGGAGCAGGATTTGCCGCCTGTTGTTACGGGAGAGGAAGCGATTGAGGCGCTTCGCACCGCATTAGCGGCGCTGGAATCTTCAAGAACAGGAAAGCCAGTCACACTTTAGGGAGGATGAACAGAATGAAGAAGATAAAAATCGGCGTGATTAGTTTTGAACATATGCACGCATTAAGCTATACAAAGGCGCTGAAAAATATTCCGGATGTGGAATTAGCCGGAATTGCGGACGAGGATGAGTTTCGGGGAACGCAGATGGCTTACCGGTTCCAGACCCGATACTACAGGGATTATCATGAACTGCTGGATTCCGACATCGACGGCGTGATTATCTGCACCAGCAATCAGAAGCACTGCCGGGTGTCTGTGGAGGCTGCTGAAAAGGGAAAACACGTTCTGGTAGAAAAACCGTTTGCCATGAAGTTAGAGGAAGCAAGAGAGATGCTGGAGACAGCCAGGGAGCATCAGGTAAGGATTATGAATGCATTTCCGATGCGGTTTAATTCCAGTGTCATTGAGGCAAAACGGATTATCGATAACGGTGAGATTGGCAAAATCCTTTCTATTACCGGAATCAATCACGGTAAGATTCCGTCCGGCTGGTTCATTGATCCGGAGCAGTCCGGAGGCGGCGGAATCATGGACCATACCGTGCATCTTGCAGACCTAATGCGGTGGTTTACCGGAAGTGAGTACTGTGCGGCTTACTGCGAGGGCGGCAGCCTGATTCACAATAAGAACATTGATGACTGCGGTATTGTGGCGGCAGAGCTTGAAAGCGGCGCTTTTGTGACCATCGACTGCAGCTGGGCGCATCATGCCTGCTATCCAATCTGGCCGCAGGTGGACATGGAGATTATCGGTGACAAGGGAACCCTGGAGGTGAAAGCCTTTGCTCAGGTGAACCGCATTTATGACAACAAAAAAGGCACGATTGAAGATGTGGTCTGGAATGATGATGGAGATGAAGGGCTGATTCAGGAATTTGCAGAGGTATGCCGTACCGGAAAGCAGCCAAATGCTTCTGGTTTTGACGGAGCAAAAGCACTTGAACTGGCGCTGGCATCCTATGAATCGTTAAGGACTCATGAAAAAGCAGTGGTGCAGCATATTTAAATGGTGATTCATAATTCAGACAGATGAAAGGATGTGTACAGGTTATGAAAAGAATTCGGGCAGGAATCATCGGCTGCGGCAAGATTTTTCCGATGCATGCAGTGTCGGTGGCCAAACAGGAGCAGACGGAATTAATTGCGGTCTGTGATGTCAAGGAAGAACGGGCAAAAGAACAGGCGGAAAAGTATGGCTGTGCGTATTATACGGATTACCGTGAGATGATTCAAAAGGAAAATCTGGACAGTGTCCATATCTGTACCCCCCATTACCTGCATCCGGAGATGGCCATATATGCACTGGAGCATGGTGTCCATGTATTAACGGAAAAGCCGATGGCAATCGGCCTGGAGGATGCCATGAGGATGATGCAGACGGCGAAGGAGCAGAACCGGGTTCTGATGGTCAGTTTCCAGAACCGGTTTAATCCGGGCTCGCTTCTCATCAAGAACGTGCTGGACAGCGGACAGCTCGGAAAAATCCTTTCCGCCCGCGCGATGATAACCTGGAATCGCTCAGATGAGTATTATTCTCACAGTGACTGGAAGGGAACCTGGGATAAGGAAGGCGGCGGAGTCGTCATCGACCAGGCGATTCATACCCTGGATCTGATGAACTGGTTTATCGGAGAAGAAATCGAGTATGTGGAAGCCAGCATGGGAAACCGCGCACATGAAATCATTAAGGTAGAGGACTGCGCGGAGGGCGTCATCCGTTACCGGAATGGAATCAACGCCTGCTTTTTTGCAATTAATTATTATGCATATGACGCTCCGGTGGAGATTGAGCTGTACTGTGAACAGGGAGTTGTCAAGCTGGTAGGAGAAAAGGCACAGATTTGCTTCCAGGATGGCCGGGAGATGATTACGGACCGGAATCCGAAGGAAACATTTGATTTCGGAAATGTGAAGCAGTACTGGGGTGTGGGACATATGAAGGAAATCAATCATTACTACCACTGTCTGGAAACCGGAGAAACACCGAGAAACACGGCAGAGGAAGTGATGGGAACGCAGAAGCTTGTCTGTGCAATTTATGAAAGCGGAAGAGAGGGAAAGCGGGTCTGGTTCTGAGCGGGTGGAAGTAATACGGTATTCGGAAAACGGAGAAGAAACAGCGCTAGAATAAAGAAAAACGGCATCAGATATTTCGGAAAGTGAAATATCCGGTGCCGTTTTTTGAAGCCGTGTGACAATTATGCGTAAAACCTGCTGATTTTGCACAGCACATTGAAAAAATTTCCAGAAAGGAGTATAATTTTGTTAAATTTGAAGGCGAAAAATCAACCTTCAAGAAGGAGGGAAACTTTATGAGATTTCAGAAAGGGAAACAAAGGTTAGCCGTGGTTCTATCCCTGGCTATGACGGCGGGAATGACGCTTCCGGCGTTAGGCGGGACGTATGTCGGTACACCGGGAAAAACCGAAAAGGAAATTACGGTGGAGTTCGATGCCAATGGCGGAAGCTGGGAGGATATGGGCGAGACAGCTACGAGTTCGGACGCAACCACATCGGACGCCACGGCTTCGAATGCGAAGCGGAAGGTGACGTTCCCGAAGGGGATTGCCGGCGGGCATGATGATGATGGAAATTATTATGTAAATTTTGCAGATGTAAATACAGGCAGCAGTGCTGCTGATGAAATTATCATGCCGACAGCGCCATCAGCGCCGAAAAATGAGGAATTTACCGGATGGTATTACAATCTGGGAAGTGAAGACGCGGTTGTAGTGGATGAATATACACCGATTTATAATGATGTTACCCTGGATGCAGGCTGGATGCGGGAAGACGCAGTGGAAGCAGGGGATTTTACCGGTCTTGATATAAAAGCTGTCGGGCTGGAAGCGGCTCAGACGATGACGGTTGAAAAGTCGGAGCTGACCGAGGAAGAGGCGATTCGGCTTGCGAAGGCGAACAGCGTAATTCCGGATGGCAATCTGGAGATTATGGATATTACAGTCGATAATCCGAATGAAGAATTTGTGACGATTACGATGAATGTACCGGAATCCATCGATGCAGAAAAGCCGATTAAGGTTCTTCATGTACTGGAGGAGAATAAGGTTGATGTGATTCAGCCGACGGTAAATTCCGTGAATGATGTGGCAACATTAACCTTCAGTGTAAACAAATTCAGCCCATTTATCATTTTAAATGCAACCCAGACGCATACGGTCCGGGTGGAGAATGTGCCGAATGGAGCGATTATCGCTTATACAGAAGAAGAGGAAGATGGCGAATATGTGCAGAAGTATCTGCCAATCGGGGAAGATGTGGAGATTCCGGAAGGCGAGACGCTCTTCTGGTCTGGAAGAGGTTATGATAGTGAAGAGGATTTTTACTATGAACTGGAGTCTCTGGATGTAAAGAGCGGCTCGAAAACCACCACCACCACAGAGGATTCGTATCGCAGAATTAAAATTACGGACGATACCGTGATAACCGGGCACTTTACTGCTCAGGAGTATGGAGATGCAGACCCGGTAGAGGACGGCATCTATCGTGTGATGGTCAGTCCAAATCGTCTGGATGCAGCAGGTCCATATGCGGGAAGAGTCTGGGTATATAAATATGAATCGTCTACCGGCCGGTACGTCAGAGTGGATGACTGCAGCGTAAGATTGGCAACAAGAGAAGAAGTGGAGCAGGCAGATGAAAAATGGTCATACTTGAATGAACACAATCTTAATCTCCTGAAAAACGAATTGTTTGAATACGATGCGGCTAAGAATATCCTGACCAGTAAAGCGTCTCTGGAAGAGGGAAATTACCGGACTGCATTTATCGTAACGGATGCTGCAGGTGACCACTGGCCGAGAAATGCCGGAACTATTAATGTGGGATATGAATTTAATTTCATGTTGGGTCTTGTCACGTTTGATGGAAAATATGATGGTTATAATGGCAGTGAATGGCTTAGCGAAATATTAATCAGCAATGTGGATTCCTTAACCTGGAAGGATGTTGAGGGCAGATTTGAACCAAGCAGTGAATTTGCGATGTGGAACTACACGCAGGACGGCTGGCAGACCTATGACCAGAAGAAATATGAGCCGGACAGCAAGCTTGCAAAGTTTGGCGAGAAGTACAACTTCTACGGCGCATATGCACGGATGGTTCGTACATCAGATGGAAAACCATACTGTGTAAACGGTTTTTATGATGGCAGTGACCCGGAGCCGGCTCCAACTCCAACCCCAACTCCGGACCCGGATAAGCCAACTAACGGCGGCAGCTCCTCCGGCTACAGTTCCGGCGGCGGTTCTTCCAGCTCCGCGAAAGATTATACCATGCATGGCAATTGGGAGCTGAACGGCACGAACTGGACCTTTAAGAAGAACTCCGGTGCCAATGCAGTTTCCGAATGGGGACTGATCAACCAGAAGTGGTATTATTTCAATGAGCAGGGTTACATGGTAACCGGCTGGCAGCAGATTAATAGCCAGTGGTACTATTTTGAAACCACAGCAGGAAGCGAGCAGGGTATGATGAAGGCCGGATGGGTAATGGATAACTTCTATCAGGCATGGTTCTATCTGAATCCTTCCGGAACGATGGCGACTGGCTGGCAGCAGATTGACGGAAAGTGGTATTACTTGAATCCGGTTTCCGATGGCAGAAAGGGTGCAATGGCAGCGAATACTTATGTAGAGGGCTATTATGTAGGCGCTGACGGCGCATGGGTGCAGTAAGCAGCCGGTTCGGGATATCGCGGAAATGAAGTAAACGGAATCAAACAGAATGAAACAGAATTAGATAGTAAAAAGCATCGCCTCATTGACCGGAAGCCGGTCATGGGGCGATGTTTTTATGCAGACAGAAATGGTTTTTCTCAAAGGACAGCAGGCCGTCCCGCTGCATTTTTCCCAGCTCATTGGAAAGGGCGCTTCGGTCTACGCCCAGATAATCGGCAAGCTGCTGCCGGTTGAAGGGGATGGAAAACCGGCTGCTTCCGTGACGGACGGCCTGAAAGGACAGGTAGGACAGCAGCCGCCCGCGGATGGATTTGGAGGAGGTGTGGAAAATCCGCCGGGAGAGCGCCAGGTTTTTCTGAGCGGTAACGGACAGAAGGTTTCGGATCAGCGTGCTGTGATGGGAGCAAGAGCTGGGACAAAGCTTCAGAACACGGGCCACATTTAAAAACAGGATATGGGAATCCTCGGCGGCCGCCACCTGAATCATCAGGGGTTCTCCCGGAACGCAGGCGTAGGTTTCGGCAAAGACATAGCCGGGGCCGGCGTGGTCCAGGATGGTTTTGTTGCCCCATACGTCATCGTGCTCCAGGTTCACACTGCCGGAAAGCACCAGCCCCATGGAACGGACCACATCACCGGCGCGGTAAATGACGGCTCCCTTCGGAAACATGCGGGTTTCGGCTCCCAGACAGTGAAGCATCTCCTGAATCTCGTTTTCAGAAATCCCCTGAAATAACGTCGTTTTCGTTAAAAATGAAAAATCCATATATTTCCCCTCGTTTCGTTGTTATAACAACATACTGATTTTAATAATCATATTATACTGAGCAGGTAAAGTCAAGGAAGGGAGAAGAAGATTATGATTCGGAAAATTATTGAAATTGATAGAGAATTGTGCAATGGATGCGGCTTATGCGCATCGGCCTGTCAGGAGGGTGCCATCGGCATGGTGGATGGAAAGGCTGTGCTTCTGCGGGATGATTACTGCGACGGGCTGGGGAATTGCCTTCCGGCCTGCCCGACCGGGGCGATTTCATTTGTTGAGAGAGAGGCGGCTGCATTTGACGAAGAAGCGGTGATGGAAAATATGAAAAGACAGGAAGCAGCCGGGAAGCCGGAACAGGAGGCGGCCCCAAAAGCGGCAGCAGCGCCGGTTCCTTCCCAGCTTCGCCAGTGGCCGGTTCAGATTAAGCTGGCGCCGGTTCATGCGCCGTATTTTAAAGATGCAAAGCTGCTGATTGCGGCAGACTGCACCGCTTATGCCTATGGAAATTTCCATTCGGATTTTATGCGGGGAAAGATTACCTTAATCGGCTGTCCGAAGCTGGATGGGGTGGATTACAGCGAGAAGCTGACGGAGATTCTCCGTCAAAATGACATCAAGAGTGTGACGGTGGTGCGGATGGAGGTTCCATGCTGCGGCGGCATACAGAATGCGGTGGTGAATGCGTTGAAGAACAGCGGAAAATTCCTGCCGTGGAGCGTGGTGACCATTTCCAATGACGGAAGAATCCTGGAGTGATCAGGGAAACGGAGGGAGCAGATTTATGGCAGATAAGATGTTTTGTTTTCAATGTGAGCAGACAGCCGGATGCAGCGGGTGTACCGGAGCAGCCGGTGTCTGTGGGAAGTCAGCCGGTACGGCAAAGCTGCAGGATGAATTGACCGGCGCGTTGATCGGCCTGGCCAGGGCCTGCATGAACAATCCGAAGACAGAAAATACAGACCGCCTCATTCTGGAGGGGCTTTTTACGACGGTTACGAATGTAAGCTTTCATGACGGGACGCTGCAGGAGCTGATTCACCGGGTAAATGAGGAAAAGGACCGGGTGGTTCCCGGCTGTGCGTCCTGCATGGCCCGGTGCGGAAATACAGATAACTATGATTTGTCCCGGCTCTGGGAGGCGGATGAGGATATCCGTTCTTTAAAATCCCTGATCCTGTTCGGAATCCGGGGCATGGCGGCTTATGCTTACCATGCGCTGGTGCTGGGATATCAGAACGAAGAGGTCAATGATTTCTTTTATAAGGCGCTGTTTGTCCTTGCGGAGGACTGGGGGATGGAGGAGCTTCTGCCGGTTGTCATGGAATTGGGAAAGGTGAATCTGACCTGCATGGAGCTTTTGGACCGTGCCAATACCGAAAGCTTTGGAAATCCAACTCCGGTTACGGTGCCTCTTGCGGTGGAGGCAGGGCCGTTCATCGTGATTACCGGCCATGACCTTTATGATCTGAAGCTGCTTCTGGAGCAGACCGAGGGCATGGGAATTAACGTTTACACTCATGGGGAGATGCTTCCGGCCCACGGATATCCGGAGCTGAAAAAATATCCGCATCTGAAGGGGAATTTCGGTACGGCGTGGCAGAATCAGCAGAAGGAATTTGCGGACATTCCGGCGCCGGTGCTGTTTACCACCAACTGCCTGATGCCGGTGAAGGACAGCTATCGTGACCGGGTGTTTACGACGGAGGTGGTATCTTATCCGGAGCTGGTTCACATCGGCCCGGACAAGGATTTCACACCGGTGATTCAGAAGGCCCTGGAGCTGGGCGGTTATTCGGAGAGACAGGAATTTACCGGAATCAATGGGGGACGCAGCGTTATGACCGGATTTGGCCGCAGGGCAGTGCTGGAACAGGCGGACACCATTGTGGATGCAGTAAAATCCGGGGCAATCCGCCATTTCTTCCTGGTAGGCGGCTGCGATGGGGCGAGGGCAGGCCGGAATTATTTTACGGAATTTGTGAAGCAGACACCGGCGGATACGGTCGTGCTCACCCTGGCCTGCGGCAAATACCGTTTCCATGACCTGGAGCTGGGTACAATCGGCGGTCTGCCGAGGCTTCTGGATATGGGACAGTGCAATGACGCATACGGCGCAATCCAGGTGGCTTCTGCGCTGGCAGAGGCATTCGGCTGCGGCGTCAACGACCTGCCGCTGTCCATGATTCTGTCCTGGTACGAGCAGAAGGCGGTATGTATTCTTCTTACCCTGCTGCATCTGGGAATCCGGAATATCCGTCTGGGCCCCACTCTTCCGGCATTTTTGTCGCCGAATGTGCTGAAGTTCCTGGCGGAGCATTATCAGATCCAGGCAGTGACCACGGCAGAGGCGGATTTGGCGGAGATTTTAGATTTAGGTTGATACGGACTGCTTTTTTTACTATAATAAGGGGGATGATTTCTTCAATGAGGAGGCTTTGATACGATGAAAAGAAAGGTGATAAAAGCGGCGGTGGTCCTGTCAGCCGTTTGGATTGGCGCAGCCGGCATGACCGGGTGCAGCGGAAAAAAGTATGAAGCGGTCGCGCTGGAAGCGGAGGAGGAAGCCGGGGCGCCTGAGCAGGAAGAGAATGACGAAGAGGCAGACGGGGAGGCCGGGGATCTGGAATCCAGTTCGCTGCAGGCGGAGCGGACCAAGGCTCCGGCTCCGGTTTTTGCCGAGGTGAATGATGTGGTTTATGTAAAAGGAAGCCAGGTCCGCCTGCGCACAGTTCCCAGCACGGAAAGCGCCGATACCGTTGCGGCTGTCCTGGAGAATGGAACGGAATTGACCCGGACCGGGGACAGTGATGATTGGTGCCGGGTAAGCTATAACGGGCAGACCTTGTATGTTTCAAGGAGTCTGGTGACAGCAGAGGCTCCGGTTATAAAGGCGGAGGAGACGAAACCGATATCGGAGGAAGCGGTTGGCGCAGGCAATGTTCCGGTATCCGATGGAACCCAGGTTTCTTTAAACAGCGAATGGAAATATGCGGAGTATTCGGCCATCCACTCCGGAGCAGCCGTGATGTACCGTTCGACTGCGGCAGAGCGGAAGGAGATTACGGTTTGTGTGAATGCCGGACACGGTACCAGCGGCGGCGGAAGCGTAAAGACCTTATGCCATCCGGATGGAACGCCGAAGGTGACTGGCGGAACGACCGGCGCCGGTGCTACAAGGGCCATCGCGGTTTCCGGCGGCATGACATTCTCGGATGGAACCCCGGAGAGCAAGGTGACGCTGGCCATGGCGAAGGCTCTGAAGGAGAAGCTTCTGGCGGCTGGCTATGATGTGCTGATGATTCGGGAAAGCGATGATGTACAGTTAGATAATATCGCAAGAACAGTGATTGCCAACCAGATGGCGGACTGCCATATCGCGCTTCACTGGGATTCGACCACCAGCAATAAGGGCGCCTTCTATATGAGTGTGCCGGATGTGGCGTCTTACCGGGCCATGGAGCCGGTGGCTTCCAACTGGAAGAAGCACCATGCGCTGGGAGAAAGCCTGGTTTCCGGCTTAAAGGGAGCCGGAGTGAAGATTTTTTCCGGCGGCTCCATGGCGATGGATCTGACCCAGACCTCCTACTCTACCGTTCCAAGCGTAGATATCGAGCTGGGAGATAAGGCGTCGGACCATTCGGCCGGAACGCTGGATGTGCTTGCGGCAGGACTGACTGCCGGTGTGAATGAATTTTTCGGAAAATAAGAAATCGGCCGGTATGTGCGGTAAGCATGTGCGGAATGGAGGAAACGATGAAGAATATGGAAAATGCGGGAGCGGTCCGGAAACCGGAGGGGACCCAGGAGGTCCGGGCGCTTTTTCAGAAGCTGCCAAAGGCTTCCCTGGGATTTTTTCCAACCCCTTTTTATAAGCTGGAGCGGCTTTCCGGGGAGCTTGGGGTGAATCTGTTTATCAAGCGGGATGATTTTACCGGAATGAACCTGTTCGGCGGCAATAAAGTCCGGAAGCTGGAGTATCTGATTGGCGACGCAGTCAGTCAGGGATGCGAGTATGTGTTTACCTTTGGCGCGACCCAGTCCAACCATGCGATGCAGACCGTATCGGCCTGCCGCCGTGCCGGATTAAAGCCGGTACTTTATCTGGTTGCCATTGTGGAGCCGGATGAGGCGGATGTGCGCTCCAATCTTCTGCTGGATAAGATTATGGGAGCCGAGGTACATATCGTAAAGATGCTTCCGGGAGAAGAGGAGGCGGATGCCGAGGACCGCTCCGTGGAGATGGCCAGAGCGCACATGAAGCGGCTGGAGGCCGAGGGCCACAAGTGCTATGAGGTTCCCATGGGCGGCGCGAGCGCGGTAGGAAGCGCAGGCTTTATCGAGGGCTATACGGAGCTGATGGAGCAGGCAGAGAAGCTGCAGCAGGACGGAGTGATGGGCCATCTGGATTATATTTTCCACGGAACCGGAACCGGCGGAACCATGGCAGGGCTTTTAGCCGGACGGGCGTTGAATCATTCGGATGCAGAGCTGGTGTCCATTCATGTGAGCCATAAGGATGAAGGATATCCGGCGCGGTGCGCGAAGCTGGCGAATGAAGCGCTGGCGCTTCTGGATGTGGAGCCCCTTGTGGAGGCACAGCGGGATGTGCGGACGGATTTGAACTACTATCTGCCCGGCTATGAGATTCCAAATGAGGGCGCATCGGAGGCAATCCGCCTGCTGGCAGAAAAGGAAGGCTTGTTCATCGACCCGGTATATACGGGAAAGGCCTTTGCGGGAATGCTGGACTATATCCGCAGCGGAAAGGTGGCCCAGGGAAGCAATGTGGTATTCTGGCATACCGGCGGTGCGACGGCGCTGTTTGCAGAGAAGGAAATATTGGGAAATTTGTTTGAGTAGATTTTCGTGCGCCCGGTGACGGGCGCATCTTCATTTTAAAAATCCATCAAGCTGCGACATCGCAAAAAGAAATTTTCATGAATACTTGCCACGAAGTCGGGCATATGCTATAATGCCAGTAGGCAAAAAGATAGAATAGTTCCATGCGAACAAGCGAAAACCCCTAAGTGTGCAAGACTTAGGGGTTTTCTATTCCGTTTCTGGTATGGTGGCTTAATCCATAGGCTAGTTACCGACTATTTGCCGCCATCTAACCATTTGATGATGTAGTGGCAAACTACACCAGCCGCAACAGCGACAATAAAAGATAGAACATTTTCCATGCGAACACCCCCTTTCTTTACCGTTTATGGGGGCGGTAACGAAAAAAAGTATAACATAGTTTGACAAAAATTGATAGCAAAAGATTTCAGCTCAGGGACAACCTAGGCTTTTTTCATATCCTAGAGCAGGGGTGTTTGATAGGAGAGATATAAGATTATGTCACCCACACCTGCAGGTTCTGGCTGCACAGCTGGTGGAAGAATGTGAGAAACAAGGATTAAAAATCAAAAATTAAGCAACAGTACCGGTGGTACTGACACCGGATAAGGATGGATAGGAAAAACGATGATGTTACAGGAAAAATAAAAACATCGAAAAACCTAACATTCATCAGGAATTTCGATGTTTACACGAAAAAATAAAAAGCGGAGACGGAGGGATTCGAACCCTCGTACCGGGATGAACCGATAAACGCATTTCGAGTGCGCCGCGTTACGGCCGCTTCGCTACGTCTCCGGATAAGCAGGCTGAGCATCGGCCGAAGCCAGAATGCATCAACCTGTTTATTATACACGATAAATTCAAAATTGAACAGTAGGAAAATGAAAAAAATTAAATTTTTTTCATTTTTGAATTTATTCTTTTCCGCTCCAGCAGTAGGTGCACAGCTTGGACGGGTCGATGCCGATGGATTCTACCAGGTCGTCCAGACGATGGAACTTTAAGGAGGTGAAGTTTAAGCGTTTCCGGATTTCCTCTACCATCTCCTTGTAGTTTTGGCTGTCCGGATTTGCGTAATCATCCAGGACTTCCTTGGATACGTTTTCGCCTTCCCGCTCCTGGATGATCCGGCGGGTGATTAAATCCAGCTCGGAGTTGGAACGGGAAAAGTTTAAGTACTTGCAGCCGAACAGGAGCGGCGGGCAGGCCGGACGGATATGCACCTCTTTTGCACCGCTGTCATATAAGAACTGCGTGGTTTCGCCTAACTGGGTTCCGCGGACGATGGAGTCATCAATTAAAAGGAGGCTCTTGTCACGAATCAGGGCATCAATCGGAATCAGCTTCATCCTGGCGATTAAGCTTCGCTGGCTCTGGTTCTGCGGCATAAAGGAACGAGGCCAGGTTGGGGTATATTTGATAAATGGTCTTGCATATGGTATTCCGGATTCATTAGCATAGCCGATGGCATGTGCGATACCGGAATCCGGGATGCCGGCTACGATGTCGGGATGAAGGTCCGGATTTGCATGGCCGCAGGTAACCGGTTTTCCGGAGCAGTTATGGGAGCAGCCCTTGCAGCCTAAGTCGCGCTGGGCCAGGATCTGTCCGCAGCGATACCGCATCTCCTCCACATTCACGCCTTCATAGCTGGAGGTCGGATAGCCGTAATAAACCCAGAGGAAGGAGCAGATTTTCATCTCATTGCGGGGCTTGCTTAAGGACTGGATACCGGTTGGCTTGACCAGGACGATTTCGCCGGGGCCCAGCTCGGAGTAGTCGTGGTAGCCAAGATTGATATAGGCAAAGCTTTCAAAAGAAACGCAGAATGCATTCTCCTTGCTTCCGACGACAACCGGTGTTCTGCCGTAGCGGTCTCTGGAGGCATAGATGCCTTCCGGGGTCAGCAGAAGGATGGTCATGGAGCCCTTGATCTTCTCCTGCGCGTAGAGGAGACCTTCCACCAGGCTTTGCTTCTGGTTAATGATGGAGGCGACCAGCTCGGTGGCATTGATGCGTCCGCCGCTCATCTCCATGAAATGGATGTGGCCGTTCTCGAAGGCATCATGAACCAGCTCTTCTTCGTTATTGATTTTACCCACGGTCACGATGGCATAGCTGCCTAAGTGGGACTGGATTAGCAGCGGCTGAGGCTCATTGTCCGAGATGGAGCCGATGCCGGAGCAGCCGTGCAGTTCTTCTACATCCCGCTCAAATTTGGTACGGAACGGGGAGTTTTCGATATTGTGAATACTTCTTTGGAATCCTTCTTTGCCGTAGACAGCCATGCCGCCTCTGCGGGTTCCTAAATGAGAATGGTAGTCTGTGCCGAAGAATAAGTCCATTACACAGTCTTCTTTTGATGTTACACCAAAAAATCCACCCATAGTATGTTTCCTCCAATGCAGTTCAGATTGATTCGATGAGTTACGACAAACCTATGCTAAGTGTAACATATTTGATGTAGGTAATACAATCCGCGTTAATTATTAAAAATACTAATAAATAATGGCGAATAATTGTGCAAAAATGCGGGGGAAGGAAAAAACCACAAAACAGCGGGAAAAGAAGTCGACAAAATTTGACAGAAACGGAGATAGCAGGTAGACTGTATATAAAAGGTATGAAACAACACGGCAGAAACATTGTGACGGAAACATTACGACAGGACAGAGGGAGAAAGCGGGGATTTCACATGAGGGAAGAGGATATGGAGCGTTTTTCCAGAATTGAGATCGAACAGAGAAGCCAGAGGGAAAGCCTGGATGAGTATCAGAGACGGAACCGGAACCGGAGCCGTCTCTCCGGCCTGACAGGAGGAAGGACAGACAGCCGTTCCTCCGGACGGGGAAGTGGCAGGCGGAGCCGCAGGGGGCGGTCTGCGGCGTCAGGCGCGGCGGCCAGCGTGCTGGCATTCGGCCTGGCGGTGATAATCGCCTTTCTGGCCGGCGTGGGAGCCGGATGGTACCGGTGGGGCCGGATGGGCGGCTATCGGGTGAATCTGGCATCCATCCAGGCGCCGGACTGGGTGGAGCAGGACTTTATCCGGAAAAACATCTATTCCCGCCCGGCGGCATCGATGCGGGAAGTGAAGGATATCGTGATTCATTATGTGGCAAATCCGGGGTCTACGGCAAGACAGAACCGGAATTATTTTGACGGTCTGGCGGACCAGAAGGGGGAGAACGCGGTCAGCGCCAGCGCCCACTTCATCATCGGGCTGGACGGGGAGATCATCCAGTGCATTCCCATCAATGAGATTGCCTATGCGTCCAATAACCGGAACAGCGACAGCATCGCCATCGAGTGCTGTCATCCGGATGAGACGGGGCAGTTCACGGAGGAGACCTATGCGTCCCTGGTGAAGCTGACGGCCTGGCTGTGTGACGAGACGAAAATCAGCCGGAGAAATATTATCCGGCATTACGATATCACCGGGAAAGCCTGTCCGAAGTATTTCGTGGACCATGAGGATGCCTGGAAGGCGTTTAAGAAGGAGGTGAGGGAGTTTTCAGAGTAACCGCCGGATGTTTGAAACATCGGATGGGGAGAAGTACAGCAAAAACAAGAAATGGATAAAAATGTATAAAAGGAGAGGCGAAATGAGAGACATTTCAAAGATTACCAAGGAAGAATTAAAGGTGGATTGGCTTAGCCTGGCCGAACAGGTGGATACGGCGGAATTTACCCGCGCTCTGGATTATGCGGTGGAGATTGTATCCGATAATCTGGAGAAGTTTACGGACCGGTTTCCCACCTCCGGCGGCGTGAACGGGGAATATGTGCCGACCACGAATGCAAGTTCCCTTTTGTGGTCCGACTGGACCTCCTCCTTCTGGACCGGTATGGTCTGGCTGGCCTATGAGCTGACCGGAGAGGAGAAATTTAAGCGGGTGGGGCTGATCCATTCGAAAAGCTTCCGGGAGCGTTACGAGAAGAATGAGATTCTGGACCATCACGATATCGGTTTTTTATATACATTGTCCTGTGTGGCGGCTTATAAGCTGACCGGGGATGAATTTTCGAAGGAAACGGCGGTTCTGGCGGCGAGAAAGCTGTTAAAGCAGTACATGGAAAAATGCGGCTCCTTCCAGCAGTGGGGAAGTCCGACCGACCCGGAGAACGCGAAGCTTGGCATCTGCATCGTGGACTGCTGCATGAACCTTCCGCTGCTTTATTGGGCGTCCCAGGCGACCGGGGATACGGAATTCTATGAGAAGGCCTACAGCCATATCCGCAATGCCTCTGCCTACATGGTGCGGGACAATGGCGCCGTACATCAGAATCTGAAGTTTGACGTCTTTACCGGAGAGCTGTTAAAGGTTTATACCAGCCAGGGAGACGGCGATGAGAATGGCTGCTGGTCCAGAGGACAGGCGTGGGCCATCTACGGATTCCCGTTAAGCTATCTCTACACCGGAGATAAGGAGCTTCTGGAGTACGCCAAAATCTGTGCCAACTATTTCCTGAACCGTCTGCAGTCGGATTACTGCGCCAACTGGGACTTTTTGTATACCGATGACAAGGACCAGAGGGATACTTCGGCAGTGTCCACTGCAGCCTGCGGCCTGCTGGAGCTTGCAAAGCAGCTTCCGGTAACCGACCCGGACCGCGCCGTTTATGAGGCGGCAGCCAAGGTGCTGATTTCCAAGCTGACCGAGAATTATCGGTACACGAAGGAGGAGAGCAGCAGCGGACTGTTAAAGGCCGGCGTTTACGCGTTTAAAACCAATCTTTGTGTAAATGAGCCGGTTATCTGGGGTGATTATTACTATATGGAAGCGCTGATGCGTCTGACCCATGTACATCGGATTTACTGGTAATTTCCAAATATCTGCTGGCACAGCCGGCATCCGGTCGGGGTGGCAGCCAGTCCGCCTTCTGCGGTTTCTTTTAAGGAGGAGGACATCTGCTGCCCCACCTTCTTCATGGAATCGATGACTTCACTGGCCGGAATGGCGGAGGTGATTCCGGCGCAGGCCAGCTCGCAGGCCACGAATGCGTTGGAGACGCCCATGGCGTTCCGTTTGATGCAGGGAACCTCCACCAGGCCGGCTACCGGGTCGCAGACCAGGCCCAGGATATTCTTTAAGGCGATGGCGCAGCTTGTGACTACCATCTGTGGGCTGCCGCCGAACAGCTCCGTCAGGGCGCAGGCCGCCATGGCGGATGCAGAGCCGACCTCCGCCTGGCAGCCGCCCTCCGCTCCGGAGATGGAGGCATTTTTGGCAATGACCATACCCACGGCGGAGGCGGTAAATAAGGACATTACGATATCCTCCTCCGGGATGTTTTTGTCCTCCATAACGGAAATCAGGGCGGCCGGAAGGACGCCGCAGGAGCCTGCGGTGGGGGCCGCCACAATTTTGCCCATGCAGGAATTATATTCCGCCACGGCCAGGGCCATGCTCATGGCATTGCCGAACAGATAGCCGAAATGATTCCGGCCCTGGTCCACGGCCCGCTTCATCTTATAGGCGGCTCCGCCGCTCAATCCGCTGGCGCTTCTTAAATCCGGATTCATGCCGTCCTTTACGGACTGGCGCATGACCTGAAAGCTTTGCCGCATGGTTTCATAAACCTCTTCTTCGGAGCGTTCCATGGCCTGTGCCTGCTCCTTAAGCACGATGTCGGAAATCCGCTGGCCATGTGCTTCGGCCAGCTCGGCCAGTTCTTCTACCGTATCATAAGATATTTTCATGTAAAATCTCCTTGCTTAATTCAATTTAAATAAGATGACGTCCACCACATTCGCCAAGGCTTTGATTTCCTCCGCGGAGGCCTCGTCCATGCTCTGGTCCATCTCGATGGTCATAATCGCCAGTCCGCCCTTTTCCTGACGGCTCAGCCGGAAGTTGCAGATATTAGCCTGGCGGCTGGAAACCAGGGTGGTCACCTGGGCAATCACGCCGGGATGGTCGCGGTGCAGGACGATCAGGGTGGGATACTGGCCGGAAAAATCCACATCCATTCCGTTGATCTGGGTAATCTGGATATTTCCGCCGCCTACGCTGGCGCCCTGGAGGACTGCGGTTTTTCCGGAAGCGCCGGTCATGGTGATGCGGACGGTATTGGGATGGACGTCATCCAGGGTTCCGGTGGCGATATGGATGGAGACGCCGGCCTTTTCGGCCAGGCGCTGGCTGTCCCGGATCCGGGTGTCCCAGGGGTCAAAGCCTAAGAGGCCGCCGATGACGGCCTTGTCGGTACCGTGTCCCCGGTAGGTTTTTGCAAAAGAGCCGTGGAAGAAGATTTCTGCCTTGACCGGCGGTTCTCCTAACAGCAGACGGGCGGCCTTTCCGATTCTGGCAGCTCCGGCCGTGTGGGAGCTGGATGGCCCAATCATAATGGGGCCGATGATATCAAATACGTTCATGGTTGTTCTCCTGAGTGAGATGTTTCGCAGCGGCTTGGCGCAGGAGCGGGCAGCCGCAGGTTACCTTCAGTATATCAGTGTCGGGGGAGAAAATACAAGGCTGAATTCAGAAAAATAATTTTACTCTGATTTTACAGACTTTACAAATTTTTTATATAAACTTTACAAAAATGAGAAATGTGATTGAAACCGTTTCCGGGTTTATGGTATCATAAAAGAGTTGGAAAAAAATGCGGCGGTTTCGCCGTGAGACTACATTTACCACAGAGAGGACCATTATGGCTATCGAACATATTTCGAATGTATTTAAGTTTCTGGGTGGACTGGGAATCTTCCTTTACGGAATGAACGTAATGGGAGACGGCATGCAGAAGACAGCCGGAAGCAAGATGAATCAGTTTTTGGGAATGGTGACGGACAAACGGGTGTTAGGCGTGTTTCTTGGCGCGCTGATTACCGCCATTCTCCACAGCAGCTCGGCCACGACCGTTATGGTGGTGGGCTTTGTGAATGCAGGAATCCTGAACCTGACTCAGGCGGTGGGCGTGATCATGGGCGCCAACATCGGAACCACCATCACCGCATGGATGATGTCGTTAAACTTCCTTGGGGACGCATTTGCCATGCTGCAGCCATCCTTTTTTGCGCCGGCACTGGCCGCCATCGGCGTGGCGCTGTCCACCTTTTCCAAAAAGACGAAGAACCAGACCATCGGGGAAATCTTTATCGGAATGGGCCTTTTATTTATCGGACTTACCTTTATGTCCGGCTCCGTCGGACCTTACGCGGATGCGCCGATTTTCTCGGAGATTTTCCGGGTGCTGGGCGGCAACCCGATTCTGGGCATCCTGTCCGGCGCGGTTATTACCGGTCTGGTGCAGAGCTCGACCGCATCCGTCGGCATCCTGCAGACTCTGGCCATGAACGGCTCAGTATCCTTTGCGGCGGCGGTTTACATTACCCTGGGACAGAACATCGGAACCTGTATCACCGCGGTTCTTTCCAGTACGGGAGCAAACCGGACGGCAAAGCGGGC
This sequence comes from Lachnospiraceae bacterium, assembly GCA_030536455.1. Classification (GTDB taxonomy): domain Bacteria; phylum Bacillota; class Clostridia; order Lachnospirales; family Lachnospiraceae; genus Caccovicinus. The sequence goes on along the minus strand of JAUNPZ010000027.1, from coordinate 5,986 downwards.
GGCGGCCATCCATCTGATGTTTAATACCATCGGAGCGGTGATCTTCGGAATCGGCGTGTATCTGCTTTCCTTTGTGATGCCGGAATTTGCGCATGGCCCGATCAATGCCCTGCAGATTTCCATGTTCCATACCTTCTTTAATATTACGAACACCCTGCTTTTGTATCCATTTGCCAATCTTCTGGTGAAGCTGTCGGCTCTGTTTGTGAAAGAGACTGCAGGAGAATCCGAGGAACGGGAGGAGAGCGAGGATGCGGTGGCGGTCCGTCATCTGGACGAGCGTATCTTCGAGTCCCCGGCTATGGCCATTGAGGTGGCAGCGCTGGAGGTCATCCATATGGGACAGACCACGCTGAAAAATGTGCAGCAGGCAATTAAAGCCCTGACCCATCCGGGCGAGGTGTCCACGGACGAGATTTACAGGGAGGAAAAGACCATCAGCCGTATGGAGACGGTATTGGTGGAGTATCTGGTCAAGGTGGATAACCTTTCTTTAAATGAACGTCAGAAGCTGGTGGTGAACAATCTGTTCTACAGCATCAGCGACATTGCCCGTGTGGCGGCTCATGTGGAGAACCTGGCGGAATCTGCCGATTACTTAAAGGAGCATGAGGTGAGCATCTCCGAGGTGGGAAGGAATGACCTGGAGGCCATCGGAGAGAACGTGCTGAAGGCATTTTCCCATTCCATCGAGGCGAGACGTTCCGGAAGCATGGATGAGGTGCGGAAGGTCAGCCAGTATGAGGATGTGGTGGACGGAATGGAAGAGGAGCTGAGAGAGGAGCATATCCGCCGTCTTTCCAACGGCCTGTGCGAGACTTCTGCCGGCGTGGTTTTCCTGGATATCGTCAGCAATCTGGAGCGGATCAGCGACCATGCATACAATCTGGCCGGATATGTGAAGAATGAGATGTAAGGCATTTCCAGAAAAACGGTTTTGGGAAAAATGCCGAAAAGTTTTTCAAAAACCAATCACAATCTTTACGATAAAGTTTTGAAAAAGGACTTGCCATTTCCTAGAAAGTTAGGTACAATAGATAAAGGTTGATTATTATTTAACAAATCTTTTAAGTAAGAGAAAATAGGAGGAATTCAATCATGGCAGTAAAAGTAGCAATTAATGGTTTTGGACGTATTGGCCGTCTGGCATTCCGTCAGATGTTCGGCGCAGAGGGTTATGATGTTGTAGCAATCAACGATTTAACCGATCCTAAGATGCTGGCAAACCTGTTAAAGTATGATACTGCACAGGGCGGATACTGCGGACACATCGGTGAAGGCTTACACACCGTAGAAGCAGGCGAAGATTCCATCACTGTAGACGGCAAGAAGATCACCATTTACAAAGAGCCAAAGGCAGCAGACCTTCCATGGGGCGAGTTAGGCGTAGACGTAGTATTAGAGTGTACCGGTTTCTACTGCTCTAAGGACAAGGCTCAGGCTCATATCGATGCAGGCGCTAAGAAGGTTGTTATCTCCGCACCGGCAGGCAAGGACTTAAAGACCATCGTATTCTCCGTAAATGAGAACACCTTAACTGCAGATGATACCATCATCTCCGCAGCTTCCTGTACCACCAACTGCTTAGCTCCTATGGCTAAGGCTCTGAATGACTACGCTCCAATCCAGTCCGGTATCATGAGCACCATCCACGCTTACACCGGCGACCAGATGATCTTAGACGGACCACACAGAAAGGGCGACTTAAGAAGAGCAAGAGCAGGCGCTGCTAACATCGTTCCAAACAGCACCGGCGCAGCTAAGGCAATCGGCCTGGTTATCCCAGAGTTAAACGGCAAGTTAATCGGTTCCGCACAGCGTGTTCCGGTACCGACCGGCTCCACCACCATCTTAACCGCAGTTGTTAAGGGTACCGATGTAACCGCAGAAGCAATCAACGCAGCTATGAAGGCAGCAGCTTCCGCATCCTTCGGCTACAACGAGGATCCGTTAGTATCTTCTGACGTTATCGGCATGAAGTACGGTTCCTTATTCGATGCTACCCAGACCATGGTTAGCAAGATTACCGATGACTTATACGAGGTTCAGGTAGTTTCCTGGTATGATAACGAGAACTCCTACACCAGCCAGATGGTTCGCACCATTAAGTACTTCGCTGAGTTAGCTTAATTTCTCGTAATAAACTAAGACCTTAAGGGTCCGGTCTTTGGACCGGGCCCTTTTTGCCTGCGTGGGAATCGTTCAGATTTCCCTTGGGACTATAAAAAACGTCATAGGAAAGGGGTATAATCCACCATGTTAAATAAGAAAACCGTAGATGATTTAAAGGATTTACAGGGCAAGAAAGTATTAGTTCGCTGCGACTTTAACGTACCGTTAAAGGAAGGCGTGATTCAGAACTACAACCGTATCGACGGCGCAATCCCAACCATTAAGAAGTTATTAGACCAGGGCGCAAGAGTAATCCTGTGCTCTCATTTAGGCAAGCCGAAGGGCGAGCCGGTACCGGCTATGTCCTTAGCTCCGGTTGCCCCTGCATTAAGCGAGCGTTTAGGCGTAGAAGTTAAGTTCGTAAGCGACCCGGTTGTTACCGGTCCGGAAACCCAGGCTCTGGCTGCTGACTTAAAGGACGGCGAGGTTCTGTTACTGGAGAATACCCGTTACAGAGTAGAAGAGACCAAGTACGGCAAGGATGAGGCTGCAGAGGGCTATGCAAAAGAGCTGGCAGCACTTTGCGACAACGGCATCTTCGTAAACGATGCATTTGGTACCGCTCACAGAGCACACTGCTCCAACGTAGGCGTAACCAAGTACACCAAGGAGAACGTAGTCGGCTATCTGATGGAGAAGGAGATTAAGTTCTTAGGACAGGCAGTTGAGAATCCGGTTCGTCCGTTCGCAGCAATCCTGGGCGGCGCTAAGGTTTCCGATAAGATCAAGGTTATCAACAACCTGTTAGAGAAGGTTGACACCTTAATCATCGGCGGCGGCATGGCTTACACCTTCTTAAAGGCTCAGGGCCAGGAAATCGGCAACTCCTTATGCGAAGAGGACCAGTTAGATTACGCATTAGAGATGGTAAAGAAGGCACAGGAGAGAGGCGTAAACCTGCTTCTGCCGGTTGACCATGTAGAAGGCAAGGAATTCAAGGACGATACCGAGAAGAAGGTAGTGGATACCCTGGAAGCTGGCTGGTCTGGCTTTGATATCGGACCGAAGACCATTGAATTATACAAGAAGGCACTGGAAGGCGCTAAGACCGTAGTATGGAACGGACCGATGGGCGTATTCGAGTTCGCAAACTTCGCAGAGGGTACTCTGGAAATCTGCCGTGCAGTAGCAGAGCTTGCAGATGCAACCACCGTAATCGGCGGCGGCGACTCTGTAAACGCAGTCAAGAGACTGGGCTTTGCAGACAAGATGACCCATATCTCCACCGGCGGCGGCGCTTCCCTGGAATTCTTAGAGGGCAAGGAACTGCCAGGCGTTGCAGCAGCAGACAACAGATAAGGGGGATTTTATCATGGCAAGAAAGAAAATTATCGCCGGCAACTGGAAGATGAACATGACTCCATCTGAGGCTGTGGCATTAGTAGAAACCTTAAAACCATTGGTGGTGAATGACGAAGTGGACGTTGTGTTCTGCGTACCGGCTATCGATATCATCCCGGCGATGGAAGCTGCAAAGGGAACCAACATCAACATCGGTGCAGAGAATATGTACTATGAGGAGAAGGGCGCTTATACCGGCGAGATTTCTCCGAACATGCTGGTAGACGCAGGCGTGAAGTATGTCATCATCGGCCATTCCGAGAGAAGAGAGTACTTTGCAGAGACCGACGAGACCGTGAATAAGAAAGTCTTAAAGGCGTTCGAGCACGGCATCACCCCAATCATCTGCTGCGGTGAGTCCTTAACTCAGAGAGAGCAGGGCATCACCATCGACTGGATCCGCCAGCAGATTAAGATTGCCTTCTTAAACGTAACTGCAGAGCAGGCAAAGACCGCTGTAATCGCATACGAGCCAATCTGGGCAATCGGAACCGGCAAGGTAGCAACGACCGAGCAGGCAGAAGAAGTATGTGCAGCAATCCGCGCATGCATCGGCGAGATTTACGATGAGGCAACCGCTGAAGCAATCCGTATCCAGTACGGCGGCTCTGTATCCGCTTCCTCCGCTCCGGAGTTATTTGCTCAGGCAGATATCGACGGCGGCTTAGTAGGCGGCGCTTCCTTAAAGCCAGACTTTGGGAAGATTGTGAATTACAACAAGTAAGGATTGAAACAAATAAGAAACCGGCAGACGCTTCCTGCGATTATGGGGGCGGCTGCCGGTTTTTTCAGTGGCAAGAAGGATTGATTGCGGAACCGGAAAATCTATGTTATGATTGACGTAATAACTGGATATCGATTGGGTTTGGGAGGGGGTGCAGGATTTATGGGTTTTTATCTGGACAGTGATTCGGCATATGCGCTTTATAAAAGTGAAGTGCAGAAACCTTATTTTGTTGATAAAACAAGTTTGCTGGAAGAGTTATGTCCGCTGGCAGAGCAGGGAAAAAATTATATTTGTATTACAAGACCCCGTCGTTTTGGAAAAACCGTGATGGCAAATATGATAGGCGCTTTTTTCTGTATGGGTGCAGACAGTGCAGATATATTTGATAATCTGGACATTTCAAGAACAAATGAATATAAGATGCATAGAAACCGACATCATGTTGTTTATATGGATTTCAGCCGGACGGATGGGGAAATTGATACTTACGATGCATATATAGACAGCGTGAAGCGGAAACTGAAAATGGATTTGCGGGAAGCTTACCCGGAGGTTCCATTTCAGGATAGGGAGAGTGCAGCAGATGATTTTGAAAGGGTTCGTCTGAAAACAGGAGATAAGTTTTTGTTTGTTTTAGATGAATGGGATGCTGTGTTTCATATGTCATTTGTCACGGAGGAAAATCAGAAATCTTATCTTTTATTTTTGAAAGATTTATTAAAAGACCGGGCTTATGTATCCTTGGCCTATATGACAGGAATTCTTCCGATTTCGAAATATTCCGGAGGTTCCGAACTGAATATGTTTGCAGAATACAACATGGCGACGATGGAGCGTTACAGCAGTTATTTTGGCTTTACGGAAAAAGAAGTAGATATGCTTTACGGCAGATATCTCGAAAACTGCAGGAATCCAAAAGTGACCAGAGAGGGACTCCGGCTTTGGTACGATGGGTACTGCACGGCATCGGGGGAAAAGATATATAATCCTCGCTCTGTGGTATTTGCCCTGCTGAATAATCAGCTTTATAATTATTGGACAACATCGGGGCCGTATGATGAGATTTTCTATTATATTCAGAATAACATAGCTGATGTAAAAGAGGATTTAGCGCTTATGGTGTCGGGAGAAGCTGTCCCGGCAGAAGTTCATGAATATGCAGCTACTTCTATGGACCTGCGCACAAGAGATGAAATTTTTTCGGCAATGGTTGTTTACGGGCTGCTGACTTATGAAGATGGGATGGTTTCGATTCCGAATAAAGAATTGATGGATAACTTTGGTGTGCTTTTGAAAAAAGAGGAAGCTCTGGGGTACATGCATCGTTTGGCGAAAGCTTCCGGCCGTATGATGCGGGCAACGAAGTGCGGAGATGTGAAAACAATGGCTGAAATTCTTTCCTATGCGCATGATACGGAAACTCCGATTCTGAATTATAACAATGAGGTAGAGTTATCGGCTATCGTAAATCTGGTATATTTGTCTGCGAGAGATCAGTATCGAGTTGTAAGAGAAGATAAAGCCGGCATCGGATATGTAGATTTTATCTTTTATCCCAATAATCCGTCTGATGATGGAATCATTTTGGAATTAAAGGTTGATTATACACCGGAAGCAGCAATCAAACAGATTAAAGAACGGAAATATCTGCTTCGGTTCCAGGGAAAACTCGGTGAACCTTCTTATTATACAGGGAGGATTCTGGCAGTCGGCATCGGATATGATAAGGGAACGAAAACACATGCA
>JAUNPZ010000147.1 GCA_030536455.1 Lachnospiraceae bacterium | reverse complement strand
TCACTCTGTCCCGCGATCAGCGCCTGGATGTATTCGGAATCCTCTGCGGTCAGCTTCGCTCCGATGCCCTCTGTCTCGGAAGCGCTCTTTACGGTAATCTTTGTAACCGCACCCTCTGCATCAAAGGTTACGATGGTGGTGATCTCCCCGCCAAAGCCCTGGGTCAAAACCTCCACATCGGTGGTTCCGTCTCCTGCGATATGGGAAACCACGCCCTCCGGCAGTTCTCCGGTCATAGCCAGATAGGCCATATTCTGAAAATCTCCGGTAAAGGAAATGGTCGCGCCGGAGATGGTATCCCGGTCCTCAATCGGAGTGGACTGCTGGTTTTCCGTCTTGAACATCTCATAGACGTCCTCCAGCGTCATGCTGTTTGCCAGGATATAATCGGTAATGGCGTCTAACTGCTCGCCGTAGCTTCTTCCCCCGTTAAATCCGGCAAAGGAAATCCGGCTTTTTCCTTCCTGAAAAGCGGTTCCGTTATACAGGCCATGCTTCCGGAGCAAATCCTTCACCGGCGTATCCCCGGTCAGGGTTTCGATGCCGTTCTCCGCAGCCAGATACTGGTAGGCAATCAAAGCCTGCTCCAGAGGGCAGGGAGCCTGATAAGCGGTGTTAAAGAAATTCAAATCCTGGAATGTGGTCTCCTCCGTCAGGTTTTCCGTGGAAGCGCTGAGCATAAACTGCGCTGAATTTCCATCTCCGAACCTGGTATCGTAACCGTTGCAGCCCAGGGTCAGCTTCAGTCCCTCGCCTGATTTTTCAACGGCTCCATCGGAAATGTTCATCACATAACCCATGATATCCTTCTTGGAGTATTCCTTCTCCGTTCCCTTATCCCGGATCACATCGAAATTTAAACTGGTGATGATTCCATCTGTCGTCTCGCCTTCAAACACATAGGTATCCCGAAACGGCCCGGTGTAGCTGCTTCCCTCCACCTCATACTCCGCCTGGAACGGCTCTTTTGCCCCGGCCTCTGCCTTCGTCTCTTCCGCCTCTTTGGACGTCTCCTCCCGGCTTTCCTTCTCCGCCTTGGTTTCTTCCTGAGTTGCCTCGGCAGCCTGGCTTTCTGTCTTCTGCGTCTGGCTTTCCGCCTTCTGGCCCCCGTTTCCGCCGCAGGCGGTTAATCCTGCGGCAAGGGCGAATGCCGTAACGGCTAATAACTGCTTTTTCATCGCTTCCTCCTTAAATCTCATTGGCAGCCGCATAACCGGAACGAACGGCCTCTGCGATTGCCGCGGTTCTCTCGCCGGAGCAGTCCCCTGCATACCAGATGGGGGCGGTCACGCCGTCCACATCCAGATGGTTCTTCACAGAGCCAGCCGCCATCACTACCATATCGCAGGAAATGGTGATTTCCGCGTTGTCGGAGGTCTGAACGGCCTTCACCAGCTTTCCGGCCTCTTCAATGCTGCTTACCTTGGTATTCACATACTGCTTCACCTGATGCGCCGCAAAATCTGCCTGGATATGAGGAAGAATGGTTGCCGACTCCCCATTTGCAATCTTATCCAGCATCTCCACGATCGTCACCTGGCAGCCCTGCTTTAACAGATACTCCGCCGTCTCCGTGCCGACCAGACCGCCGCCGATGACCACGCAGTGTCCCTTTCCTTCTGCCTTGCCGCTTAAGATATCCCAGCTTGAAACCACTCCGCTGCCGTCTGCGCCTGGAATCGGAAGCAGGAAATCATGAGCTCCGACTGCACAGATAACGGCATCTGCCCGGTTCATCTCGTCCTTCGTGCATTCCGTATTCAGATGAACGGAAACATCCAGAGACGGAAGAATCTTCTCATAATACTGGATGGAACGAAGAATTTCGTCCTTTCTCGGCGGCTTTGACGCAAGGATGATCTGGCCTCCGATATGGTCCTCCTTCTCATATAAATCCACATGATGGCCACGGAGCGCCGCCACTCTTGCCGCCTCCAGGCCGGCGATTCCGGCTCCGATTACCACCACCTGCTTCTTCGCATCGGCCGGACGGATGGAAATCGTAGCCTCGTCACCATTCTCTGCATTCAGCACACAGGAGATGTAGCGGCGGGACTGGATGGCATCCACACAGCCCTTGTTGCAGTTTAAGCATTCCCGGATGGGTTCGCCCTTGGCCGCCTTTAATGCAATGTCCGGGTCGCATAAGAGCGAACGGCCGTAGCCGATCATATCGGCATCGCCGTCTGCCAGAATCGTCTCGCCGTTTGCCACTGTCACCACGCGGCCTACCGTAGCCACCGGAATATGTACCGCCTCTTTTACCTTTCTGGCAATCGGCAGCGTCCAGTTATAAGGAACCGTACCCATCGGCGGGATGGTATCTCCCATATTTCCCGTATGGTTGGCCTGCGCCGCCTGAATCATATCCACTCCGGCTGCCTCCAGACATTTGGCGAATTCGATGCCTTCCTCTTCGAATAATCCGCCCTTTCCCCGATTGCTGCCATCTGCATTCTTTGTAATAAAGGGCAGCTTGTACTCAATCATCAGAGACGGCGCTGCCGCCTTGATGGCCGCCACCACCTCAAGCGCATAGCGAATCCGGTTCTCAAAGCTTCCGCCGTACTGATCCTCCCGGTGATTTAAAATCGGAGAACACAAAGAGCCTAACAGACGGTCGCCGTGAACCTCGATGGCATCCACACCGGCCTCCATGGCCCTTCTGGCGCACTGTGCAATGGCTTCCTTAATATCATCCAGCTGCTTTATCGTCGCCTCACTGACAAAATGCTGCATGTCATGGTGAAGCTTTGCATAGGCCTCGTCGCTTAACTTCTTCGCTTCCGCCATCTTTGCGCCGAATGCCGCCATGTCTCCCTGCTCCTTCGCCTTCTGTCCTTCCATGGCCGCCATTCTGGAGCCCATGATCATCCGTCCCACTCCCGGCACATCGTATTCCGGATGGAAAATCTGCAGCGCCAGCTTGCAGTCGTAGGCGTGCAGGGCATCCGCCAGCTTCTGAAAGGTCGGAATCTGGCGGTCGTCACACAGCTTCGGTGTGGGGGACGCCGTATTCACCGGAGCCACATCTCCGATTACAATGTAGGAAACGCCGCCCTTCGCCAGACGCTCATAAAAGTGAAAGCTTCTTTCTCCGATGGAGCCGTCCCGCTCCTCATATCCGGTGGTCAGAGGCGGAAACATAATCCGGTTTTTCAGCGTCAGATTTCCTACCTTCAGTTCTTCTAATAATCTCATTTATTTTCCTCCTGTTTTATCGATCAATGTCTTTCTGTGCCTTTAAATATGTCTGGCGGTCTCGTAGCCGTCCGAGATGGCGTCCTTTAGATTTCCCACCTTCTGGGCATCTCCGATCAGATGATAGGATACGCCTGCATCCTTTAACATCTCCTCCATCGCCAGATCCGTCCGGTAGCCGCCTGCGAATACCAGGGTATCTGCATCCTGAATGCAATGCTGCACGCCGTTCCGGGAATAATAGATGGTATCCGTCTCCACCTGCTCCACCTTCGCGCCGCAGATCATCTGGATTCCCTTCTTCATCATCCGCTGAACCAAAAGGCTTCTTCCCGGCCCGCTCTCATTCATCATAAGGCCCTGCTGCATCTCCAGAATGATGATCTCCCGGTTTCTCGGGAATAAATCGTGGACCACCGGAGCCAGATAATCCGCAGTCTCGCAGCCCACGCTGCCGCCTCCGATTATCACTACCTTCCGTCCCGGGAATGCCTTTCCCTTTAAGATATCGTCCGCCGTCATCCACTGCTTAAAGGTGGTAAAGTCCTTCAGCACTACCGGCTTGGCCCCCGTTGAAGCGATGACCTCATATCCGGCAAATTCTCCCTGAAGCATCTCCCGGTCTGTCCGGCAGTTCATGCGGATCTCCACGCCGGCCTGTTCCAGACGGCGCCGCATGTACTTGACCACCTTGGTCAGATCCTGCTTTCCGATCGGGACAGCAGCGGCCAGAAGCAGACCGCCCAGCTCCTCCTCCGCCTCGCAGAGCACCACATGATGGCCCCGCTTCTTTGCCACATAGGCCGCCTCCATTCCAGCGCAGCCGCCGCCGATCACCAGCACGTTCTTCTTTTCCGGAGCGGCCGGCAGATTCTCCTCATTCTCCAGCTCAAAGGAAGGATTCATGGTACAGGCCACCCGTTTTCCGAACATAATGCCGTTCAGGCAGCGGAGACATCCGATGCAGGGCCGGATATCCTCCTCCCGTCCCACCTGCGCCTTATTGGAAAATTCCGGGTCGCACAGATTCGGGCGGCCAATCATACAGGCATCCGCCTTTCCGTTGGCAATCAGCTCCTCTGCAATCCATGGCTCCGTAATCCGTCCTACGGTGGCCACCGGAATGGAAACGTGCTTTTTGATTTCCTCCGAACATGCGCTGTGGGAGCCCATCCTGGTTCCCGGCGCCGGAATCGAACTTCCGCGGGCGATGGTGGTTCCGCCGGACACATGAAGCATGTCCACACCGGCCATCTCCAGCTGCTTGGAAACGTAGATCATATCATTCAGATTCAGTCCGCCGTCACAATACTCATCTCCCGAAATACGGACGTCGATGATGAAATGCTTTCCGCAGACTCTCCGCACCTCCTCAATCACCTCCAGAGTCAGACGAAGCCGCCCATGGATATCGCCTCCATACTCGTCGGTCCGCTTATTATAGAGCGGTGACAGGAATCCGCCCAGCAGTCCGTGGGCATGAGCCGCATGGATCTCCACCCCGTCGCCGCCTGCCTTCTGCACACGGCCGGCCGCCTCTCCGAACTGGCGGATAATCTGCTTTAACTCCTCCTTCGTCACCGGACGCGGAGCCTGCTTCGCATAGTAGGGTCCCACATGGCTGGGCGCAATCAACTGCGGAGTTCCCGGAATGGGGAAGGCCATATAGGCCGGATGGAACAGCTGAGGAAGAATCTTCGCTCCATATTCGTGCACGCCGTCCACCAGCTTCTTCCAGCCCTCGATAAAGGAATCATCATGAATCGACATGTCCCCCGGAAGATACACATAGGTAGGCTCCACCGTGACAACCTCGGTCACGAACAGTCCCACGCCGCCCCTTGCACGGGCCTTGTAATGCTCCACCAGTTCATCGGTTACATACCCCTTATTTCCCAGATTCGTAGACAGCGGAGGCATGAAAATACGGTTTTTTACCACGGTCTCCCCGATTTGGATTGGCGAGAACAGATGCGGATACGATGCCATACTATCACTCCTTTTTTCTTTTTACAGTATCATTTTTTGTGACATTTTTCAACATAAAGCCGCTGAGTTTATACATATTTAACAAAAGAAGCCATGATTTTACAAATCACAGCCTCTCTCTTCTCTTGCTAATCCATCTCTTTTATTTCATGTCCATTTCGTAACGGTTCCGTTATACGGATTCCTCTTCCTGCTTCATAATCTTAATCAGCCGGCTGGTTCCCAGGCGCTCCGCGCCCAGACGGATAAACTCCTCCGCATCCGCAAATGAGGAAATGCCTCCTGCCGCCTTCACCTTCACCGCTTTCCCCACATGCTTTCTCATCAGCTCCACATCTGCAAAAACTGCGCCGCCCGTGGAAAAACCGGTGGAAGTCTTGATGTATTCCGCCCCGGCATCGGTCACGATTTCACACATCTTCCGCTTCTCATCCTCCGTCAGAAGACAGGTCTCGATTATCACCTTAAGAAGTTTTCCGCCGCATGCCTCATGAACCTGGCGGATTTCCTCCTCCACCTCCTGATATCTCTTATCCTTCAGGTAACCGAGGTTGATTACCATATCGATTTCATCCGCACCGTTTGCAACCGCGTCCCTTGTCTCGAATACCTTTACCGCAGTCGTGCTGTACCCATTCGGAAACCCGATTACCGTACAGATTGGCAGTTTTCCTGCCACATATTCTGCCGCCTGCCGGACATAGGACGCCGGAATGCAGGCAGATGCCGTCCCGTAATGCATGGCATCCTCCAGAATCTGACGAATCTCCTCCCAGGTGGCGGTCTGGCTCAATAAGGTATGGTCTACATATTTTAAAACGTCCTTTCTTTCCATGCTCTGCTCTCCTGTTCCTCGATTTTTTGCATTGATTTTTTGTATTGATTTTTATATGGATTGTTTTATGTCCTTTTCACCCTTTTTGATGTACCTTAAAGCTCCATCGGCCTGCC
>JAUNPZ010000026.1:27957-33219 GCA_030536455.1 Lachnospiraceae bacterium | reverse complement strand
TTACGGCCGCCGTCTTGATTCTCTCCTTTTTCGCAGGCCGCGCCGCCGCACAGATGCGGGAATCCTCCTTCCCCCAGTCAGCGGCCTGCGCCGCCGAAGGAAACTGGGGCTTAAGCTTCCAGCAGGAGGGACGTCCTCCCGTGGCAAACGCCTCGATGGATTATTTAAAACAGTTTAACGCCTACTACGCCCAGGACACCGAGGACAAAGTCCTGTATCTGACCTTCGATGCCGGATATGAAAATGGGAATACGGCAGCCATTCTGGATGCGTTAAAAAAGCACAACGCCCCGGCTACCTTCTTTTTAGTTGGAAATTACCTGGAAACCAGTCCGGATTTGGTAAAAAGAATGGCGGCGGAAGGCCACACTGTGGGAAACCACACCTTCCACCACCCGGATATGTCGAAAATTGCCACGAAAGAAACCTTTGAAAAGGAGCTGACCGACCTGGAAAGTCTGTACCAGCAGATTACCGGACAGCCCATGAAAAAATACTATCGTCCGCCCCAGGGCAGATACAGTGAATCCAATTTAAAGATGGCCAGCGATATGGGCTACAAAACCTTTTTCTGGAGCCTGGCCTATGTGGACTGGTACGAGGATCAGCAGCCCACAAAAGAGGAGGCCTTCCAAAAGCTTCTGGGCCGCATCCACCCCGGCGCCATCGTCCTGCTCCACAGCACCTCCAAAACAAACGGGCAGATTCTGGATGAACTGCTGACCAAATGGGAGGAGATGGGGTATCGGTTCGGGGGGCTGGAGGAACTGGCTGATATTTGAAAGACTTCAGCCAAACGCAGACGTTTTCACCCCAGAAGTCTCTCCCTCCACTCTGCCTCCTTAAACCCGGTGAGGACCACATCCCCGGCCACAACCAGCGGCCGCTTCACCAGCATTCCGTCCGTTGCCAGAAGCGCAAGCTGCTCCTCCTCCGTCATCTGCGGCAGCCTGTCCTTCAAGGCCAACTCCTTATACAGCATTCCGCTGGTGTTGAAAAACCGCTTTAACGGAAGACCGCTCTTCTCATACCAGCTCTTTAATTCCTCTGCTGAAGGATTCTCCTCCTTAATCGGACGCTCCGCATAAGCGATGCCCTGTTCGTCCAGCCATTTTAATGCCTTCTGGCAGGTGGTGCATTTCTTGTAGCATAATACCGTAATTGTTTCGTTGGATTTCATTCTCCTTCTCCTCTCTTCTTATCATATGCCGTGCTGTTCACCGGCCAGTTTTCCGATTCGTTTCCAGTCCTTACTCCAAAAATAGCTGAACATGCAGAACATTCCGAACACAAAGCTGACGGAAATACTGGCCATCACATATCCGCCATCGATGAACCGGGTAATCAGGTAAGCGCAGGGAATCCGCACGGCCCACAGCATCAGCAGATTGACAATCATCGTAAACCGTACCTTTCCCATCCCGTTTACGAAGCTGATGATTCCATTAAACACCGCATAGGCCCATGTAAATGGAAGCACCACCTGGATATAGCGCACCGCAAGCGCCAGCACCGCCTCATCCCGGGTAAAGATTTCCAGTATCGGCCGGCAGAATATGGTCACAAGGATACCGGCAATCGCCGTAATCAGGCCGGACACCAGCGGAATCCGCAGCCCGCCCTTCTTTAAATACACATAATTCCCAGCGCCCAAATTCTGTCCCGAGAATGTAGTTGCCGCCGAAGACAGAGAGGTAATCGCCACATTTGCGATTCCATTTATCCTTCCGCCCACCGAGCAGGCCGCGATGAACACCGACCCCTGCAGATTCACAAAATACTGCATCATAACATGCCCCATGGAATACAGGGACGTATTCAGGCCAAGGGGCAGTCCGATTGACACGATTTTATAAAGCATCTTCCGGTCCATCCGACGAGGGAGCAGCGTATAACCAATCTCCGGATATTTTCGCTGGATATAAATCACGCTGAACAGCCAGGAGCCGTACATGGCAATAGAGGTGGCAAATGCCGCCCCTCCTACGTCCATCCCCAGGCCTGCCACAAACCATAAATCCAGCAGAATATTAATCGCACTGGAAATCACCAGAAACAGCAGCGATGCCTTGCTGTCACCCATTCCGCGCAGGATTCCCGCATTCATATTGTATCCCATATTCCCCAGCGTTCCCAGGAAAATAATGCGGATGTAGTCATTGGCCGGTTTCCAGACATCCCCCGGAACCTGCATGAACCGCAGCACCATCGGCCCGACAAACTGTCCCAGAATCGTTAGTGGAATTGCCGATGCATATAAAAAGGAAATCGCCGTCGCCGCAAGCTTCTTCTGGCTTTCCCGGTCTCCTTTTCCGGTATACTGGGAAGCCAGGATGGACACGCCTCCGCCCAGTCCCAGGAACACACAGAGCAGAATTTCCACCGGCTGACTGCTGGTGCCGACCGCCGCCAGAGATACCGCACCGCAGAAATTGCCGATTACCAGCGTATCCACGGTGCTGTAAAGCTGCTGCAGAATATTTCCCACGCAGATGGGAAGCGCAAACAGAAGGACGCTTTTCATAATGGAGCCCTTTGTCATATCAATTTGATTTTTCATTTCTTCCACCTAGTATCGTGCTTTCTCCTTTATTTTTTATCCAGCATCCACTGTAATACATTTTTCTTTTGAATGCCATCGTAATTCCATTCCCCAAAAATATCATCCAATGTCAGTAAATACTTCGGAAAGTTATCGGGAATCTTCTTCAACGGGGCCAGCTCCCTGCATAAAACAGAATCCTCTAAGGTCGTCTGCGATACCTGATAATATTCCGGATTGCCGTTTTTTATCGCCACAAAATCCACCTCTCCATCTGTCCCATACTGCCCGACAAAAACCTCATAACCTCTTCGCCGCAATTCAAGATAGACAATATTTTCTAAAATGTGACCAATATCGGAATCCCTTCCCCGTACAAGCATATTACGCATCGCCACATCACACACATAATATTTACTAATTGAACTCAAAAGTTCTTTGCCCTTAATATTATATCGTCTCGCCTCATAAATAAGCAGGCTGTCCGTCAGCCCCCTGATATATCGGTCTACCGTTTTCGAGTCGATTTTGCGCTGCCTGGATACCATGGTATTGGCAATTGTCGTCGGAGTGGTACGGTTGCCGATATTATGCATCAGATATCGCGTTACGGATTCCAGCATATTAACATCTGCTATTTTTAATCGTTTCACAACATCATTCAGCAAAATCGTATGATAAATACCTTCCATATATTCCTTGGCCTCATCCGCACCGTACTGATATTTCAGCACATACGGAAAAGAGCCGGTCGAGAGATATAAATGGAACTTTTCATTCAAGGACAGGCTTTTTCTGTCATTTTCCAACCCCTCGCAAAATTCCGAAAAAGAAAGCGGCATCATGGACAGTTCCGCATACCGGCCGGTTAAAAGCGTAGCAAGCTCGCCCGACATAAAATACGCATTGGAGCCCGTGATATAAACATCGCAATTATTCTTTAGAAACAGGCTGTCTACCACCTTTTCATAAGATTTAACATGCTGAATCTCATCCAGAAAAATGTAATTCATCTTATCCGGACAAAGCCGTTCCTTCACATAGCGATACAATAACTTATAATCCGTCAAATCCTCAAATTCCAGGTCTTCGAAATTGATAAAAATCATCTGTTCCGGCAATACGCCCTGCGCTGCAAGATAATCTCGGTAAATTTCAAAGATTGTAGACTTTCCACATCTTCTTACACC
Organism: Lachnospiraceae bacterium; assembly: GCA_030536455.1. Taxonomy (GTDB): domain Bacteria; phylum Bacillota; class Clostridia; order Lachnospirales; family Lachnospiraceae; genus Caccovicinus. Next base: position 29,487 of record JAUNPZ010000026.1, on the reverse strand, counting down.
AGTAACCACTTTTATAATCTGCTTATCTTTTTGCCTTATCAGCCATTCTAAATAATCAGGCCGCTCGAATCGCTGCATCCTGTCACCTCTCTTCTTGTTGCTTATCCGATAAATACTCTATACAGTGTACTCCATTTTTATCATAATATCAACATTTTTCGGAATGTATTCCGTTATTTTTTGTTTTGATCGCTTTTCCGTATTTTATTCCAGAATTTTCATCGAATTGCAGACACAAGAAGAGCGGTTTTCATCGTCTTCCATCCATCACCTTACAAAACACCACTCCCGTCACCGTACTGATAAGCGTCGCCAGCAGCGCCGGTCCCGCGATGGCCGCCGGGGCTGCGCTTTTATACTGGCTCCGGTAAGCAATCACCGTCACCGGGATCAGCTGGAGGGATGAAATATTGACAATCAGGAAGGTGCACATCTCCTTACTGGCCGTATTCCGCATTCCCACGCGCTCATTCATCCCGCTTTTTTCTCCCTCCCCCTCCGAAATCATCTCCTCCTTCAGCGCCTTCATGGCCTGCAGCCCTGCCGGAGTTGCCGCCGCCCCAAGTCCAAGCATATTGGCAATCATATTCACCGCCATATGCTTCATAGCCGGATGGTCCTCCCTCAGATTCGGGAACAGGAATCGGAGCGCCGGCCTCATCTTCTCCGCCAGCCAGTCCACCAGCCCGGAGGCGCGGCCGATTTCCAGAATCCCGCTCCAGAAGGCCATAACCCCCAGCATCGTGATTCCCAGGGAGACCGCATCCTCCGCCCCGTCCAAAACTCCCATGGTCACTGCATCCAGCCGTCCATGCAAAGCCCCCCATACAATTCCAATCAACAGCATGCCTGCCCACAGATAGTGAAACATAAAAAACCTGCCTTTCCACAAACAGATTACTCTATCCTATTCGTGAAAAAACAGGTTTTATTCATTCATTACATAAAATTATATTCCGTAACAATCTTTTCTCTTCCCGTGGTCACATCAGTAAAATACTCATAATAGCTGATTCCCAGGAATGAGCCGGAGATATTCCAGATATTATGGAAACCTCTTCCCTGTAATGCCATAATCGCATTATAGCTTCTCTGGCTGGTTCTGCAGTGCAGATATACCGGCCGGTCCGTCGGAATCTCAGCGGTGCGCTGTCTTAACTCACCAAGGGGGATGTTCACCGCGCCAACCAGATGGCCCATCTCAAATTCATCCCGTCCTCTTACATCAATGATATAAGCGCCGCTCTCTACCAGGTCTCTTACCTCGTTCACATGAACCTGACGGAATACGCCGTGAAGAACATTCAGTCCTACCAAAGCCGCCAGATTTACGATATCTCTCGCCGTTCCGAATACCGGAGAATAGCACAGCTCCAGTTCCTTTAAATCCTCCAGGGTACCGTTCATGGCAATTAAGGTTGCAATCACATCAATCCGCTTATCTACATTGCCTTTTCCGACCGCCTGTGCTCCCAGGATTCTTCCGGTCGGAACCTCATACACCAGCTTGAAATGCATGGGGGCGCTGTC
>JAUNPZ010000026.1:20298-27857 GCA_030536455.1 Lachnospiraceae bacterium | reverse complement strand
GCCTTATGGGTCAGCTTATGATAAACCTCGATGGCATCGCCGACTGCATAGATATGCGGGTCATTTGTCCGGTAATCCGCAGAAACCTTGATGGCTCCGGTCTCACCGATGGAAAGGCCGGCATCCTTCGCAAGCTGAGTCTCCGGCAGTACGCCGATGGAAAGAACCACGGCATCGCATGGCAGCTCACGGCCGGAATTTAAGATTACCTGCTTCTCGGAAATGGCCTTCACGCCATCGCCTACCGCTAACTCAACTCCATTGTCATAAAGCTCCTTCTGCAAAATCTGAGCCATATCAAAATCAAATGGCGCCATAACCTGATTGGCTGCCTCAACCACAGCCACATGCTTTCCGGCTTCCTTCAGATTCTCCGCAACCTCAAGTCCGATGAAGCCGCCGCCGATTACCACCACATTCTGAATGCCGTCCTGGGACACATACTGGTCCAGCTTTACGATGTCATTTACATTGCGTACTGTAAATACATGAGGAAGGGACACGCCTTCCATGCTTCTTGGGCGAATCGGAGACGCGCCTGGTGAAAGCACCAGCTCATCATAAGCCTCCTCGTACTCTTCTCCGGTAATCACATTCCTTACCCGCACCGTCTGTGCTTCCCGGTTAATGCTTAAAACCTCATTGTTGACCCGCACATCGATGTCATAGGACATCCGAAAGCCTTCCGGAGTCATCATAACCAGGTAATCCTTATCCGCTACGGTTCTGCTCAGATAGTAAGGCAGGGAGCAGTTTGAAAATGACACATGCTCTCCACGCTCAAATATCGTAATGGACGCTTCCGCATCAATTCGTCTGATTCTGGCTGCCGCGGAGGCTCCGCCGGCCACGCCGCCTACAACAAGTACACGTTTTCCCATGTTCCGATACCTCGTAACGGTCCAGCAGGCCGCACACGAATGTGAAGACCTGCTGAACCGTTATCATCCTTCCTGATTGAAATTTACTCAGTTACATTATTTCTATTACATTATGTCTATATCTTTTTCAGCTTTCTGCTGATGCCCGTTTACCGTAAGCTATTTGGACTGACCCATCTTCTTGTTGTAAACGTCCATGTCAATCTTCTTATTCAGCTTTGCAGTTACCAGAGCCGCTACAAAGCCATCGCTTACGTTCAGAGCGGTTCTCGCCATATCGATGATTGGCTCAACACCTACTAACAGACCTGCGATACCAACCGGAAGACCAAGTGCAGATAATACGGTGATGCCTGCGAAGGTCGCGCCGCCGCCTACACCGGCGATACCGATGGAAGCGAAGGTAATCACTACGATCGTGGTAATGATAAAGGTTGGGGTAATCGGCTGTCCCACAACCGGTGCAACCATCATAACTACGATTGCCGGATAAATTGCTGCACATCCGTTCTGTCCGATTGAAGTACTTAAGGAACCTGCCAGGTTTGCGATACCGCTGTCAACACCTAAATCGTTGGTCAGGGTCTTAATGGTCAGCGGCAGAGTACCGGCGCTGGTACGGGAGGTGAATGCAAAAATCAGGGTCGTGATGGCTTTCTTAAAGAATGTGATCGGATTTAATCCGGTTAATGCCAGAATCAGACCATGGATTAAGAACATGATCAAGATTGCCACATAGGAAGCTGCCACGAAGGTAAGTAATCTCATAACGCTGCTCATATCGCTGCCTGCGATGGTCTTCGTCATCAAGGAGAAGATACCGTAAGGAGTCAGCATAACGATCATCATAACCACTTCCACGACCAGCGTGTTTAGCGAGTTCATCATCTTCGTGAAGAACTCCGCGTGTTCCGGCGCATAGGTACGAACTCCAAGTAAACCAAGGCCGAAGAATACTGCTACTAATACTGCGGAAAGAGTTGCGTTTGCACCCTGTCCGGTTAATGCGTAAATCGGGTTAGACGGAATGATGTCCAGGATGGTCTCCTCCACACCCTTCGCGCCTGCTGCACGCTCCTCTAACTGAGCGGTTTTCTTTTCCTCTGCTTCACCAATCTCCAGGCCCTCTGCACTAACATGGAATGCTGCTGCGGTAGCACAGCCTACGCCTGCTGCGATTGCTGCGGTCGAAAGAAGTACGGCTAAAGAAATTGCGGTAATCTTGCCAAGGCCCTTACCGGACTGCTGGTTGATAATCGCACAAACGATGGATACGAATACCAGCGGGATAACCATCATCTTTAACAGCTTCGTATAAGCCGTACCGACGATACTGGTCCATCTCAGTGTCTGAGAGATAAATTCCGGGCTTCCAACCATCTTTAAAACAGCGCCAAATGCGATACCGCCTAATAAACCGGCTACTACTAATACATTAAAGGATTTACCTTTTCTTCTTAACACAAACAGTAAAAACAGATATGCGAAAAATAAAATTACGGTAAATAATACTCCCATTTATTTGCCCACCTTTTCCTTAATTTTTTCAACGATTCGATTCACTGCAGTCTCGATATTCTTCGGGTCGGTTGCCAGATTGATCCGGATGAAGCCCGGCGCCTTTAAGCTGAACCACTCGCCGACGTCACATGCCAGGCCGCACTGCTTCTGAACGAACTCCGCAACCTCTTCTCCCGGAAGGTATCCTCTTAAATCCGTCCAGGACAGATAGGTTCCCTCTAACGGAGTTACGATTACCTTCGGAAGCTCTCTTGCGTAGGTTTCCTTCATGTAATTGTAGTTATGCTGAATCACTGCCTTTACATTCTCCAGCCACTCTGCGCCGCCGCGGTACGCGCCTTCGACTGCCGTAACACCCATGATATTCACTTCCGGAGCGCCGTTGCCCTTGATGTAATTGTCATAAGCTTCCATCAGCTTCTCATCGTAAATCACTACATGAGAGTGAATCAGACCAGCCAGGTTGAAGGTCTTAGAAGCAGCATTTAAGATAATCAGGATATCTTTATAATCGCCGCCTCTCACGTTAACAGAAGAAACGAACTTCTTCTCATAGGTGAAATCCTGGTGAATCTCATCTGCAAGCACCAGAACGCCATGTCTGCGGCAGATATCAAACATCTTATCCAGTTCTTCTTCCGACCATACGCGGCTTACCGGGTTGTGAGGAGAGCAGAGAATAAACATCTTAACATCATTCTCCACGATTTCCTTCTCAAACTCTTCAAAGTTCAAAGTATAATAGCCATCGTTGTTATCCAGTTCGCAGGTTACCAGCTTTCGGTTGGTATTTAAAATCGCGTCATAGAATGGATAATATACAGGCGGGCAGATGATAACTGCATCCTCTTCCTTGGTATATGCCTTAACCGCTGCGTATAAGGAACCTACAACACCAGTTGCAAAACGTACATTCTCCTTTGCGACATCCACGCCATGATGCTCCTTCTGCCATGCAAAGAACGCATCAAAATAGCTGTCCTCCATCTTTCCATAGCCAAAGATGCCATGCTCTACACGCTTCGCAAGCGCCTCCCTTGCTGATGCCGGAGACTTAATCTCCATATCTGCTACCCAGACTGCCAGTAAATCCGGGTCACCGAAGATTTCCTGCAGAGAGTCCCATTTTAAAGTAGCCGTTCCCCTTCTCTCTACACAATTCTCCTGACAGAATTTTGCAACATCCATACTTACCATCCTTTCTCTGATGTAACCGCGACTCAGAAATATATTGTTCATTTGATAAACTATATATAACATTTTTATGTGCATTTTGTCAATAAAAATTTTATACTTTTTTAATTTCTTTGTATTTTGCACAGTTTTCATGTATTAATGTCCATACACTATGATTTTTAGTTTTGCAGTTTAACCATTTTTTATTTAAATACAAAAAGAAATGATTGAAGCATATTTTCAAGTATGGTACTATTGTTATGTAAAGTTATTTTATCAGCATTCGGAGAAATTAATTAACAGAATTTCATAGAAACAGAACAGGAGTTATGCATGGACCACCTTTTAGACATCAATGAAGCGTATCACAAACTAAGCGTGCGGGCAGATATGCTGTATGAATTTGTTATGATGTACCACAACTATATTTACAATCGTCATTCCTACGAAAAAGAACAGTTCAACATGCTGGAAATTCATATTCTTTCCTACATCGATGATTCACCCGGAGTAACCTCCACGGAGCTGGCAAAAATCTGGCATAAGAGCAAAAGCGCCATCTCCCAGGTCATCAAAAAACTGATTGACCGGGAGTACATCGAGAAGCGATACAAGGACGGGAATGAAAAATCAGCATTCCTGTATGTGACAGAAAGGGGACGTCACATTTCCAGCATCCACAAGGCTTACGATGTGGCCGATATCACCCAGACCACCGCCTACCTGATTGAACAGTGCAGCGCCGAGGACCTGGATGCATTTTACCGGATTCTCGGAAAATATAACGAGCTGCTGAAATCAGAGCTGGAGCAGGGATGATATTGCGGATGAACATGACGTTCATGTTTGTTCCACAAAAAAGAGCTCCGTTCGACCGCAGGATAAACCCCCGGCGGCTGACCGGAACTCTTTTTTATGATACCCCTCTGCTCTATGGCTTCGGAACAAAATTCTTCTGCATGATCAGATATTTTCTTGCAAATCCATAAGGATTATAGGACATCTTCGCTTTTCGCAGTCCCTCCTGCCCCAAATCATCCTCCCGGTTTACCAGCTCCGCATCCGGGAACTCATTTACCAGGAACTGCTGGTTGATAAACTGATACAGGCCGCGAATCTGTGCATTCGCCTTCTCGATATGGATAATCGCCATGTTCTCCAGCGGATTAAAGCTTCCGATGGTGAATGCCTCCAGCTTTCCATCGATAAACACACCGGCCATCCGTACCTGCAGTTCACAGCAATGCTTTAAGATTTCGTGGATTCCCTCAACCTCATAATCCAAGTGTTCCTCCACGTCCTCGCCCTTATCCTGTCTCCACCGGTCTAAAAAATCCCAGATGACATCCCGGTCCTGGCAGCACAGACGGCGGTATTCGTACCGTCCTTCATATTCCTTCATGAATGCATTCAGATGATTTTTCTTCTTGTGCAGCTTTTTACCGGATAAGGTCCGCATGGCCTCGCCCAGATACAGATAATCCTTCAAATCCTCCTGCTCCACCACATCAAAATCCGGTGATTCCTTCAGATGAAGATATTCCACCGCCTCCTCATCCGCAAGATAAATCTTAAACGGCTTGTTCAGAACCTGATTAAAATAATCTACCATCTCATAAAAATAATGGGGCAGATCCTCTTCCCGGCACATCGGCATCGCGCTGTGCAGCACGCCTTCGTCCTCCATCAGCCACTGAATCGCTTTATCATCGCTGATAGCAAACCGCACCTTGTAATACTCCCTCCATAAAAAACTATCCAGGAATACACTGTCGCAGGTTTTATTCGGACGCAGGCAGAAGAATGGCTTCAAGGACTCAAGGTCCGATGCTTCCACTTTTTTGAAATTCAAATCCATCTCAAATTTCCTTTCGTAATTCAGATATTCTCTGTCTTTTCCTTTTTTGCTGTCAAACTCCACTTAGTATAGCACAAACAAAAAAAAATACAAACAAAAACTGCCTTTTGCGGTTGGATTTTCATTATCGTCCCCCGAAAAGGCAGTTTTTATGCGATTATTTGCTTTTTTACTTCTACACCAGACACAAATCCGCCATCACCTCTGCCACGGTTTCCATCTTCTCGCACTTCCATGCGTTATATCCGCAAAACAGCAGGGCATCATCCACCTGTCCCAGCGCCGCCCGCACCAGCGCCATGGTAATGCAGTAGGGCGCCGAAGCCGGATTGCAGTGCTCCAGACATCGGAAGCATCTTGTAATCTTCTCCGGGCTTTCCTTTACCTTCTGCAGAAATGGATTCCAGATGGCCCTTCCCGGCATTCCCACCGGGCTTTTTACAATCACGATATCCTCCTTTTTCGCCTTTAAGTAGGTATCCTTATAAGCCTGGGAGGCATCGCACTCCTCGGTGGTCACAAAACGGGTCCCTACCTGAACGCCGTCCACTCCCAGCGACATATGATGCGCCATATCTGCTCTGGAGAACACGCCTCCGGCGCTGACAACCGGGATGTGGCAGCCGTATTTCCGTCCGAAATCCTCAATCACCTTTCGTATGCCCAGGATTTCCCGGTCATACGCCGCCTGGTCATAGCGCACATCACTGTCCGCCTGGTCTGCCTGGAATTTTGTCAGCTCCTCTCTGGAAAATCCTAAATGGCCGCCGGCCAGAGGACCTTCCACCACTACCAGATCCGGTACCCGGTGGTATTTCCGGTCCCACATCTTGCAGATGACCATGGCAGACTTAGGAGAGGATACGATAGGCGCAATCTTGACACGGCTTCCCTCCACATACTTTGGAAGGTCGATTGGCAGTCCGGCTCCGGACACGATGATATCTGCTCCGGCCTCCACCGCCGTCTTTACATATTCCGGGTAATCCTTTGTAGCCACCATGATATTATATCCAATGACTCCCTGAGGCGCCTTTTCTCTGGCCTTTTTCAGCTCCGATTTCATGGCTCTCAAATTGGCTTCCTTGGGATTTTCAGAAAAATCCGGCTCCTGAAACCCAATCTGCGCCGTGGAAATCAGGCCCAGGCCACCGGCCGCCGCCACCGCTCCTGCCAGGGAGGACAGACTGATTCCAACGCCCATTCCGCCCTGGACTACCGGCTTTTCTACAATTAAATCCCCGATTATTAAAGGTTGATACTGATTTTTTCCGTTCATCTTCTGTCCTCCTCTGCGTTTGTTTCAAAACCGGTTCGCTACATACAGCGAAACCTCTTATACCTGCGGTCTGCCAGCTCTTCCCCTGTCAGTCCGTCCACTGCTTTAAAAAATTCCTTCATCGCATTGTCCATATATGCGGCAGACTCCGGCAGGGCATCCAGATTGAATGCTTTTCCGTCTCTTCCCTCCGGAATCACACGCTCGATTAAGCCACGCTCTGCAAGGTCCTTTGCGGTAATTTTCATCACTTCCGCCGCCTCCGGCGCTTTCTTGCTGTCCTTCCAGAGGATGGACGCAAAGCCCTCCGGTGACAGGATCGAATAGATGGCATTTTCCATCATCCATACCTCGTCTGCCACAGCCATCGCCAGAGCGCCGCCGCTTCCGCCTTCGCCAATCACGATGGACAGCACCGGCACCTTCAGGGAAGACATCTCAAACAGGTTCCGGGCAATGGCCTCGCCCTGTCCCCGTTCCTCTGCCTCCAGCCCGCAGAATGCTCCAGGCGTATCCACAAAGCAGATGACCGGCCTTCCAAAGCTTTCCGCCTGCTTCATCAGGCGCAGCGCCTTCCGGTATCCTTCCGGAGAAGGCATGCCGAAGTTCCGCCTGATATTTTCCTTGGTGGTTCTGCCCTTTTCCTGGCCGATTACCGTCACCGGCATCCCGTGGAACATGGCAATTCCGCCTACGATGGCTCCGTCATCCTTAAAATAACGGTCGCCGTGGAACTCCATAAAATCATCAAATAACGCATGAATATAATTCGCTGCAACCGGACGGTCGGACTTTCTGGAAAGAAGAACCGTATCCCAGGCAGATTTTGCCTTTCCGGCATCAA
>JAUNPZ010000026.1:0-20198 GCA_030536455.1 Lachnospiraceae bacterium | reverse complement strand
GACTTTCTGGAAAGAAGAACCGTATCCCAGGCAGATTTTGCCTTTCCGGCATCAAATCCTTCGGATTTCTCTTTTGCGGTATTTTCTTTTCCGGAACATTCCTTTTCAGAACTTTCTTTCACGGTATTTTCTTTTACAAAATTCTTCTCCGCAGCATTCTCATTTACAAAATTTTCTTTTGCGGCATCTTCCCCTGCAAATATCTCCGTCATCCGTCTGACGCCGCCGGTAAACCGAAGGTCATTCCGGTGCATCTTTAAAATCCGGCCGATTACGTCCTTCTGGTCCTTCCGTTCCACAATCATATCCACAAAACCGTGGTCCAGCAGAAACTCCGCTCTCTGGAAGCCCTCCGGCAGCTTCTGTCCGATGGTCTGCTCGATGACTCTCGGTCCGGCAAATCCAATCAGCGCCTTCGGCTCCGCGATAATGATATCCCCCAGCATGGCAAAGCTTGCGGTCACACCGCCGGTTGTGGGGTCAGTCAATACGCTGATGAAAAGCTGTCCTGCCTCATGGTGGCGCTTTAAGGCTGCGGAGGTCTTGGCCATCTGCATCAGGGACACGATTCCCTCCTGCATCCTGGCTCCGCCGGAAGCCGCAAACAGAATCACCGGCAGCTTTTCCTCAGTAGCCCGCTCTACCGCCGCCGTAATCTTCTCTCCCACGATATGGCCCATGCTGCTCATTAAAAATCTGGCATCACACACGCCGATCACCGCCGGCTGGCCGCAGATTTCGGCCTTCCCGGTTACAATCGCCTCATTCAGGCCCGTCTTCTCCTTTGCAGCCAGAACCTTTCTCTCATAACCCGGAAAATCCAGCGGATTGGAAAACTCCATCTCCCGGTTCCATTCCTCGAACGTCCCCTCATCCGCCAGAATCTGGATTCTGCGGTATGCATGCACCCGGAAATACCCGCCGCACTTCGGACAGACATAATGATTATTCACCACATCCTCCACATAAATCGGCTGTCCGCATTTGTTGCACTTTCTCCAAAGTCCCTCCGGAATGTTCGGTTCCCGGTGAGCCGCCCCCACGCTGCCCGCCTCTGCACCCTTTCCATCCTTCTCTTCCCTCGAAGCCTTGTACTTCGTATCAATCAACGTATACGTCTTCTTAAACATATCCCGGAACATGCACACACACCCTTTCCCGGCAAAACCGCCGTCTCTCTATTCACAAACCTTCGTAACACTTCCATACTTCCGGGCGTCCCCTCGCCAGTTCCGGACATCAACCTACTTGCAATACTGCGGAAAATACTCCTCTATAAATCCCGTATCCGTCTCCCCGCTCCGGAACGCCTCATTTCCCAGAATCTCATACTGGAAATCTCCGTTCGTCTCGATTCCTTCTACAATCAGCTCGCCCAGCGCGCTTCTCATCTTCGCAATCGCTTCTTCCCGATTCTTCCCGTGAACAATCAGCTTCAAAAGCATGGAATCATAGTTGGACGGCACCTTGTAATCCTGGTAAATGTGGGTGTCGATCCGCACCCCGTTCCCGCCCGGAAGGTGAACGCTGGTGATGGTTCCCGGACAGGGCATAAAGTTCCTTGCCGGATTCTCCGCATTAATCCGGCACTCGATGGCATGGCCGGTAATCCGCACATCCTCCTGGGACACGCTCAGAGTCTCTCCGGCCGCCACACGGATCTGCTCTTTAATCAGGTCCATGCCCGTTACCATCTCCGTCACCGGATGCTCCACCTGGATTCGGGTATTCATTTCCATAAAATAAAAGTTTTTCTCTTTATCTAAAAGGAACTCGATGGTTCCTGCATTCTCGTAATGGACCGCCTTTGCCGCCCGGACAGCCGTCTCGCCCATCCTGCGGCGCAGCTCATCGGAAATCACCTCGCAGGGCGACTCCTCCAGCACCTTCTGATGCCGTCTCTGGATGGAGCAGTCACGCTCTCCCAGATGAACCACATGGCCGAATTTATCCGCCATAATCTGGAATTCGATATGACGCGGCTTCTCGATATACTTCTCGATGTACATGGTATCATCGGAAAAGCCCTTTACCGACTCCAGCTGGGCATTGTGGAAATTCTCCGTAAAATCCTCTCTGCTTCTGGAAATACGCATTCCCTTTCCGCCGCCTCCGGAGGATGCCTTAATCATAACCGGAAATCCGATAGTTTCTGCCAGACGAAGGCCGTCCTCTGCCGTGTACACCGGCTCCTTGGTTCCCGGAACCACCGGAACTCCAGCCTCCATCATGGTCTTTCTTGCTTCTGACTTATTGCCCATCCGGTTGATGATATCCGCAGACGGGCCGATAAATGCAATATTACATGCCTCGCAAAGCTTGGCAAACCGGGCATTTTCCGACAAAAATCCGAAGCCCGGATGAATGGCATCTGCCTTCATGGCCACACAGGCCGTCAGAATCCGCTCCATATTCAGATAACTCTGGGAGGAGGCTGCCGGGCCGATGCAGATTGCTTCGTCTGCCAGCATCGTATGCAGCGCATCCCGGTCCGCCTCTGAATATACAGCCACCGTCTTAATTCCCATTTCCCTGCAGGCCCGGATAATCCGGACTGCAATCTCGCCCCGGTTAGCGATTAAAATTTTATCAAACATGGCAATCTCCCATAACAATCAATCTAAAATCAGCCGATCATAAAAGTCAGCTCCGCAGAAACCGCAACCTTGCCGTCTACCGTAGCCGTGGCCTGACCCACGCCAACCGGTCCTTTCTGCTTGATAATCTGGCATTCCAGGCGCAGCTTGTCGCCGGGAACCACTTTCTTCTTAAACTTTGCATTGTTGATTGCGCCAAAGTAAGCAATCTTTCCCTTGTTCTCTTCCTTGGAAAGAATGGCAACCGCTCCGGTCTGAGCCAGCGCCTCCACAATCAGAACACCCGGCATCACCGGCTCCTGTGGAAAATGACCTGCAAAATGCGGTTCATTGTAGGTAACGGACTTATATCCCACCGCGCCTGCACCCGGCTCCAGCTCTTCAATCCGGTCGATTAAAAGGAAGGGATGACGGTGCGGAATGATTTCCTGAATCTCTTTGACTCCTAAATTTACTTTTTCCATTTTTCTCTCTCCATTCGTAATGGTTCCATGCCCCGGCAGTCCAAGCAGAGCCCTGCTCCGTCCAGCCGCCGGACGCATAAAGCCTTATCCGATGCGGAACAGCGGCTGCCCGTACTCCACTACGTCCTCATTGTTCACCAGAACAGCCTCTACCACGCCGTCATACTCACTCTCAATCTCGTTCATCAGCTTCATGGCCTCGATGATTCCCAGAACCTGGCCCTTCTTTACCCGGTCGCCTACCTTTACAAATGCATCCGCATCCGGAGAAGAAGCCGAATAGAACACGCCGACTAATGGAGAGGTTACCACCTTATCGGAGCCGATTCCCTCTCCGGCTGCTCCCGATGCGTCCCCATTTGCAGAAGCTGCCCCGGAAGCTCCCGCCGCTTCCATTCCGGAAACAGCGCCCGGCAGAACGCCGGATACCGGAGCTGCCGCTAAGACGCCTGCTGCCGGAATCCCGGCTGCCGCCTGGGAAACCACCGCCGGAGCCTGCACCGTAACCATCTCTTTTTCTCTCTTCAGGGAAATCTTCATATTTCCCTCTTCTAACTCAAAACTGGTCAGACCATAATCGCTGACTGCCTGAACCAGCTTCATGATTTCCTTAATATCCATGTCTTCCTCCATTCGGTTTCCGGCTGTTTTTCCCGGAAATCAGAGTTCTGCCGAAGCAGCATCCTTTAGCCGACATACTTCTTCACCAGAATGCTGGCATTATGTCCGCCGAAGCCCAGGGAATTGCTGAGCGCCGTATTCACGTCCATCTTTACGCCCTCGCCCTTGGTGTAGTCTAAGTCGCAGCCTTCGCCCTCGTTTACCAGACCTGCGGTTGCGTGAACGAAGCCGTCCTGAATGGATTTCACACAGGCAACGAACTCAACGCCGCCGGCCGCGCCCAGGAGATGTCCGATCATGGACTTGGTGGAGTTAATCTTTACCTGATATGCATGCTCGCCCAGCGCCAGCTTGATTGCCTTCGTTTCGAATAAATCGTTGTGGTGGGTGCTGGTTCCGTGTGCATTGATATAATCAATATCCGCCGGCTGTAAGCCTGCGTCCTTAATTGCATTGGTCATGGCTCTTGCCGCGCCGCTTCCGTCCTCTGCCGGGGAGGTGATGTGGTAAGCGTCGCAGGTTGCGCCGTAGCCCACTACCTCAGCATAAATCTTAGCGCCTCTTGCGACTGCATGATTTAATTCCTCCAGAATTACCACGCCGGAGCCCTCGCCCATCACGAAGCCGTCCCGGTTCTCATCGAATGGACGGGATGCCGTCATCGGGTCTTCGGAAGAAGAAAGAGCGGTTAAGGCTGCGAAACCAGCCACGCCGATTGGGCAGATGCTGGCCTCTGCGCCGCCTGCCGCCATTACGTCCGCCTCACCGTACTGGATGGAGCGGAATGCTTCGCCGATGCAGTGGGTTCCGGAAGCACATGCCGTCACCACGTTGATGTTCTTACCCTTTAAGCCGAACTGGATGGCCACATTTCCTGCCGCCATGTTGCTGATCATCAGCGGCACCAGGAGCGGATTCACACGGCTTGGGCCTTTTTCCAGAAGCTTCTTATGCTCTTTCTCGAATGCCTGCATGGAGCCGATGCCGGAGCCGATGGACACACCCACCATATACGGGTCTTCCTTCTCCATGTCGATGCCGGAATCCTCTAACGCCTGCTTTGCTGCCGCTACCGCATACTGGGAAAACAGCTCCATTCTTCTGGCTGCCTTCGGGTCCATGTATTTCTTTGCGTCAAAATCCTTAACCTCGCCTGCCAGGGTTGCCTTATATCCGGTTGTATCAAAATAGGTGATTGGGGCGATTCCCACCTTCTTTTCCTTTAAGCCGTTCCAAAAGCTGTCTACGTCATTTCCGATTGGGGTAATGGCACCTAAACCGGTCACTACAACTCTTCTGCTCATATCGAATCTCCTTCTTAAACTCACATTTACCACTTACATTGCCATGCCGCCGTCTACGCAGATTACCTGTCCGGTAATATATCCGGCTCCTGGAGATGCCAGGAACACCGCCGTCCGGGCGATATCCTCGGTCTCACCAAAATGCTTCATGGGAATCTGCTCGGTTACAGCGGTCTTCACTGCGTCCGAAAGCACCTCCGTCATCTCGGTCCGGATAAATCCGGGAGCAATGGCATTTACCGTAATGCCCCTGCTTGCCAGCTCTCTTGCGGCTGCCTTGGTCAGACCGATTACGCCTGCCTTGGATGCGCTGTAGTTGGCCTGTCCCGCATTGCCCATCACACCGGATACGGAGGAGATGTTAATAATCCGTCCGGCTCTCTGCTTTAACATCTGGCGGGATACATGCTTGATACAGTTAAAGGTGCCCTTTAAGTTGGTATTCACCACCGCGTCAAAATCCTCCTCGCTCATCTTCATCAGCAGATTGTCTCTGGTGATTCCTGCATTGTTCACCAGGATATCCAGACGGCCGTAGCGCTTGATCACATCGGCCAGCGTCTCGCCGCAGGCTGCAAAATCTGCCACGTTGCACTGAACCGCTTCTGCCTTCCCGCCTGCAGCCTGAATCTCTTCCACTACCTGAGCGGCCCTTTCTGCAGAACCGTTGTAATTTACAATCACGGCTGCGCCTTCGGATGCCAGCGCCTTTGCGATGGCCTTTCCGATTCCACGGCCTGCGCCGGTTACGAATGCTACCTGATTCTCTAACATCATTCTTTACTCCTCCAAAGCAGCCAGAACTTTTTCAATATCTTCTAACTTCTCTATGTTAAGGACTTTTACGCCCCGGTTAATCTTCTTCATAAATCCGGTCAGAGTCTTTCCCGGCCCGATTTCAATAAAGGTATCCACGCCGTCTGCCAGCATGGCTTCCATGCTCTGCTGCCAGCGCACGGAGGAAGATACCTGCTTCTCTAAAAGAGGCTTCACATCCGCCGCATCCGTCACATAGGAGGCCGTTACATTCGCCACATATGGGATGACCGGAGTCTTCACCTCTACCTTTTCCAAAACCTGTCCCAGCTTCCGTCCTGCTTCCTCCAGCATTCCGGAGTGGAACGGACCGCTTACATTTAAAGGAAGCGCCCGCTTTGCACCTGCTTCTTTTAACTTCTCGCAGGCAAGGGCCACTGCCTCCTTCCTGCCGGAAATGACGGTCTGTCCCGGACAATTGTAGTTTGCCACCCAGACATCCTCGATTCCGCTTACGACCTTCTCAATCGTTTCATTATCCAGCGCCAGGATGGCCGCCATCGCTCCGATTCCGGCCGGAACCGCCTCCTGCATCAGGATTCCTCTCTGACGCACTGTGGTGATGGCATCCTGCTCACTCATCACGCCGGCTGCAACTAACGCCGCATACTCGCCCAGACTCAAACCGGCAGTCACATCCGGCTTTACGCCCTTCTCCTCCAGCACCTTCATCATAGCCACGCTGGCAGTCACCATCGCGGCCTGGGTGTACTCGGTGATGTTTAACCGGTCATTTTCCTGAAAGCATAAGTCCGGCATGGAAAAGCCCAAAAGCCGGGAGGCCTCATCAAAGGTCTTTTTTCCAATCTCCGTATTCTCATAAAAATCCTGGCCCATGCCGATGTACTGCGCGCCCTGGCCCGGGAAGATAAATGCAATCCTGCTCATATGCGGCTCCTTGTCTTTTTAAATATGAAGCAGCTTTCCTGCCTGCTCCATCATCTCGTCAATCATTTCCTTACAGGTCTGTTCTTTGTTAATCATACCTGCAATCTGTCCGGCCATCACGGTACCGTCGTTGATGTCGCCTTCCATCACAGCCTTCCGAAGTGTTCCGAGGGTCAGATACTCCAGCTCCTCAAAGCTCTTTCCCTCCTGCTCCAGACGGTTGTACTCTCTGGTCATCTTGTTTCTCAGGCAGCGCACCGGATGTCCGTGGGTACGGCCGGTTACAGCAGAGTCGATATCCTTTGCCTTGATGATTCTCTGCTTGTAATTTTCGTGAACGATGGATTCCTTCGAAACCACAAACCGGGTTCCCATCTGAACCGCCTCTGCACCCAGCATGAAGGCGGCTGCGATGCCTCTTCCGTCTCCGATACCGCCTGCCGCGATCACCGGAATCGAGACCGCATCCACTACCTGCGGCACCAGCGTCATGGTGGTCTGCTCCCCGATATGTCCGCCAGACTCGGTTCCCTCTGCAACCACTGCATCTGCGCCGTATTTTTCCATTCTTCTTGCCAGAGCAACGGAAGCCACAACCGGAATCACCTTGATTCCTGCGGCCTTCCACATCTCCATATATTTTTCCGGGTTTCCGGCGCCGGTGGTCACTGCCTTCACGCCTTCCTCCACCACAACCTTTGCCACATCATCTGCATATGGGCTCATCAGCATCACGTTGACGCCGAATGGCTTGTCCGTCAGTTCCTTTGCCTTTCGGATTTCTTCCCGGACCACCTCACCCGGAGCATTGGCTCCTCCGATGAGGCCAAGACCACCCGCTGCAGATACGGCAGCCGCCAGGTTATGCTCCGCTACCCAGGCCATACCTCCCTGAATAATCGGATATTCGATTCCCAACATTTCGGTTACTCTTGTTTTCATCCTTTTCCTCCTGCCGCACTGCGCGGTATTTTTCATTATAATTTAAGAAACGATTAGGCCTCTACGCCCTTATCCTTTAAGTAGTTCATCACATCGCCCACGGTAGATAACTTCTCCAGCTCCTCTGCCGGAATCTCTACGTTGTACTCATCCTCCAGAGCCATCACCAATTCGAATAAGTCCAGGGAATCTGCACCTAAATCCTCTTTGAAGGAAGAAGCCTCGGTAATGATATCCTCCTCAACACTTAACTGGTCTGCGATTAATTCTTTCATCTTCTCTAACATGATTTTGTTCTCCTTTTTCTTTTCTGATTTTTTCTTGATTTTTCATCTTGTTTTCATTTTCAATTTCTACCAGGTCAGCAGAACCGCGCCCCAGGTCAGCCCTCCGCCAAATCCGGCCAGGACAATCGTATCGCCCTTGTCCAGCTTTCCCTGCCGGTTCATCTCATCCAGAAGAATCGGGATGGACGCCCCCGAAGTATTTCCATAATTCTGGATATTCATCGGAAATTTTTCTATGGGCTCCTTCAGCCGCTTTGCCACGGATTCGATAATCCGCTCATTTGCCTGATGGAGAATGTAATACCGGACTTCCTCTTTCTTCCGGTTCTGAGCGGCTAACAGCTCATTCACACATTCCGGCACCTTCTTCACCGCAAACTTGAAAACCTCCTGTCCGTCCATGGAGATAAATCCATGCTCCGGCTTCTCTCCGGTAAGGAAATTTCCGCCGGACCGGGACAGACAGGTAAGAACCGGTCCACGGCTTCCGTCCGCGCCCATGATTCCGTGAAAGCTTCCGCTCTCCTCCGCCCGCACCACGCAGGCTCCCGCTCCGTCACCGAACAGCACGCAGGTCTTCCGGTCCTCCCAGTCAACCACCTTGCTCAGCTCATCGGCTCCGATTACCAGAATGGTCCGGTACATGCCGGAGGCAAGAAAGCTTTCCGCGGTTATGAGAGCAAACACAAAGCCGGTACAGGCTGCGCTGATGTCAAATGCCGCCGCATTCACCGCGCCGATTTCTGCCTGAACCTGACAGGCCGTGCTGGGGAAGCAGTACTCCGGGGTGGAGGTGGCCGTTAAAATCAGGTCCAGCTCCTCCGGACGGATTCCGGCATTTTCACAGGCTCTTTTTGCAGCTTCCGCTGCCATCCGGGAGTTTCCCATTCCGGTGGTCAGATGCCGCTGCCGGATTCCTGTCCGGGAGGCAATCCACTCATCGCTGGTCTCCACAATCTGTGCCAAGTCCTCATTGGTCACCACACGGTCACCTGGGCAGGACCCGGTTCCTATGATTCTTGTCGTCATAACTCATCCTTTATTATTTTAAAATCAAATATTTTGAATTTCAAACTAATATTAGAGGATATTTCCAGGTTTGTCAAGTGGTTTTTTTGAAAAAAATATTACATATCTGTTACAAAACCTTTCCAAAAGTAAAAAATTTCAAAAAAATTTTTCTGGTACAATTTGTAAGCATTGACATATACTTACAGTTTGTGTTATGTTATAAATGCAGGGGGTGCACACTAAATCTTTCACCAAAGGGGGTTTACTTATGAAGACTACAGGGGTAGTTCGTAAACTGGATGAACTGGGAAGAATCACACTTCCAATCGAGCTTAGAAGAAGCCTCGATCTCGATGTGAAGGACGGACTGGAAATCTCCGTTCAGGATAATTGTATTATCCTGCGTAAAGCCGAGTCCGCAGACATCTTTAACGGAAGCACCGAGGACCTGGTTGAGTACGAAGGACGAAAGGTTTCGAAAGAATCCATTCGCCGCCTTGCAAAGATTGCCGGTATGACGATTGTTGAGTAACATCTTAAGAAGCATCATTCCGGGAACCAGACAAGACTATTATTCCAATGAAAAAGAAGCCTGCGTAAGGCTTCTTTTTCATTTCCTTAAGCGCTCTGAGGCGCTTTATTTTATTTTCTGCAGCAGATACTGCCGCGCTGTTTTTCCGAATCCATCCTCATGCTCTCTCATCCACTGAAGGAAATTTTTTCCCGTATAGCGGATGATCTCTCCAAGCTCTGCCACAAAGCTGGGAATATCACGCTCCGAAATCCATCCGTACTCCTTCCATTCCGAAGGCGCGCCGCTTCCGTTCTCCTGCTTTACCTGCAGAAGCCATGCCGGACCGGCCGGCGTCTGTCCGTTCTCCTCTGCCATCTGAAACAGAAGGGTCCCGGCCGGCTCGTTCCCCAACAGCACGGTATCCGCCGGCGCCATCCGGGAAACCTCCCTGCTCAGACAAACCTTCGGTATCATCTCCTCCGGAATCCCGGCCCGCTTCACCGCCTGCCGGATTTCCTCCATCAGGTTTTCTCTCCGCGGCTCCCCCGTCTGCGGTTTCCTCTGCAATCCTTCCATTTCGCTATTCCTCCCCTTCCAGAAGCATCTGATAGACATCCCTCTTGCTGATTCCCCTGTCCTTCGCCACAGCCTTCATGGCGGATTTCCGGTCCATTCCTTCCTCCAGATACCGCTCCATGTGCTCCTCTACGGAAATCTCCTCCCAGGACTGCTGCTGCTCCTTCTTTATCTCCGCAACCGCTTTCCCTTCTATCACGATCACACACTCGCCCTTGGGCTCCTCTGCCGCAAACCGCGCCAGCGCCCCGGAGAAGGTGCTTCGGTAAGCCTCCTCATACCGCTTGGTCAGCTCCCGGCAGATGGTGATATTCCGGTCTCCAAGCGCTTCATAAAGCTCCTCCAGCGTCCGTACCAGATGATGCGGCGCCTCATATACGATCATGGTCCTGGTTTCCCGCTTCAGCTCCTCCAGAATCCACTGCCGCTCCTTCTTATCCGGCGGCAGAAATGCCTCAAAGCAGAATCTTCTGGTCCCCAGTCCGGACATGGTAAGGGCGGTAATACAGGCCGCCGGCCCCGGAAGGGACGTCACTTCGATTCCGGCCTCGTAACACTGCTTCACCAGCTCCTCTCCGGGGTCGGAGATGCCCGGCGTTCCCGCGTCGGTAATCAGCGCCAGATTCACGCCCTCCTGCATCTGTCCCACCAGATACCTGGCCTTGTCCACCTTATTATACTCATGGTAGCTGGTCATCGGCGTCTTTATCTCAAAATGATTCAAAAGCTTGATGCTGTGCCTGGTATCCTCTGCCGCAATCAGGTCCACTTCCTTTAATGTGTTTAACACCCGCAGGGTAATATCATCCAGATTCCCGATGGGGGTGGCACACAGATATAATTTTCCGGCCATCTCTTCTCCAGCTCCTTCTATCTCTCATAACTGCTCCGTATCTTCACAGTTGTCATCTCTCAAACATTCAATATCCGTAAACGGTCCGGATTTCCTCCGAATAGACCCCCGGCTCCTGAAACACGATTACCGGCTTTTCCACCTTCACCATGGACCTGCCGCCCCTCACCGCCTCGATTAAGACCATGTTGGCCTCCCGGTCGGCAAATGGATGGACGAACTTTATCCGCTTCGGCTCCAGATGGTATTTCGTCAGCACATTGATAATCTCGATCAGGCGGTGAGGCCGGTGAACCAGGCAGAACCGTCCCCCCGGCTTAACCAGGCGGGCGCCCTCCCGGACCACATCCTCCAGGGTACACAGCACCTCATGCCTGGAAATCGCCTTCATCTCCCCCGGATTTTTCAGTCCGTGGGCATCGTTCATATAAGGCGGATTCGAGGTCACCACATCAAAGGAAGCCAGGGAAAACAATGCTCCGGCTTCCTTAATGTCTCCTGACACAATCTTTATCTTTTCCTCCAGCCCGTTTAAGCGGACGCTTCTCCGGGCCATATCTGCCACTTCCTCCTGGATTTCCAGTCCGGTAAAATGCTTCCCCTCCGTCTTGGCCTCCAGCAGTATGGGAATGATTCCGGTTCCGGTACCTAAATCCAGCACCGTCTCTCCCGGCTTTACCTGGACGAACCCGGACAGAAGCACCGCATCCATGCCGAAACAAAAGCCCTTCGTCTTCTGGATGATCCGGTAACCGTTCCGTTCCAGGTCATCCACCCGTTCGTCCTCTCTCACATCCTGCATCCCGCTCATTACAGTTTTGATTTTCCTTCCTTTTTCTCCAGTGCCTCCAGCGCCTTTAATTCCGCATCCTGAGACCGCTTTCCGGAGCCTTCCTTCTGTCCGTCCTTCTGGCCGTCTCTCTGCTTCCTTCTTCTCGGCTTAAACTTAAGCTGGTCCACCCGGTATTCCCGGATTTCCTTCTCATCGTTATTCACCGTCACAAGAACCTTCACAAGCTGGCGCAGCACATTCACACTATGGACGTCACCCTTTAAACCGTCGTCGGTGGTCACGAAATCTCCCACATTGGGCAGCTTGCTGTTCAGCACCTCGTAGGTTTCCTCCTCATTCTTCAGGCAGCACATCAGTCTGCCGCACACACCGGAAATCTTGGTGGGATTCAGAGACAGGTTCTGCTCCTTGGCCATCTTGATGGAAACCGGAATAAACTCAGACAGATAGGAATGGCAGCACAGCGGCCGTCCGCAGATGCCGATGCCTCCTAAAATCTTGGTCTCATCCCGGACACCCACCTGGCGCAGCTCGATTCTGGTTTTAAATACCGCCGCCAGGTCCTTTACCAGCTCACGGAAATCGATGCGGCCGTCTGCGGTAAAGTAGAACAGCACCTTATTATTATCAAAGGTATATTCCGCGTCGATCAGCTTCATCTCCAGGCCTCTCTTGCGGATTTTTTCCAGACAAATCTTGAAGGCTTCCTTCTCCTTCTCCTTATTTCTGGCCTCTGCCGCCTTATCCTCTGCCGTAGCCATACGGATTACCTGCTTTAGCGGCTGAACCACCTTGTCCTCTGCCACCTCCCGACATCCTAACACTACATATCCAAATTCAATTCCTCTGGCCGTCTCCACGATTACATGGTCCCCGGCCTTGATATTCAGACTGGCCGGGTCGAAATAGTAAATCTTCCCCGCATTGCGGAAACGCACCCCGATTACTTTTATCATGTTTTAATTCTCCTTCATAACGAATAACATCAGTTCCAGAGCCAGTTCGGTATTCACATTCGCATCCAGGCGGACTCTGGCCTTTTCAATAGCGGACAGGATCTCTTCCAGACCCTCATATCCGCTGTTCTTGCTGATTTCATTGATGGAGGTATATTCATCCTTAAAAATCAGCAGATTTACATCCTTTGTTACCTTAAACATCAGCACGTCCCGGTACCAGAACTGCATAAAATCCAGGCACTCATAGAGGTCAATGTTTTCTTCCTTCAGTTTTTTAATGCAGTTCAAAAGCTGGGAAATGTCCATGGATTTTAAATTCTTAAGAAGCTTCAGCATCTCGCTGTGCATCTGTTTAAACTCCTCCGAGGACGCCAGATGGATGGCCTTTCCCAGATTTCCTCTCGCAAAAGCAGCGTAGACATCAGCATCCTGTTCCTTCACTCCCAGCGCCTCCGTCAGGTATTCCTTCACCACCGAATTCTTCAGAGGCTTAAGCTTAAGCTGCACGCATCTGGACAGAATCGTAGGGAGAAATGCCTCCTGATTCGTGGTCAGCAGGATGATGACTGCATAGGACGGCGGCTCCTCGATGGTTTTTAACAGCGCGTTCTGCGCCTGGACCGTCATCTTCTCCGCTTCATCCACAATATAAATCTTATAATAGCTGCTGTAAGGCCGCACCGAAACCGTATCATTCACCTGGCTTCGGATATCGTCCACACCGATGCTTCCCGGCTTCTCGTGGGTCACATAGATTAAATCCGGGTGATTCCCACTCAGCACCTGCCTGCAGGCATGGCACTGCATACAGGGCTCCGCCCCGCCTTTTTCACAAAGCAGACTTAATGCAAATGCATTCGCCAGGGATTTCCTTCCCATACCGGCCTCTCCGGTCATGATATAAGCGTGGGAAATCTTGTGCGATTCAATCGCCTTCTTTAAATTTGCCTTTATGGTCTCATGTCCTAAAATCTCTGAAAATCCCAGCATAATAACCCTCCCTAAACATACTCTAGTATAACATAGTTTTAATCTGATGTAAAAAAGAAAATGCCGCAGAATCATAAAGAAACTGCCGCATCCTCTGTTTTCCAATCTTTCGCTTTTATTCCTCTTCGCTCAGCATCCCATCCATAATTTTTAACAGCTCCAGCACGCTGTAGAAGGTTTCGGACTCCTTCTCCTCCAGCCACAGGACCCGTCCCTGCCAGCTGGAATTCTGGCGGAACTGGACATGAAGCGCAAGAGTCGCC
The DNA here is from genome assembly GCA_030536455.1 of Lachnospiraceae bacterium. Taxonomy (GTDB): domain Bacteria; phylum Bacillota; class Clostridia; order Lachnospirales; family Lachnospiraceae; genus Caccovicinus. The sequence goes on along the minus strand of JAUNPZ010000026.1, from coordinate 6,320 downwards.
ACCTTTCCCCGATTCTCCAGAACCTGGTCTGAAGTATAGATCGGAGATACCGGCTTCGGTCTCCGCACCGGCTCCTCCGGCGCGCCCTTCTTCTTTTTCTGAAAGGTGCGGTCTCTGGTGGAGGCCTGCGGATAATTAATCTCATTATAAAAACGGTCCAGCTTCGTAATCAGCTGCCCAATCTTCTGAAAGGAAATCGGGGTTTCGCTGTATCTGTGAAATACCTTTCCGCTGTAATCTCCATCCGATATCTCATCGATGCAGATGCAGACCAGATTCGGAGCCGATATATTTAGTCTGTATTCTCCCATAAGGTCTCTCCTTTATCTCTCCGGAATTTAATCCTCCGGAATTTTCTTCCACTGATTCTTCCAGCTCTTGGAAGCAGAGCCGAAGCTTAATCTGGACTTCTCGCTCCGAATCTCCGCAATCGAGGATACATAATACCGAACCTGCACTCTCTGGCTGGGATAAATCTCCCGGAACTTCTCATGGATCCGGTTAAAGGTAATCTCGCAGTCCTCCTGCTTGATTCCTACCAACAGCACCAGGAACTGGTTCGGACTGTAGCGGGTGTACAAATCCCCTCTTCTTAACGACTTGCAGATGGACTGGCTTAAATTCGCCGCCTGCTCCGTCAGGACCTCCTCCTTTTCCAGAGGATTTCCCTTGTTGTCCGTCAGGGTGCAGAGCATCAGAAACACCGACTGGCCGCTGCGCTCAATCATACGGGCAATGATCCGGTAGCTGTCGATAAAGCTCGGATAACTGCAGTAATATGCCCCGGACACATACTCCTTCTCCTGCAGGCTGTCCTTGATGTCCGTCAGGGTTCCCATGGCATAATGAATCTGGCCGCTCATGGCGCGGAAGCGGGCCAGCATCTTCTCCGACGGAGATAAGCCCAGCTCCTCGAAAAACATAGCCGTCGCGCTCTCATATACCTTCAGGGCCTCCTTATACCGCTTCATAGCCAGGAGACAGTCAATCTGAATCATCTGCCACTCCTCGAAGGGATAGATTTCAATGGCAGCATTGCACAGCTCCAGCATCTCCTCATACTGCCGGTTCTCCTTCAGGAGATTGCAGGCCTCTCTCAGACAGCTGAAATACAGCTCCTTATAGCGGACGCTGTCCACTGCCACCCACTCCTCGTTCGCCATCGCCGGAAGAAACTCGCCGGAATAGCTCTTGCATACACGCTTTAACGCATCAAGCCGTTCCGCCTTCTTATCCACATCGATGGCCAGCGCCTCCAGGGCCTCCACTTCAAATTGATTCGCATCAATCTGAATCTCAAGGTGCCCGCCGAAACGGTAAATGCCCTTTTCCACCTTCACATAATCATCCGGAGGAATGATCGTATCCTCCAGAAGCCTTCTCAGGCGGAATACCAGAATCCGAAATGCATTCTTCGTATCCTGGGTATCATCTCTCCCGTACAGGGATTCCAGAAGCTGGCTGCGCGGAATGCCTTCCTCCCCAGCCTTTAGCAGCATGATAAAAAGCTGCATCACCTTGCTGGTATTGTTGCACTTTATCGCAAAAGGCCTGTCTCCATAATAAAAAGCCAGTCCCCCCAGCATATGCGCTGAAAAAATCAAATTACTATCATCCATGTTTTATTTCCCCTCACTATCTCTTCCGAAAAAAGCAAATGGATATTCCGGAAGCCACTTACCTGATAAGGCTCATTATAAAGCATTTCATTTTAGTTTTCAATGCCCTTTTTCGATTTTTCGTCCATATGCTTCCAAAAGGAAAATTTCAACTTCCAAAAGGAAGCTTTTTCCTTCGTTTATCCTTTATTCTTCCATATTTTCAGCTGAAATCCGTTCAAATCCTGCATTCCCTGGATGGACAGCCCCATCCTCTGACAGCCTGACAGGAACAAAATCATTTCATCTGCTATCCGTTCTCCCGGTACCAGGTACGGAATTCCCGGCGGATACAAATAGACAAATTCCGCCGAAATCTCCCCCGTGCACTCCTTAAGAGGGCGGATTTCACAGTCCGCCTCCATAGCTTCCCAGATCCGGCACACCGCCTCCGGATGACACAGGCTCCGGACCGCCTTTTCATAAAACATTTCATCCTTCGCCTCACCGGTCAGCACATCCAGCTGCTCCAGCTCCTTCAGCCCATTCAAAAGCCTTCGAAATCCTTCCTCTCCGTCCATCAGACTGGTCAGCGCCAGGCCGTACTGCGGCGCGCTCATCTCCAGCTCCAGATGGTGCTTTTCTCTCAGCCAGTCTCCCAGCCACACACCGCTCCTTCTTAAGCCTCCCGGAAACATCAGGATTTTAGAAAGGTCCATATCATAGACCCCGTATCTTCCAATCCATTCTTTTCCCGGCACCTGAATCCCGGTCAGTTCTCTGCAGCCATCCCGAAATCCCTCCAGCCGTTCATACAGCCGTGACAGCGCTTCCCTTCCTTCGCCGTCCATATAGCGGATGCAGCTTTCCATCGATGCCATAAACAGGTAGGATGGACTGCTGCTCTGGTAGATTGACAGATACCGCTTAATCCGCTCCATCCGTTCCGTTCCCAGGAATTTCTTTCTCATATGAAGAATCGCGGTCTGGGTCAGGGAGGGCAGCGTCTTGTGAAGGCTCTGGATTACCACATCCGCCCCCTCATCCAGCGCCGAAACCGGAAATTCCCCTTCCTTTCCGAATGGAAAATGCGCCCCATGGGCCTCATCTACCAGAAGCACGCCCCCATGCCGGTGCACAACCTCCGAAATCCTCCTCACATCCGAAACCATTCCGTCATAGGTGGGAGACACGATCAGGACTGTCTGAATATCCGGATTCTCATTCAGCTTCTTTTCCACATCCTCCGGTAAAATTCCGCCCTGTATCCCCAATTCCGTTATAATTTGTGGATAAATATACTCCACATCCAGTTCATTCAGATAAATTCCATGATAAGCCGATTTATGGCAGTTCCGGCTCATCAGAATTTTTCCCCTTCGGGCGGTACAGCCGCATATGGCGCTCAGAATCCCGCAGCTGCTGCCGTTTACCAGATAGCAGCTTTCATCCGCTCCGTAAATTTCCGCGGCCCGGTCCATGGATTCTCTTAAAATTCCTTCTGCATGGTGAAGATTGTCAAATCCATCAATCTCCGTAATGTCGATGGAAAATGGATTCGGGAACCCATCCCCGGCTCCTCCGCCTTTCCCGCTTGTTCCACCTTCTCCCCACTGTCTTTTATGCCCCGGCATATGCAGCGGATAAAAATCCGAAGCTGAATATTCCTTCAGGCGCTCCAGCAATGTTTTCTCCATCTCTTCCTCCTTAAAAATCCGCATCTGGATTTTTCCATCCGAACGTCTTATAATAAAATATAATGGCGCAGCGGTTCATTACCTCCACAGCCACAAAAAGATTGAAAAGGAGTATCTGCAAAATGCGTACAGAAACCTTTAAAATGGAACGGCCGAATCTGGTAAAGGCCGGCGATACCGTAAAAATCATAGAACGCCCCGGAACCAGCAGCTACAGCTACATCATCGATCCCGCAGTTGCCATGTCCGGATGCTTTAAAGCCAGAGAACGGATCAAATCCGAATACGGCATCGTCAAGGAAGTCCAGGAAAATGCCCGCGGCTTCTATGTGATCGTCGAATTCGATGAATCATAAACCGTATCGGATTTTCTTTAAGAAGCTCCTCCCGGTCCGATAAAATGAACTCCGTCCGAATTCTCACCCGGTCCGCCTCCCTGAGCGGATTCCGGGTTTGCTTCCACCGTCGGTATGATTTCAGAATCGGCAGCCCCGCCTCCCGGCGAAACAGGCTGTCCAGGACCCGGCTCTGCCGGCGCCGTATGCCCGGAAGTTGGCGCCGGCGCCAGCGTTTCCGCTGGTTTCGGTGCCGGAGTTTCCGTCGGTCTTGATACCGGAGCTTCCGTCGGTCTCGGCCCTGAGTTTTCCATCGGTTTTGACACGGACGGCTCCGTCGGCCTCACCGCTGAGGTTTCCGTGGGAATTGGCGCTGCTTCTCCTTCCGGTCCTATTCCATTTTCCTCTTCTGATGCGCCGGATGATTCTGCTTCCGTCGGCGCTTCCCCTTCTCCCGTCAAACCATACGCTGCCGTAACCGGAACCTGCACGACATCGGTAAACTGATATGGCTTTTCCGATACGATTTTCCAGACTCCCTCGCTATTGCTAAATTCACACAGCCGCAGATAGGTGCTTATCGTGTTCCCCTCTGCCATCACAAGAGACAGGATTTCATTCCGGTTCTTATCCGCACTTTCTCTGGATGCCGAATCATCAATCACATTAACCATTCCATTCCGGTCTATGACCACGATCTGGCCATAGCAGTTCTTCCAGCTTGTCGGCGTATATTCCCCGTATATCTTCTGACTGTCCTCATAATAATACAGATTCAGAATATTTCCGGGAAAGCGCTCACTGATCTGCTCCGGCTGCAGGCTTTCGGGATTCATCCGGTAAATCGCGCTGTATCTGGTTCCATCGGCTCCCCGTTCCACATAGGCGCTGTAGTAGAGAATGCCGTCTGCCAGACAGAAGCTGTTGATTCCATATGGAGCCTGGGCCGCCAGAGTCCTGACCCCGTCCACTGCCTTATAAATCGCCTTCTGTTCCGGATTCTGTCCTTCATTCTCCAAAGTATATAAAGTATCTCCGGCTTTTCTCTCTGCCGGATAAACATTCTCTATCTTCCCATCCTTCAGGCGGTATACACGGTCGCCGATTACCCGGCGTCCATTCTCCTCTGCTTCTGCCGGATTCCCCATGGAATCCACCAGATAGTACGCTCCATCCTTTAACTGAACCTGATACTGCTTTTCACCAGATTCATAAGGCGTGCCGGAGCCGGCCTTTTTAATCTCTCCATCCGCCGCATAATAAACCGTGCCGTCCTCCAGAATCAGATACCCGGTCACATTCTCCGCCAAAAGCTCCTTCTCGGATGTACCCGGCTTCATACGGAATAATTTATTGCAGAGCTCCTGTTCCGACTCACTTAGACGCAAATACTCCTGCGAGGAAACCTGCGGCAGATAATACAGATACCCATCATAAATCTGCATTGAGTTCACTGTAGTTACCTCTGGTTTTGCCTCACCGCCTAAAGGCTTCGCCTCCATCTCCGTGGTTTTTCGATAATAAATCGGGCGGAAGCTTCCGGTATTCCGATTTTCGTTTCCTTCCACATCCTCTGAACCACGATAAGCCCAGAACATATGTCCCTTCACCAGACTATCCAGATTGTCCGGGTTGTCCTCACCCGTCAGCCCGCGCCAGCTGGTATCCGCCTGGATATCCGCAAGCTTTCCCAGCTCATCAAACGCAAAAATCTGGCCGTCCTTTTTCAGCTCGCCTTCCGCCATATATCCGTCATCCTTCAGATAATAAAGCTGGTTTTCCCAAAGCTTCCAGACAGCGGCTGCAAATGTTCCATCCTCCTCCCGGAAACGGATTCCCTTATCGTCCGTCACCCAGCCGTACACTTCCTCCGTTTCGATTTCCATATTTTCCGTTGCTGCTTCCGAGGTTTCCAGCGCCCACTGTGAGGAATCTCCTTCTATCTTTTCGAAGACCGTAATCACAACCCAGACCGCCGCAAATAACGCAGCCAGCGCGCAAACTGACATAAGCCCTGCCCACACATAGGAAGCACGGATTCTCCGATTCTTTTTCCGCTTGCTTTTCTTTCCCATCCTGATGTCACCTCAACTTTTTTTGCTTCTAGTATTCCCATTCTAAGCTTCTTTTTTAGCTTACCAAAGATTTCCTTCGTATACAAGGAAAAAAAGCTTACAAAAAACCTCTGATTTTATTACACAACAAAAAAAGCCGATTTCCCTAGGTTTTATAAGGAAAATCGACCTGCTGAGCGTGCCGGGATTCGAACCCGGGACAACTTGATTAAAAGTCAAGTGCTCTACCGACTGAGCTACACGCCCCTATTAGATTTTAATACTCAATGCCCAGAGCCGGAATCGAACCAGCGACACGAGGATTTTCAGTCCTCTGCTCTACCAACTGAGCTATCTGGGCGTGTAAATCTGAAAACGCCTGACAGCTTGTACCATCGGCCTGTAAAGCAGATTCGCAAAAAATTATTTTTAAACAAAAAAATTGCGGGGGCAGGATTTGAACCTACGACCTTCGGGTTATGAGCCCGACGAGCTTCCAGACTGCTCCACCCCGCGACATTCATATTAAATTGTATTCCCTCATCTCCATCATTATACATCATATTGATGAAAGAATCAAGTGGGCGGAGGTGGATTCGAACCACCGAAGCAATTTGCAGCAGATTTACAGTCTGT
>JAUNPZ010000146.1 GCA_030536455.1 Lachnospiraceae bacterium | reverse complement strand
CTGATTCTTCCACTCCTCGGAAGGCATGGTGGTGAAGTTCCAGCTTACAGAGGTCTTGCCGCTCTTTACATACTCATCTGCAGCAGCTACTAATGGGTTTGCAGGCAGATAATCCTCGGTGAAGGTCTTGAATGGGGTTACAAAGCCCATCTCTTCTGCTAAGGCAGTCTTTCCTTCTTCACTCTCCACTACCCACTGTAAGAAGGCTAAGGTTGCCTGGATATCTTCCTCCGGAGCCTTGCTGTTTACACACCAGTAGTTCTCGGAACCGGTGCACAGACCCTGATTCTCTTCGCCCTCTGCGCCGATGTAGATTGGCAGCATGCCTAAATCTTCGTCTGCTACGTCATTATCCTTGATATCGCCGTAAGCCCAGGTACCGTTCTGATAGAAGACCGCCTCGCCTAATGCGAACTCTGCGGCTGCATCGCTTCCGGTCTTGCCGGATAATAAGGTAGGCTCACATACGGAATCGGTGATGTATAAGTCAAAAATCTGCTTGAAGTTGTCTAAGTAGGTTCCCTTCACTGCATCGGTAGAGGTAATGCCGTCTGCCTTGTACTCGTAGTACAGAGGAAGGTTTGCCAGATGGGTCTTGAATCTCCAGTCGGAGGAAGCGTCAAAACCGGTGGAAGCGAAAGCGCCCTCGATGCCTAAATCATCTTTCTTCGCCTGCATGTCATCGGCCACTGCCTTCAGCTTGTCAAAGCTGTTAATCTCATCTGCAGACTTTACAACCGCGCCGTCCATCGCCATATAGTCATTTAAGATGGCCTTGTTGTAGATGATGCCGTAGGTCTCGATTACATACGCGATGCCCTTTACTGCGCCGCTCTCGTCGATTAATGCGAAATCATCGCTGGTTAAATCCTTATAAACTGCGCTGTCCTTTAAGTCGTAGCAGTAATCCTTCCAGGAAGCCAGGCCTACCGGTCCATTTACCTGGAACAGGGTCGGAGCTTCGGACTTTGCCATCTCAGACTTTAAGGTCTGCTCGTAGGTTCCGCTTGCTGCGGTTACTACGGTTACCGGAACACCGGTCTCATCGGTGTACTTCTCGCCAAGCGCCTTCCACTGGTCTGCCTGCTCCGGCTTAAAGTTTAAGTAGTATACGGAACCGTCGCCTGCCGGTGCTGCTGCCTCTGCTGCGGTGGTCTCCTCTGCCTTGGTCTCTGCCGGCGCTGCGGTGGTCTCCTCCGCCTTCGGTGCTGCCGTAGTCTCTGCGGTCTGTCCGCCGCCGCATCCGGTTAATGCACCTGCTGCCATAACGGCTGCTAACGTCAATGCTGTCAGTCTTGATTTCTTCATAATAATACTCTCTCCTTTTCTTTTTGAAAACTGATGGAACCTGTTGCCAGCTGCTTTTTATTATGCTCATCTATGTAAGTCTCTTTTCAGAAACGTTCTCGGTAACGATATCGGTAACGTTTCCAACTACTGGTTACAATATAGCACCATTTACACATCTGTGCAAGTGTTTTTGAAAAAAAACTTATGCTTTGTCAACTATGTACAATACACTCATTCTGTTTTTGTGCACATTTTACACTGTTTCCGGTATTCTCCCGGTGTCATTCCGTGTTTCCGCTTAAACAGGCGGTTAAAATACGAGGTCTGGCCAAAGCCGGTCTCCTGGGCGATCTCCGTCACATTCTTCTCCCCGCAGAGCAGCAGCCGGGCCGCCATGATCAGGCGGTACTCATTCAGGTAATCTACAAAGGAGGTTCCCATCCACTGCTTAAAGAATTTCATAAAATGAGAGCTGCTGTACCCGCACAGATCCGCCATCTCCCCGATGCTCAAATCCTCCCCGTACCGGTTCTCCACCTCCTTTAAAACCAGCTTCACCTTCCCCTGAAGGCGGCGCTGCCCGGCATCCGGCCGGCGGGACGGCTCCTGCTTCCACCGCTTTTCTCCGAGAATCTGAAACAGAAGCTCGCAAAAAATCCCCTTCACCGCCAGCTCATAGCCGTAGGGACGTTCTCCGGATATCCGGTCCAGGCGCTGCACCTGCTGCTGGACGGCTTCATATTCCCGGCAGCCTGCCCTGCACACATAGGGCTCCGGCCCATCCTCCGAGAGAAGGGGCATCAGAAATTCCGCGGAGCACGCATCCGGAAGCGCCGGCATCAGCATATCCAGGCGGAAAATGATATTTTCGTATTCCATCGAATGGCCCGGCTTCCGGCTGATGCTGTGAAGCCTTCCCGGAAATACCACCACCAGGTCTCCCTCCTCCACGGAAAACGGCTTTAAATCCAGCGTCACCTGTCCCTGCCCCTTCTTAATGGAAATCAGCTCCATCTCCTCATGCCAGTGGACCGGAACCATATGAAAATCCAGAGGAATGGAACAGGGATAGATGTTATAAGGAAAGCGGCTGTCCCCGTGCTGCTTCTGCTCCCGTTTGCTTTCGTATTGTAAAATATCCATAAAATTCTTCCTCTCTTTTTGTAAAGACGCATCATTTCTCGTCCGTCTTAATAGGATTGTACTATAAATGAGCAGTATTTTGCAAGATTTCTTTTATTCTCCGCCATATAATGCATATAGTATCCATTTTGACCACACACTTTTTCAAAACCGAAAGGAGAAAGAAAATGATGAAACATACAACGAATACACTGGAAAAACAGCTCACCGGAATCTGCGGAAAGGATTTGAGCCTTTGTACGGAGAAGGAGCTTTACACCGGACTGCTCTGCCTGGTCCAGAAGATGGCCGGACAGAAGGAAAGCCAGGAAGGAAAGAAAAAGCTTTACTACATTTCCGCAGAGTTCCTGATTGGAAAACTGCTGTCCAACAACCTGATTAATCTGGGCATCTATGAAGATATCAAACAGCTTCTGGAGGCCCACGGAAAATCCTTAAGCCGTGTGGAGGAGGTAGAGCCGGAGCCATCCTTGGGAAACGGAGGATTAGGACGTCTGGCGGCCTGCTTCCTGGATTCCATCGCCACCCTGGGCTTAAATGGAGACGGAATCGGCCTGAACTATCATTTCGGACTGTTTAAGCAGGTATTTAAGGACAATCTGCAGCAGGAGACACCGAATCCATGGATTGAAAACACCTCCTGGCTCACAAAAACCGATGTGTCCTACCAGATTCCATTTAAGGGCTTTACCTTGACCTCCCGGCTGTATGATATCGCCGTAACCGGATACGAGAACCGCACCAACAAGCTTCATCTTTTTGATGTGGAAAGCATCGATGAGTCGCTGGCCGGCGAGGATTCCATCGCCTTCGATAAGGAGGATATCAAGAAGAACCTGACCCTGTTCCTGTACCCGGATGACAGTGACGAGGCCGGAAGACTGCTCCGGATTTACCAGCAGTATTTCATGGTAAGCAACGGCGCGCGGCTGATTCTGGACGAGTGTATGGCAAAGGGCTGCAATCTCTATGACCTGCCGGATTATGCGGTGATTCAGATTAACGACACCCATCCTACCATGGTCATTCCGGAGCTGATCCGCCTGCTGATGGAGAAGGGCATGGACATGGACGACGCCATTCAGGTCGTATCGAAGACCTGTGCCTACACCAACCACACCATCCTGGCAGAAGCGCTGGAAAAATGGCCGGTTTCCTACTTAAAGAAATGTGTGCCGCAGTTAATGCCGATTATCGAGGTGCTGGATGACAAGGTACGCCGGAAATTCCAAGATGAATCCGTTGCCATCATCGACCGGAACGACCTGGTCCACATGGCCCACATCGACATCCATTACGGCTTTGCGGTAAATGGCGTGGCCGCTCTCCACACTGAGATTTTAAAGAACAATGAGCTCCACAACTTCTATCAGATTTACCCGGAGAAGTTCTCCAACAAGACCAACGGCATCACCTTCCGGCGCTGGCTGCTTCACTGCAACCCGAAGCTGGCGTCCATGATTACGGAGCTGATCGGGGATGGCTATAAGAAGGATGCCTCTGAGTTAAAAAAGCTGTGGCAGTACGCCGAGGACGAAACGGTTCTCCAGAAGATGCTGGAGATTAAGAAGGATAACAAGCTGGCTCTGGCCCGGTACCTTTCCGAAACCCAGAATATCCAGATAAATGCTGACTCCATCTTTGACATCCAGGTAAAGCGCCTCCACGAGTACAAGAGACAGCAGTTAAATGCCCTCTATCTGATTCATCAGTATCTGGAGATTCAGAAGGGTAATCTTCCGGCTGCTCCGGTTACGGCTGTCTTCGGCGCAAAGGCCGCTCCGGCCTATACCATCGCCAAGGACATCATCCACCTGCTCCTCTGCCTGCAGAAGCTGACGGCAGAAGACCCGAAGGTAAGTCCGTGGCTGCGTGTGGTAATGGTTGAAAATTATAATGTGACCCTGGCAGAGAAGCTGATTCCGGCCTGCGACATCTCCGAGCAGATTTCCCTGGCCTCCAAGGAAGCCAGCGGCACCGGAAACATGAAGTTTATGTTAAATGGAGCAGTCACCCTGGGAACCGACGACGGCGCAAATGTGGAAATCCATGAATTAGTGGGCGATGAAAACATCTACATCTTCGGCGAATCCAGCGACACCGTTATCAAACGGTATGCCGACGGCTCCTACTGCTCCAGGACATACTATGAGGCCGACCCGGATTTAAAGGACGCCGTTGATTTCATCGTCAGCAAAAAGATGCTGGAAATCGGCTCCGAGGAGCATCTGACCCGGCTTTATCACGAGCTGTTAAATAAAGACTGGTTTATGACCTTCCCGGATTTTAAGGACTATGTGAAGGAAAAGAATCATGCCATCGCAGATTATCAGGACCGCATGGCTTGGGCGAAGAAGATGTTAAAGAACACCAGCGAAGCCGGCTTCTTCTCCTCCGACCGTACCATCGAAGAGTATAACCGGGATATCTGGAAATTATAGTGGTAATTTAGCTTTGTTGTTTCAAAGCGTCATCCATACGCAAAAGGAGTCCCCTGAAATTTGTCGTTTCAAGAGACTCCTTTTGCGTTTTATTTTTCTGCTGTCCTCCGGATATTCACATCCAGCTGATTATACGGAATCTCGATTCCGGCTTCGTCATAAGCCAGCTTGACGGCTTCCGTCACTTCAAATTTTACCGTCCAGTAATCCTCCGTCTTCGACCAGGCACGGCCGCCGATGGTAACGGCGCTGTCGCCCAGCTCCCACACAAAGACCTCCGGCATACGGTTCTCCTCATGGAGCACCAGCGGATTTTCATCCATGATCCGAAGCAGGATGTCCTTGGCCGCTCTTAAATCAGAGGTGTAGCTGATTCCCACGAAGATATCCACCCGGCGGTGGTCCTCAGCCGTCACATTGGTAATCGAAGAATTGGCAAGGCCGCCGTTGGGAATCACGGTCATCTTATTATCCACGGTCAGCATCTTAGTGTAAATCAGTCCGATGTTCATGACCGTTCCCTCCATGCCGGACGCGATGATGTAATCGCCCACCCGGAACGGCTTGGAAATCAGAATCACGATGCCTCCCGCGAAGTTGGAAAGACTTTCCTGAAGAGACAATGCCACTGCCACTCCGGCGGAACCGATGATGGCGATGATGGATGCCGGATTAAAGCCCAGCTTTTCTGCGGCCATCAGGACCACGATGGTGTACAGCACCGCGGAGATACAGGAAACCAGGAATTTTCTCAGACTGACCTCTATCTCCATCTTCTCAAAGGTTTTGTTCAGAAGCTTTTTAATCAGGCTGATAATCCGGGAGCCAATGAGGAAGATGATGATGGCAATCAAAAGCCGGTAGCCGAATCCCATCAGTCCGGGAATCCATGATTTTATCGTTTCCAGCATCACATTCGGCTTCAGGTTCTGGATGTCCTGGGCCACTTCCTGGGCCACCGCAACCGTCTCCTGAAGCAGTTCTGCGGAGGTTTCCGTCTCCGCCTCATGTAAAATCCAAGTTGTCATAAGGTTCTCCTTTGTTTTTGCTTCTATCTGCTGCTTTTTAACGCACGGATGTATTATGGCATAGTTTCTGTGAAAATACAAGTAGGTGCGGGAGAATGTGTGTGTTCTCCCGCACCTGCTGAATGGCTGCTATTTTCTTTTATTCCGTTTTTGCCTCCGCCTTTTTCGCTCCTGGCTTTGCGGCCGGCTTCTTTGCCGTTGTTTTTTTCGCTGCCGGTTTCTTCGCTGTTTTCTTCACTTCCGGTGTTTCGGCCGGAGCTTCGGCTGCTTTCTTAGCCGTTTTTCTGGCTGGCGCCTTCTTTGCCGGAGCTTTCGGCTCCGCATCTGCTTCCGCTTTTGGCTCGGCTTTCGCTTCTGCCTTTGGTTCCG
>JAUNPZ010000025.1:29211-33308 GCA_030536455.1 Lachnospiraceae bacterium | reverse complement strand
TCTTCAAAATCATCGTAATCCAGTTTTTTCAGATTGGCGTATTTCATAAAGGCTTTCTTATCACCGCCTTCGAAATCCTCTGGATTTTCCTCGTTCTGGCTGTCGGTTAATTCTCTCCATGTTTTATATTGTTCGAATAAGTGGCTCATAGGTGGCTCCTTTCTGTGCGGTCGTGCAATGGATGGTTATATCGTCAAATATACCATGACCGCCGGATTTTCACAAGCAGGAAAAGAGCGAAAGAGGGGATTCCGATTTTAGTTGCTTCGCAAGTTAAGCTGAGGTACAATGAAAAGGCGAATTGAAGAGGGTATATTTTGCAGTTAGGAGGGCGCAGAATGGAATATGGGATTTTAGAGGCGTGTGTGGATTCGGTGGAGTCCGCAGTTGCAGCGGCGGAGGGCGGAGCGAACCGGCTGGAGGTGTGTGCGAACCTGGTAATCGGCGGAACGACTCCGGGGGTGAGCCAGTTTAAACAGATTCGAAAGGCCTGTGATATCCGGATGAATGTGCTGATCCGGCCTCGATTTGGCGATTTTTTATACACAGACCATGAGTTTCAGATGATTGCAGAGGACGCGAAGATGTTCCGGGAGCTGGGAGCGGACGGGATTGTAGTGGGCTGTTTAATGCCGGACGGCAATCTGGATATCGAACGGATGAAAGTGCTTCGGGAGATTGCCGGGGATGGCCATATGACGCTTCACCGGGCTTTTGATGTATGCCGGGACCCGTTTCAGGCGCTGGAGGAAGCAATTTCCCTGGGAGTGGACACGATCCTGACTTCTGGGCAGAAGGATTATTGTCTGGACGGAAAGGAGCTGCTTGGTCAGCTTTTGAGACAGGCGGCCGGCCGGATTGACATTCTGGTGGGAAGCGGTGTGAATGCGGAGACCATTGCCTGCCTGATGAAGGAAATTCCGGCGAAGAGCTTCCATATGTCCGGAAAGAAGGTTCTGGACAGCGGGATGATTTACCGGAAGGAGGATGTGAATATGGGAATTCCGGGACTGGGGGAGTATGACATTTTCCGCACTGATGCAGAGCAGATTCGTCAGGCCAGAAGGCAGATGGAGAAAAAATACAGGTTACGTTAAGGAGACAACATGATGTTTTCGGAGCATTTACAGCAGTATGCAGAGGAGAAATACCAGTTCCACCTTCCGCTTCTCGGAGAGCGCCGGGAGGAAGTGGAGCGTGGGATGGAGGCATGCACGGCGGATGAGCGGGTGCTGATGAAATTTCTTTACGGCACGATGCCGCTGAGAGATGCCGGCGAGTATGGGTTTGATGTGTTTCTGGGATTTGTGAAGCATTCCCTGATGGTGTATCGGACCATGGAGTGGTGCCGGGAGATTCCGGAGGATATGTTCCTTCATCACATTTTGTATTACCGGATTAATTCGGAGAATATCGAGGACTGCCGGAGATTTTTCTATGACCGGCTGATTGAACGGATTCAGGGGCTGACTGCCCGTGAGGCGGTGCTGGAGATTAACTACTGGTGCGCGGAAAACGGCACTTATGAGTCCTCGGACAACCGGACCGTCTCCCCGATGACGGTATACCGTTCGGGAAAGGGGCGCTGCGGGGAGGAGTCTACCTTTGCGGTGACGGCGTTCCGAAGCGTGGGAATTCCGGCCCGTCAGGTGTATACGCCCAGATGGGCGCATTGTGATGATAATCATGCCTGGGTGGAGGTCTATGTGGACGGTGCGTGGCATTTCCTGGGGGCCTGTGAGCCGGAGGAGATTCTGGACAAGGGATGGTTTACCAATGCTTCCTCCAGGGCGCTTCTGGTGCATACCTGCACGTTTTCGGATTTCACGAATCAGGCAGATGCAGAGTGCCTGGGCCGGGATGATTTGATGGTATATTATAATGGAACGGGAACCTACGCCCGGAATAAGCTTTATGAGATTTTTGTGGTGGATGAAGCCGGAAATCCGGTTTCTGGTGCGCAGGTTTCGGTGGAAATCCTGAATATGGCGGAGTATTACAGTGTGGCGGAGCTTTGGACGGATGCGAATGGACGGGTTTCCATTACCATCGGTCTGGGTGATGTGCATGTCCATGTGGAAAAGGATGAGCGGTGTCTGGAGACGGTGGTTTCCGTGAAGGATACGGACCGGGCGGTTCTGGTGCTGGAGGAGAATGACCGGCTTCGGGATACCTGGGTGGATGTGGATCTGGAAGCGCCTGCGGATTATCCGATGCATCCGGCGAAGCTGACCAGAGAGCAGAAGGAGAAGAACCGTTCCAGAATCAAGGCGGCGAACCAGATGCGGGAGAACCGGATTGCTGGTTATTATCAGGAAGCGCTTGCCGGGAAGTATCCGGAGGAAAAGGAAATTCTGTCAGCGGCTGCCGGGAATTTTGATGAGATTTATGCATTTTTAAGTAAGGATGAGAATCCGGACCGGAGGGCGCTGCTTCACAGTCTGACCGTGAAGGATTATAAGGATGCGAAGGCGGAGATACTGGAAAGTCATTTAACCGGCGCAGCCTGCTATCGGAAGGAATGGGAGGAGAAGGGCAGACTTGACCTTTTTGTGGAAGATATCCTGTGTCCGAGGATTCTTTTCGAGGAGATGACCGATTACCGGGGCTACATCCAGGCCTATTTTACCGAGGAAGAAAAGGCGGCATTCCGAAGGAATCCGATGATGATTTGGGAGTATGTGAAGACGCATATCCATTTTTATCCGGAGCTGGATTACCAGACCATCTTTGCCACCCCGGCCGGGGCGCTGCGGCTTCAGCATGGAAGTCCGCTGAGTAAAAAACTGCTCTTTGTGGGCATCTGCCGCACCCTTGGGATTCCGGCGAGGATGAATCCGGTGAATCTGGAGGCTGAGGCCTATGTGGACGGAGAATTTGTGACGGCCGGTGAACGTTCTGGCGGAAGCAGCGTCGGGAGTGATGATGGAGGTTCTGGCGGAAGCAGAATACAGCCGGAGAAGGGCCGGGTCCTTCTTCGGGCGGAGGATGGCAGTCAGTGGAATTACTATCAGACCTGGACCATCGGACGGCAAAAAGGAAACCGGTTTGTAACGCTGGATTATACCGGAATCCGGTTTTCGGATGCAGCAGCATCCCGGACACTGGAGCTGAATCTGGAACCGGGAACTTACCGGCTCATTACCACCAGCCGTCTTCCAAGCGGAAATCAGCAGGCTTCCCGGTATGTATTTGACCTGGGGCCGGGTGAAGAAAAGGAAGTACGGATGCGCCTGCGCACCGGAAAGCTGGAGGATATGCTGGTAGCGAATATGCTGGAGGATTTCGAGGTTCTGGCAGCTTCCGGTTCCGAGGGAGGAAGAGAAGTGGTATCTGCCCGGTCTCTTCTGGAGGGAAGTGCGAACATCCTGGCATTCTTAGCCGAGGGCCAGGAGCCAACGGAGCATGTATTAAATGAGATGCTTGAGCAGCAGGAAATTCTGAATCAGCTGGATGCCCGAATCTGGTTTATTCTTCATGGCGAGGATGCGCTGGAAAACCGTACCTTAAAGAAGGTTCTGGATGCGATTCCGTCCATTCGCGTGGTTTACGGTAGAATGGATGAGATCGTGGAGCCGCTGGCCCGCCGGATGTATGTGGACCCGGACAAGCTGCCGCTGTTAATCGTGACCAATCCGGGAATGAAGGCGGTTTACGGGTGCAGCGGATACAATGTGGGCAGTGTGGACTTGATGGTGAAGCTTTTGAAGCTGTGAAGTAACGGAACAGTTACTGAAAAAACTGAAATTGATTAAAATGGTTGACTGAATCCTGCAAATTGCGTATACTATAAGTGGGTAAAGAAGTTTACCTGAAGGTGTGCTGACACCTTAAAAATCTGACATTTAAGCCAGTTCGTAGGCTGGCCAGTTGGGGAACAACGGAAAAATTCCACATTTAAGCCGTACATGAAGGGCGGCAAGTTGGCAGACAACAGAAAAATCAGCATCTTACGAAGGAAAAGGTTGTCCATTACGGACAGCCTTTTTGTGTATGTGAAGATAAAGGTGTAAAAAAGTGAACAAGAAGGAAACTTTGAATATTATTATAAAAGCTGCTCGGGAATATCAAAGCAGGTTAGAAAATCAGCATTTTTT
>JAUNPZ010000025.1:17090-29111 GCA_030536455.1 Lachnospiraceae bacterium | reverse complement strand
TTGAATTTGAAGTTTGACGAAAACAAATAGAATGGAGCGGCTGCACGAAGAGTGTAACCGCTCTATCTGCGTATGCGCCTGGCTGCGTATATCTTTTACGGATGAACCTGCATTTTTCGAAATCTGGCCGGTGTCATCTGGTACCGTCTGGTGAAAATCCGGTAAAAATATCCCTTATTCTGATATCCGACCAGATTTGCAATCTGTTCAATGCTGTAGTCGGTCTGCCGCAGCAGACGTTCGGCTTCCTCCAGCCGAAGATTCTGGATGTATTCCGTATAGGTCATGCCGGTTTTCTGCTTTAAAAGCCGATTGTAGTAGTCTTCCTGAAAATGGAAGCGGCGGCATAGCTGCTGAATCGTGATGTCCGGAAGATTCGCCCGGATATAGCCGGTGATTTCTTCATATAAAAGCCAGTTCATCTCTTTGCGAAGCTCCTTGGATAAAGAAAAATCGTAATCCGTGCTTAGTATGCGGAAGACCCGCATCAGGAGGCCGCGGCAGATTCGGTCAGAGGCTTCATCATGGAGAATCAGCTCTTTGAGAAGGCTGGTCAGGCAGTCCTCCAGCGGCGCTTTGGAGGCTGC
Organism: Lachnospiraceae bacterium; assembly: GCA_030536455.1. GTDB lineage: Bacteria > Bacillota > Clostridia > Lachnospirales > Lachnospiraceae > Caccovicinus. The sequence continues at coordinate 28,524 of JAUNPZ010000025.1, read as the reverse complement.
GGCCGGTTTAAAGTGCAGGTACTGCAGAAGATTTTTCTGCTTGAGCAGGGCCGACTGCAAAAAGGTCTGAATCCGGCCGGCAGCCACATGGCTGTTCATAATCTCTTCAAAAATCTCATTGGAAATGCCAAGAAAAAGGATGGTGGCAGGCTCTGCTTCCAGATAATCCTGATGCAGGCAGTTCTTATCGATCAGACACAAATCCCCCTCTTCAAATACGATATTTTTTCCAAGGATACACTGCCGGAAGTGTCCGGATACGATATAGGCAAGCTCCAGATATTCATGGGTGTGAAGCTGGGTCCGGTCTCCGGGATGGAAGGAGCAGCTATAGGAAAAGGAGGGTTCGGAGGGCTTTATGGTTGCAAAAAGCCGATGCTCCCGGCTGATGGACCAGCAGAGGGCAAAAAGATGCGCTTCCTTTGATAATGGGTATGTTTTTTTCTCCTCGAAATGAAGTGAGTATTCCGGGCACATGATACGGAGTCCGATGGGGTCATCCTCCGGAAGCATATGAGGGTCAAGGCAGGATATCTGCCGGCAGAGCTCTTTTAACGTCATGGGAGTCCGCCTCCTTCTCTTAATATCCGCTGCGTTGCGGTATGACTCTAGTCTAGCGGAAAGCATGGGGAACTTCAACCCTTTTTCTTTTAAATGAATCCTGAAAACAAGAAGTCGGAACAGGTAACTTTCAAGAGGAAACGCCTGTCTGAGGAACTTGTTTGAAAATCGGCTTCTTTTTATAATGAAGATATCCGATTGAATGGATTTTACGGCAGTCGTCGAATGGATTTCAAGAACGTGGAAAAAAGAAAAGGAGCGGAAAAAGATGAACGAAAAAGGATACCGATTCTGGTTTGCAACCGGGTCACAGGATTTATATGGGGAGGAATGTCTGGCAAAGGTAGCGGAGCATTCCAGGATTATGGTGGAGGAATTAAACAAGACCGGAATTCTGCCGTTTGAGCTGGTATGGAAGCCGACTTTGATTGACAATGCTTCCATCCGCCGGTTATTCAACGAGGCGAATGCGGATGAAGAATGCGCGGGTGTGATTACCTGGATGCATACCTTTTCACCGGCAAAGTCCTGGATTCTGGGACTGCAGGAATACAGAAAGCCGCTACTGCACCTGCATACCCAGTTTAACCAGGAAATCCCGTATGATACCATTGACATGGATTTTATGAATGAGAACCAGTCCGCGCATGGAGACCGGGAGTTCGGCCACATCGTAAGCCGCATGGGAATCGAGCGGAAGGTGGTTGTGGGACATTGGAGCGATGAAAGGGTACAGAAGCGAATCGCAGACTGGATGAGAACTGCGGTTGGCATTATGGAAAGCAGCCATATCCGTGTGGTGAGGATTGCGGACAATATGCGGAATGTGGCGGTCACAGAAGGAGATAAGGTAGAGGCTCAGATTAAGTTCGGTTGGGAAATCGATGCGTATCCGGTCAATGAGATTGCGGAGTATGTTAAGGCGGTTCCGTCCGGCGAGATTGAAACCCTTGTAGAGGAATATTACAGCAAATATGACATTTTACTGGAAGGAAGAGAGGAAAAAGAATTCCGCCGCCATGTAGCGGTGCAGGCCGGGATTGAAATCGGCTTTGAAACGTTCCTGAAAGAGAAGAATTATCAGGCAGTCGTGACCCATTTTGGGGATTTGGGCTCCTTGAAGCAGCTTCCGGGTCTTGCCATCCAGAGACTGATGGAGAAGGGCTACGGATTCGGCGCGGAGGGAGACTGGAAGACGGCGGCTATGGTACGCCTGATGAAAATAATGACTTCCGGCATGAAGGACGCAAAGGGTACTTCCTTTATGGAGGATTATACCTACAATCTGGTGCCGGGAAAGGAAGGCATTCTTCAGGCTCATATGCTGGAGGTCTGCCCCACCATTTCCGAGGGCCCCATCGGCATCAAGGTCTGCCCGCTTTCCATGGGTGACCGGGAAGACCCGGCAAGACTGGTATTTACCTCCAAAACCGGACCGGCGATTGCTGCCTCTCTGGTTGATCTGGGAAATCGTTTCCGGCTGATTATCAATGAGGTGGACTGCAAAAAGGTGGAGAAGCCGATGCCGAAGCTTCCGGTTGCGACGGCATTCTGGACTCCGAAGCCGAATCTGGCGGTGGGCGCGGAAAGCTGGATTCTGGCAGGCGGCGCACATCATACCGCATTTTCTTATGATTTAACGGCAGAGCAGATGGGAGACTGGGCCGCTGCTATGGGGATTGAAGCGGTTTACATCGACCAGGATACGACGATCCGCAGTCTGAAAAATGAACTGCGCTGGAATTCTATCGCATTTCGTTAAACCGGCGGGGGCACGCACAGAATGGAGGAAAACATGGAAAACAGAAAGGACGAGGCAGGACGGATTCAGATAAAGGAGACCATCCGGAGCGGAAAGGCAGTTCTGGGTATGGAACTGGGTTCTACCAGAATCAAAGCCGTATTGATTGGTGAGGATTATACCCCCATCGCTTCCGGGGGGCATGACTGGGAAAATCAGCTGGACCATGGAATCTGGACCTATTCCCTGGAGGCGGTCTGGGAGGGGATTCAGGACGCTTATCAGAAGATGGCGGACGAGGTAAGAGAACGATACGGGGAAGAAATCACAAGCCTTGGGGCAGTCGGCTTCAGCGCCATGATGCACGGATATATGGCTTTTGATAAGGAAGGAAGCCTTCTGGTTCCCTTCCGTACCTGGCGGAATACCATGACCGGGGAGGCGGCTGAGAAGCTGACCGAGCTGTTTCAGTACCCGATTCCGCAGCGGTGGAGCATTGCCCATCTGTATCAGGCGATATTAAATAAGGAACCTCATGTAAAAGAGATTGATTATCTGATTACATTGGAGGGGTATGTACACTGGAAGCTGACCGGAAAAAGGGTTCTGGGAATCGGAGATGCTGCCGGCATGTTTCCGGTGGACATCCATGCCCGTGATTTTGACCGGGAAAAGGTGAAGCAGTTCGATGAGCTGGTGAAGGAGGAGCATTTCCCGTGGAAGCTGGGAGAGATTCTTCCAAAAGCGCTGACAGCCGGAGAGGATGCCGGTGTGCTGACAGAAGAGGGAGCAAGGCTTCTGGATGTGAGCGGCAGGCTGCAGGCCGGAATCCCGATGTGTCCGCCGGAAGGGGATGCGGGAACCGGCATGACCGCCACCAACAGCGTGGCAGTAAGAACGGGAAATGTATCGGCCGGAACCAGTGTGTTTGCCATGGTGGTCCTGGAGGAAAACCTGAAAAAGGTTCACCCGGAAATTGACCTGGTAACTACTCCGGCCGGGGACCTGGTGGCAATGGTGCACTGCAACAACTGCACCTCCGACTTAAACGCCTGGGTAGGAATCTTCCGGGAATTTGCACAGCTTTCCGGAGCTAAGCTGGAGGATGATGAGCTGTTCGGACTTTTGTACCGGAAAGCGCTGGAGGGAGATAAGGACTGCGGCGGACTTCTGGCATACAACTATTTCTCCGGCGAGCATATCACCGGATTTGAGGAAGGACGTCCTCTTTTTGTGAGAAAGCCGGACAGCAGGTTCCATCTGGCAAACTTTATGAGGGTGCATCTGTTTACCGCCCTTGGAACCTTGAAAACAGGGCTGGATATCCTGTTTCAGGAAGAGCAGGTAAGGCTGGACGGACTGACCGGCCATGGCGGATTGTTTAAAACGAAGGATGCAGGGCTTCGTGTGATGACTGCGGCGGCCGGAGTTCCGGTGTCCGTGATGGATACGGCCGGTCAGGGCGGCGCCTGGGGAATGGCGCTGCTTGCGGCCTACAGGATAAAGAAGGAACCGGGAGAGACGCTTGCGGATTATCTGGCGGAGAAGGTATTTGCCGGACAGGAGGCGGTGACGGCAGAGCCGGATGAAGCAGATGTGGAAGGATTTCATCAGTTTATGGAGCGGTTCCATGCCGGGCTGGCAATCGAGCGGGCGGCGGTCGAAGCGCTGCGGTAGAATACAGGAGGCAGAGTCATGTTAGAAGAACTGAAACAGAAGGTATACGAGGCGAATATGGAGCTTCCCCGAAGAGGGATGGTTACCTATACCTGGGGAAATGTAAGCGGCATTGACCGGGAGAAGGGCCTGTTTGTGATTAAGCCCAGCGGAGTGGATTATGAAAAGCTGCGCCCGGAGGACCTGGTTGTGATGGATTTAGAGGGAAATCAGGTGGAAGGTGAGATGAATCCCTCCTCCGATACCCCGACCCATCTGGAGCTTTACCGGAGATTCCCGGAAATCGGCGGGATTGTACATACCCATTCTCCTTACGCCACGTCATGGGCGCAGGCCGGCAGGGCGCTTCCCTGCTACGGAACCACCCATGCCGATTATTTCTACGGGGAGGTTCCCTGCGCGAGAAATCTGACGGCGGAGGAGATTGAGGACGGCTATGAGAAAAACACGGGCGTTGTCATTGCAGAAGCCTTTGAAGGAAAGAATCCGATGTATGTTCCTGGCGTTTTGTGCAAGAACCACGGACCGTTTACCTGGGGGAAGGATGCCGGGGAAGCGGTGCATAATGCGGTTGTCCTGGAGGAGATTGCAAAGATGAACTTCATGACGGAGCTTCTGAATCCCCAGGCAGATAACCGGACGCCGCAGTGTATGCTGGATAAGCATTTCCTGCGCAAGCATGGTCCGAATGCGTATTATGGGCAGAAAAATGGTTAATATACGGAGCAGTTCTTGCAGGATCAATTGATCTGCATAAGAAAAAGGGAAGAGGTTCGCGTTTCATACGAAAATCTTCCCTTGAATCATTTACAGCAGGATAATATTATGCTTCTTACACTCTTCCCGCATCTCCTTCGGCCAGATGCTTGCCTGCACCTCACCGATATGTGCGCGGTCTAATAAAAGCATGCAGAGACGGGACTGTCCGATACCGCCGCCGATGGTGTAAGGCAGCTCGCCGTCTAACAGCATCTTGTGATAGGGGAGGGAGGCGCGGTCCTCGCAGCCGGCCTTCTTTAACTGCTCCTTTAAGGAAGTCTCATCCACGCGGATGCCCATGCTGGAGATTTCCAGGGCGCAGTTTAAATTCTCAAACCAGTACAGGATATCGCCGTTTAACTGCCAGTCGTCGTAGTCCGGGGCGCGGCCGTCATGGGGCTTGCCGCTGGCCAGCTTGTCGCCGATCTTCATCAGGAAGACGCAGCCGTGCTGTTTGGTAATCAGGTTTTCCCGCTCCTTTGGCGTTTTGTCCGGATACATGTCCTCCAGCTCCTGAGAGGTCACGAATACGATGTCATCCGGCAGATGCTTGACTGCCTGGGGATATTTGTACCATACCTCATGCTCCATGTGCTTGATGATCTTAACCAGCCTGCACACCACATCCCGTAAGGTTTCTTCCGTGCGCTCCTCCTTGCGGATGACCATCTCCCAGTCCCACTGGTCTACATAGCAGGAGTGAAGGTTATCCAGCTCTTCATCGCGGCGGATGGCGTTCATGTTGGTGTAAAGGCCCTCGCCGGGCTGGAAGCCGTATTCCTTTAATGCCATACGTTTCCACTTTGCCAGAGAATGAACCACCTCCAGGGTTTCGCCTGGGATGGCGGCCATATCGAATGCAACCGGGCGCTCGATGCCGTTTAAGTTATCGTTTAAGCCGCTGCTTTGCTCCACAAACAGAGGGGCGGAGATACGTTCAAACTTCATCTCCCGGCCAAGCTCCTTCTGGAAGGTGTCGCGGATGTATTTGATGGCGTCCTGCGTCTCGCGGACGGTCAGGTGCGGGTCGTAGTTTTCTGGAAAGATTAATTTCATAGCGCTTTCCTCCAATTCGGTTATTTTCCTCCTATCCTACCACTTATAAGGAATGGGCGCAACTGTTTTGAAAGGATTCTTGCAAAAAAACTTTACATTGTGTTATACTTTTTGTATAAGCTGCGAAAGAAAAGACGAGGTTTTAATATGAAGAAAACGATGACACAGGAACAGCGCTACCGGATGATGATTGAGACGCCCATCCCGAAGCTGATTCCGAAGCTTGCGGTGCCGACCATTATCAGTATGCTGATTACAGCAGTCTATAATATGGCGGACACCTTTTTTGTGAGCCAGATTGGCACCAGCGCTTCCGGGGCGGTGGGGATCATCGCATCGCTGATGTTTATGATTCAGGCAATCGGTTTCACCTTCGGCATGGGAAGCGGAAACTATATCTCCAGGTCGCTGGGGGACCAGAACGGGGAGGAGGCCGGGAAGGCGGCGGCTACGGCATTTTTCTCGGTGTTCGTGATTGGAATTTTAATCCTGGTTTTTGGCATGATGTTCCGGGAGCCTCTGGTGTATCTGCTGGGGGCGACGCCGACCATCGCGCCTTATGCCATGGAGTATATGCGGTATATCCTGTATGCGGCTCCATTTATGCTCTGCTCCTTTGTGATGAACAATATTCTCCGTTCCCAGGGAATCGCGCTGTACGCCATGTTCGGCATCGCGGCAGGCGGAATCCTCAACATGATTCTGGACCCGGTTCTGATTTTTGTGTTTGACATGGGAATCGCCGGAGCAGCGGTGGCGACGATGTTCAGTCAGATGATCAGCTTCTGCATCCTGCTGGGCCAGTGTAATATAAGAAAGGACAGCATCAAAATCCGCCTCTCTAATTTTACGCCCACGCCCCGGATGTACGGGATTATCCTCCATGCGGGCCTGCCGTCTCTGTGCCGTCAGGGGATGATGAGCGCCTCCTCGGTGGTGCTGAATCTGGCAGCGGGGCCTTACGGGGATGCGGCCATCGCGGCCATGTCCATTGTGGGACGGTTTATGATGTTCATCAACTCCGGTTTGATCGGATTCGGGCAGGGCTTTCAGCCGACCTGCGGCTTTAATTACGGGGCCAGGCGGTATGACCGGGTTCTGGAATCCTTCTGGTTCTGCCTGAAGGTGGCTACGGTGGTGCTGACGGTGCTGGGAACCATCAGCTTTGCATTTGCGCGGCCTATCATCACCCTGTTCCGGAAGGAGGATATGGAGGTAATCCGCATCGGCAGCCGGGCGCTGCGGTTCCAGCTTGCCACCATGCCCATCCAGGGCTGGATTATCATGTGCAATATGCTGACCCAGTCGGTGGGATACGGTTTTCGTGCTTCTCTGGTGGCGATGGGGCGGCAGGGCCTGTTTCTGATTCCGGCGCTTCTGATCCTGCCTCCGGCGCTTGGGGTGCTGGGAGTCCAGGCGGCGCAGCCCATCGCGGATGTGTGTACCTTTTTCCTGGCAACGGTGATTGTGGTTCCGGTTTTACGGGATTTTAGAAAAAAGGCGGAAAAAAAGGAAGAAGAAATGTAAAAAATCTTTGCAAAACCTCAGGTTTTGTTATATAATCAGTTGGAGACTGCCTGTGGGAGCAATTCTGCCGGGCTTCATAAAGAATTATAAAGATAAGGATGGATGTTTAAAATGGCTATTTTGCAGACTTGGAGAGATTTAGCATATGGCGAGGGTTTAAACGATAAAGAGAGAGAAAATCTGTGGACCGGATACTTTACCATTGAGAAAGGTATTTACGAGCAGATTCTGTCTGACCCGACCCAGGTGATCACCGGAACCGTTAAGGAGCTGGCAGAGAAGTACCAGACTGAGGTTCTGATCATGACCGGTTTCCTGGATGGCATCAACGAGAGCTTAAAGGGCTATGAGAACCCGATCGATACCATGGAGGAGGATACCCAGGTTAAGATTGAGATTGACCCGGAGAAGCTGTACTACAACATGGTAGAGGCGAAGGCAAGCTGGCTGTATGAACTGCCGCAGTGGGATAATATCTTAACCGAGGAGCGCAGAAAAGAGCTGTACAAGGAGCAGAAGGCTTCCGGTACCGTTCGCAAGCCGGTAAAAATCGGAAGAAATGATCCGTGTCCATGCGGCAGCGGCAAGAAGTATAAGAAGTGCTGCGGTAAGAACGCATAATTCTGCGGGATAAGCAGAAAGAAAAGAAGAGCCGTTGTGTTGTGTGATTGCATCCAGCGGCTTTTTTGTTTCATTAGGAAAGGATAGAAAAAATATGGATGCGTATACCAGTTTTGCCAGAGTGTATGATATGTTCATGGATAATATTCCTTATGAGGAATGGTGTGAGTATCTGACCGGTCTTTTAAGGGAGTACGGTGTTTCGGAGGGTCTGGTGCTGGATCTGGGCTGCGGCACGGGAACGCTGACGGAGCTGATGGCCCAGGACGGCTATGACATGATTGGCGTGGACTGTGCGGAGGATATGCTGGAGATTGCCATGGAAAAGAAGCGGACCTCCGGCCTGGATATCCTGTATCTTCTCCAGGATATGAGGGAGTTTGAACTTTACGGCACGGTGAAGGCGGTGGTCAGCATCTGCGATTCTGTGAATTATCTTCTGGAATATGAGGACCTGGTGGAAACCTTCCGTCTGGTGAATAATTATCTGGACCCGGAGGGGGTTTTCATCTTTGACCTGAACACGGAATATAAGTATCAGGTTCTTCTGGCCGATAGGACCATTGCGGAAAACCGGGAGGAAGGAAGCTTTATCTGGGATAATTATTATGATGAGGAGAGCCGGATTAACGAATATGACCTGGCGCTGTTTATCCCGGAGCAGACAAGGACGGCGGCATCCGAGGCGGCGGATTGTGCAGAAAATGAGGAAGCAGAGGAAGCAGAAGCCGCTTCCCAGGGCGGTCTGTTCCGGAAATACCAGGAAACCCATTTCCAGCGGGCCTTTTCTCTGGAAGAGGTCCGGCGGGCGCTGGCGGAGGCCGGTCTGGAGTTTGTGGCCTGCTATGATGCGTTTACAAGGGAAGCGCCGAGGGAAGACAGCGAGCGGGTTTACTTCATTGCCAGGGAGCATGGGAAAAAGAGCCGGGAAAATCAGAACGAAATGGAAGCAGACAGATAGATCAGAGCGGTAAATTAAGCGGTATATGAAATAGAAAGCAGGGAGAATAATGGCAGATTATATTTTACGGGCAACGGCGGCAAATGGCCAGATTCGTGCATTTGCTGCAACAACAAGAGGGATGGTGGAGACGGCAAGAGCCGCCCATAATACCAGCCCGGTAGCGACGGCGGCATTAGGACGTCTTTTGACGGCTGGCGCTATGATGGGTGTGATGATGAAGGATGATGACGATATCCTGACCTTGAAGATTCAGGGGGACGGACCGATTGAGGGATTGACGGTTACGGCAGATTCCAAGGGGAATGTCAAGGGATATGTATTCAATCCATCGGTTATGCTGCCTCCGAATGAGAAAGGAAAGCTGGATGTAGGCGGCGCGCTGGGACTGGGCGTGTTAAGCGTGATCAAGGATATCGGCTTAAAGGAGCCATATGTGGGGCAGACCATCCTGGTGACCGGCGAGATTGCAGAGGATTTGACCTATTATTTTGCAACCTCCGAGCAGACGCCGTCCTCGGTAGCTCTTGGCGTCCTGATGAACAAGGACAACACGGTCCGTCAGGCAGGCGGCTTCATCCTGCAGATGATGCCGGGTGCATCGGATGAGGTCATCACCAGACTGGAGCTGAAGCTGAAGGAAATTACATCCATCACCACGCTTCTGGATGTGGGCAATACGCCGGAGATGATTCTGGAGTATGTGCTGGGCGAGTTCGGCCTGGAAATCAACGATAAGATTCCGACCAGATTTTACTGCAACTGCACCAAGGAGCGGGTGGAGAAGGCGCTGATCAGTGTGGGAAAGAAGGATATCCAGGAGATGATTGATGATGGGAAGCCGATTGAGGTGAACTGTCATTTCTGCAATAAGAATTATGAGTTTTCTGTGGACGAGCTGAAGGAGATTCTTCATAAGGCCGTGCGGTAGAAGGAACAGGAAGCGGCAGCGGTCTTGGATGAAAACGAGAAAAGACAGGCACCAAAAAAGAGCCATCGAAAAGATGGCTCTTTTTGTAATCATGATTTAACAAATATAACTTACTTCAACTCTCTATCACTGCTGATATATATTGAAAAAGGTACACTGTATTTTGATGATTATAATTTGGTAACGTTGGTAGCCTGAGGACCCTTAGCGCCGTTAACTACATCGAACTCTACCTGAGCGCCTTCGTCTAAAGACTTGAAGCCGTCCATGTTTAATCCAGAATAGTGAACGAATACGTCGTTACCCTGCTCGTCGGAAATGAATCCGTAGCCTTTTTGGTTGTTAAACCACTTAACTGTACCTTTCATTATGATACCTCCAAAAGATATAAAAAAATTAGATGCGTTGTGTATGATTCACAACTGAACTAAGAATACCATAGTTTTCCGGTGAAGTCAAATTATTTTGAACATTTTGCGTAATTTGTTTATTATGGTTCCGCCTTGTTTTTTCAAATAGCACTTCACGGCTGTGTACAGGCATCTCATGTACGCTGAATATTTGCAGTTAGGGATTTAGAGCGTCAGTGGGGGAAATTATTCATAGACGATTGGCCCAAAATGAAGTACAATGAAGCAAGGAAAGAAGAATGATGAAAAGAAAACAGAAGGGCAGTAAAAAGGAGGCAGTCAGATGATAGAGATATATACCTACTTGCCGGATGAGCCGGGACTGATCAGAATGAATGATGCTTATTTTGATAAGATTACTTTTCGTGATTTGAGTATGGACCAGGCGGTTGCTGAGATAATAAAAGAAATTGACGGTTCCGAAGTGATCAGCGAGGATATGGTGAAAACTCCTTTTGGTGGAATGGTATTTTTGACGGAACTGTCAACTGGATGCAAAACAGCAATTAATGTTTATAAAAATCCTAAAAGTTTAGTATCCTGTGAAGAAGCGGGTGACAATGCAGTGGAAGTAATTATCCGCAATGGAATTGGAAGAATTTATCTTCCATACCTCCCATTGCTGTGGAATGACATTGATACCGAAATAGAATTCCATTCCCTAAAGTATGGAATTCTGAAATTCCCGGATTATCAGACGCTTTATGATGAAATGAGGTGATCGTGTGGCTGTGCAGCGGGTGAAGCGTTTACAGACCAATCTTGGAAAGATAAAATTTGATATAGAATTGAAGGGGCCGATTGTAGCAGTTGGAGGAGACAGCGGAACCGGGAAAACATTGCTGTTTAAAGCATTAAATAATGAGATGCGGCTTGGAAATAAGGAGCTGCTTTTGATTAACTACGATACGGTTTCACTCCTTTCCGAGGTGAATGAGAGCGGGACATCGCCGTTAGAATCGCTTCTTGAGCATACCAGGGATAAACTGATTGTCATGGACAATGCAGATATACTTCTGTCGGATGGCGTTAATTGGAAAAAAATACTGGTTGAAGATGACAGCAATCAGTACTTGTTGTTTTGTAGGTATAAGGAAAAAATAGGAAAAGACCAGGTGAAGTCGTGCCGGTTTATCTGTAAGGACAGGCGGATAACGGCCTGGTATTGTACCTGAGAGAAAGTGTGATGA
>JAUNPZ010000025.1:0-16990 GCA_030536455.1 Lachnospiraceae bacterium | reverse complement strand
AGGGAGCTGCTGGAAAAATCATTGGTGTTAAGAGAGTTGAAAAACATAACATGGCTAGAACCTTTGCTGAAAATGCACCGAACCGTTACGGCAAAACGATAAAATAAGGAAGGAACATAAGGTTTTTCAGGAGCATGAAGATAACAAATATCAAAAATCATTTCCTCACCATCACCCATCACAAGATTCTGGTGATGCGGGAATGCTTCAAATTAGGTTTATACAGACAGGGGCTGCTTCACGACCTGTCAAAATACAGTCCGTCGGAGTTCTGGACCGGGGTGCGGTATTACCAGGGAACCAGAAGCCCGAACGCGGCGGAGCGTGAGGAGACCGGCTTTTCCACCGCCTGGCTTCATCACAAGGGAAGGAATAAGCATCATTTTGAATACTGGATTGATTTTTCCAATGACCGGGAGAAGGGGCTGGTGGGAAACCGGATGCCTCTCAAGTATGTGGCGGAGATGGTCTGCGATCGGATTGCGGCCTGCAAGGTGTACCGTGGGAAGAATTATGACAGCGGGGCCGCCTGGGAATACTACCAGTTTACCCGGCCGTATATCACGCCGGTGCTCCATCCGGAGACACAGGCGCTGCTGGAAAAACTGCTTTTGATGCTGAAGGAGGAGGGGGAGGAAAAGACCTTTACCTACATCCGGAAGCTGCTGAAAAAAGAGCGTGCAGATAGGCGGCCGCTTTGGGGGCGTCGGAAAAAAGGGCTTCCTCATAAACCGCATAAGTGATTTTGTCTTTCAATTCCTGCCGGAAGGCCGGCTGGAAAAGAGATTCGGTCTGTGGAACAAACAGGCCGGATTTTTTTGTGTAGCAGGTCCGGGCCGTGGCCTTTTTCCGGGCTTCTTTTGCTACATATTCCCCCACGCTCTTATGAACCGCCGTATCCTCGCAGGGAAGATAGTAGTAGTCCTTGTAGTTCGGGTAGAAGTATTTTAATTCCCCTTCATACAGGGGCAGAAGACAGGTGACAAAGCGGCCCTCCGCCAGAAGCCGGATGTCAGAGGATGGGGACAGGGGGACTGCAGTTTGGAACGGGACCGGGATGGAAAACGGGCTTTCAAAGACCAGCTCCAGAACCGGGAAATCCTCCGGGAAGGGACCGCCGGACTGCTGCACGGAGGCGCGGATGCTCTGGCCGGTCAGCTTCCATTCCCCTTCCAGCATGTCGGGATAATTGAGAATGGGAAGAATCAGGGGCATTCCCTTTAAGTCATCCTCATTGTGCAGAATCAGCATATCATAAAGAAACGCCTCATGGGTCATCAGATAATCCTTGTACACCTCGATGAGCTGGCCGCCGGAATACATATCCTTCCGGCTGATGCCGAGAAACTGTTCGATGGCCTTCTGTTTTAAGGAATCCAGTCCCAGCAGGCGCTTGTAGGGACGAATCTTCCGGTAAATGTCCACGCTGGCAATTCCGGAAAAATCGAAGGGCAGTCCCAGGTGGCCGCACCGCTTTAACAGGTAGGGAATGTCGAACATATCCCCGTTAAAATGCACCAGGGTGGTGTAATTTTTTAAGAAGGTGAAAAATGCAGTCAGAAGCTCCGGCTCCGAATCCGGCGTGTCGGCAAACCACTGAATCATGTTCCAGGAAGCGGTTTCCTTTTCGTAATAGGTGCAGCCGATCAGATACAGGCTGGAGGTATCCCCGGAGAAGCCGGTGGTTTCGATATCAAAAAAGAGAAGATGGTCCAGAGGGCCGATTCGGTCCAGGGGATAAGTGTTTTCTAAGTCAACCGGATGTTGGATGGTTATCATAATGGCGTCCTTTCTGCTGCTTGTATTCTCTGCTATTATAATGGCGTCCGTTTTTTTCGTCAATGAGTTTGTCTGGATGTGCTTGCGAAGGCTTTTGCCCTATGCTATGATATTAAATGATTGCTTGAGAATGTGAAGGGATAGAATATGATTTCATTTGTAAGAGGAATTTTAAATAGTATGGAGGAGGACGCCATCGTGGTGGAGACCGGGGGCGTGGGCCTGGAAATCCGGGTGCCGCTTTCGGTTCTGGAGCAGCTTCCTGCCATTGGAGAAGAGGTGAAAATCCACACCTATTTTCAGGTGAGGGAGGACGGCATGAATCTGTATGGGTTTTTAAGCCGGCAGGACAAGCAGATGTTTAAGCAGCTTCTGGGGGTGAACGGAATCGGCCCCAAGGCCGCGCTTGGCATCCTGTCCACCCTTCGTCCCGATGACCTGCGGATGGCGATTCTGTCGGAGGACGCCAAGGCCATCTCGAAGGCGCCGGGGGTCGGAGCCAAGACCGCCCAGAGAATCATCCTGGATTTAAAGGACAAGGTGTCGATGGACCAGCTTACCGAACACTGGCTGTCGGCAAATGGCGCAGGAGCCGGTTCCGGCGCTGGGGATGCCGACGGCTCGTCTGCCGCGCTGACCGGACTTGCCGGAGCGGCCAAGGAAGCGGTACAGGCTCTGACCGCCCTGGGCTACAGCAATATGGAAGCCTCCAGAGCCGTAAAGAAGGTGGAGCTGACCGAAGGCATGACAACGGAGGATGTATTGAAGGCATCCTTAAAATATCTGTAGCCAGCCGAACCCTTCATGGGTCCGACAGCGGATTTTTGCTTGGAACTGTGATGGTGCGGAACCGTTACAAATTTGATAGAAAGCGGAGAAATGTATGGAACGACGAATCATTGCAACGGATGTGACCCCGGAGGACCAGAAGATAGAAAGCAGCCTCCGGCCTCAGATGTTAAAGGATTACATCGGTCAGGAAAAGATAAAATCGAATTTAAAAATTTTTATTGACGCAGCCAAGACCAGGGGAGAGCCGCTGGACCATGTGCTGTTCTACGGTCCTCCGGGGCTTGGAAAGACCACGCTTTCCGGCATCATTGCCAATGAGATGGGCGTGAACATGAAGGTGACCTCCGGCCCGGCCATCGAGAAGCCGGGAGAGATGGCGGCGATTTTGAATAATCTCCAGGAAGGGGATGTGCTTTTTGTGGATGAGATTCACCGGCTGAACCGGCAGGTGGAGGAGGTCCTTTACCCGGCCATGGAGGATTATGCCATCGACATCATGTTGGGAAAGGATTCCTCGGCCCGGTCCATCCGCCTGGAGCTTCCAAAGTTTACGCTGGTGGGCGCGACTACCAGGGCGGGACTTCTGACGGCGCCGCTGCGCGACCGGTTCGGCGTGGTGCAGCGGCTGGAGTTTTACACGCCGGAGGAGTTAAAGACCATTATCATCCGCTCCGCGAAGGTGCTGAATGTGGGAATTGACGATGCGGGAGCGGCGGAGCTTGCCAAGCGCTCCAGAGGAACGCCGCGTCTGGCAAACCGCCTGTTAAAGCGGGTAAGGGATTTTGCCCAGGTGAAGTATCAGGGCGAGATTACCAAGGAGGTGGCGGATTTCGCTCTGGATATTCTGGATGTGGATAAGCTGGGGCTGGACCAGAATGACCGGAATATCCTTCTGGCTATGATTGAAAAGTTTTCCGGCGGCCCGGTGGGCTTAGATACGCTGGCGGCTTCCCTGGGAGAGGACGCAGGCACCCTGGAGGATGTGTATGAACCGTATCTTTTGATGAACGGGCTGATCAACCGGACGCCGAGAGGGCGTGTGGCGACGGAGCATGCGTACCGGCACTTGGGTCTTACGAAAACTTTATGATATTTCGGTTTTTGTAATTTTCATCCGGGAGAAAGTATGTTATACTCTAAGCGTGAGATTGCCTGGAAGGGGCCGGGGCGGCGCGGTATCTGCGCGGGTCTGCGCCTTTTACAGAAGGGAACTCCGGAATGAGGAGAGAGAAAAGTGGATTTGAAAAAGAATTATGCAGAAGTACTGATTGATGGAAAGATATATACATTAGGAGGCTCTGAGGATACCAGCTATTTCCAGAAGGTTGCGGCGTATGTGAACCAGAAGCTGGGCGAACTGCGGAGCCATCCCGGATTTTTAAAGCAGAAGGAAGATTACCAGCTTGTGATGCTGGAAATCAATATGGCAGATGATTATTTTAAGGCTCAGGAGTCAGCGGAGCGTCTGGAGCTCCAGAAGACGGAGATGGACCGGGATGTATACGGTCTGAAGCATGAGCTGATCAATACACAGATGAAGCTGGAGGAGGCGCAGAACCGGATTGCGGAGCTGGAGGCGGCAGTGAAGGAGGCAAAGACTGCGGCATCACGGGCGAAGCGGGAGGCGGCTGCGGCTCTTTTGGAGGCAGAGGAAAAGCCGGAACCGGCCCCTGCCCCGGAAGCGCCGGCCCTGACGGAGGAGGAACGCCGTCTGAGGGAAGAGGAAGAGAAGAAAAAGGCGCTGCAGGCGGCCCGCGCGGCGACGGAGCAGCTTTTTAAGGGCCGGCCGATGCCGAACCGAAACCATTAACCAGAAACCGACCGTAAGGGTGTCTCGCAAAAGGGACATCCTTTCCTTGGTTTTCAGGGAAATGTGTTTCTGCCGGGCGGCAGAGCCATGATGCAGAGTGAAAGAATCAGGAAGAGGAGTTTAGAATGACAGGAAGACAACGAGCAGAGGTGCTGGCTCCGGCCGGCTCCTATGAAAGTATGGTGGCGGCATTTGCTGCCGGCGCGGACGCGGTGTATATCGGAGGCAGCCGCTTTGGCGCAAGAGCATTTGCAGATAATCTGGATACCGACAGGATGTGCCAGGCCATTGACTATGCCCATCTTCATGGACGGAAGCTGTTTATGACGGTGAATACCTTGTTCAAGGAGCAGGAGCTGGGAGAACTTTATGATTATCTCCTTCCCTATTATGAGCGGGGGCTGGATGCGGTCATCGTGCAGGATCTGGGAGCCATGACCTTTATCCGGGAGCATTTTCCGGATCTGCCGGTGCATGCCAGCACCCAGATGACCATTACCAGCTTCTGCGGAGCGGCGAAGCTAAAGGAGCTGGGCGCAAGCCGGGTGGTGACGGCCAGGGAGCTGTCCTTAGAGGAGATTCGGCAGATTCATGAGCAGGTGGATGTGGAGATTGAAAGCTTTGTCCATGGCGCCTTGTGCTACTGTTATTCCGGCCAGTGCCTGATGAGCAGCCTGATCGGCGGGCGGAGCGGCAACCGTGGACGGTGTGCACAGCCATGCCGTCTGCCCTACGAGGTGAAGCGGAACGGAAAGACCGTAAACGGGCGGGACGAAAAATGCGTCCTGAGCCTGAAGGATTTGTGTACCCTGGATATTCTGCCGGATATTCTGGAGGCGGGCGTGTATTCCCTGAAGATTGAGGGGCGGATGAAGAGCCCCAGATACACGGCCGGTGTGGTCAGCATCTACCGGAAATATGTGGACCGGTATTTCAAATACGGCAGGAAGGGCTACCAGGTCAGTCCGGCGGACCGGAGGATGCTTCTGGATTTATTTGACCGGGGCGGCTTTACGGATGGGTACTATGAGCAGCATAACGGACGGGATATGGTGGCCCTGAAGGAGAAGCCGGCGTTCCGGGAGGCCAATCAGGCGCTGTTTGATTTCCTGGATGAAACCTATGTGGGAAAGCTTCTGAAGGAGCCGGTGAGGGGCGAGGCCTGGCTGGAGCCGGGAAAAGAGGCCGGCCTTACCCTGGAACTTCGGACGGAGGCCGGGCCGGTTTCGGTTACGGTAACTGGTCAGACGGTCCAGGAGGCGTTAAACCAGCCGATGGCGAAGGAAAAGGTGGAAAAGCAGCTTGGAAAGACGGGCAATTCCCCCTTCGTGTTTGAAAACCTGGATGTCCGGATAACCGGCAATATCTTTCTTCCGGTGCAGGCGCTGAACGAGCTTCGGAGAAAGGGGCTGGAGGCGCTGGAAGCCGAGGCGCTTTCCAGATGGCAGAGGAAGGCGGGCCGGGCGGCCGGTAAGGAAGCCGGGGCAGAGAAAAGGATGGAGGCAGGAGCATCCGGAAGGCTGGAAGCCGGGGCAGAGAGCCGTCAGGCGGAAAAGGACGGAACGATTGCAGGACTGGCAGCCGCCCAGGCTGCATTCAACAGCAGCAGTCTCGGTTTCATCTCCTCCATCGAGGAGCCATGCCAGCTTGCCCCGTCCTTAGCCTGCGGCGAGGTAAATGCAGTCTACATCGATGCGGATGGTTTTCCGGCAGACGGCTGGAGGGAGACGGTGTCCGCCTGTCATCAGGCCGGAAAAAGCTGTCTTCTCCGGATGCCTCATATCTTCCGGAAAGAGGCCTTCACCTATTTTGAAAAGCACTGGACGGAGCTTCTCTCGGCCGGATTCGACGGAATCGTGGTGCGGACCATGGAGGAAACCCAGTGGCTGAAGCGAAGCTGGGCCGGCCGGCAGGGAGACGGAACGGAATTTTCGATGCCGCTGGTGTTCGATGCCTCCCTGTATACCTGGAATCATCTGGCCAATCAGGTGATGCTTCAGGAGGGCGCGGCGCGGATCACCATGCCGGTGGAGTTAAACAGCCGGGAGTTAAAGGCGAAGGGCTGCGAAGGGCAGGAGATTCTGATTTACGGCAGACTTCCGATGATGGTTTCGGCCCAGTGCATCCGAAAGACCACGGAGGGGTGCAGCCACAGGCGTGAGGTTCTGGAGCTGAAGGACCGGATGGGAAAGCTTCTTCCGGTGAAGAACCACTGTACCTTCTGCTACAATACGATTTATAATGCCAGTCCGCTGTCGCTTCTGGGACAGGAGGACCTGGTGAAGGGACTGAAGCCGTCTGCTCTCCGGATGCAGTTTACCACAGAATCCCCAAAGGAGGTGTCCCGGTGCCTGAAGGCCTGCGCGGACAGCTTCCTGTATGGCCGGAAGGCGGAGATTTCCGGAAGTGATTTTACCAGAGGCCATATCAAGAGGGGCGTAGAATAGAGGAGATTGGAACCGATTTATGACAAATATTATCATTGAGACATCAAAATACCTGATGATTCTATTGATTGCCTGCTACACCTTTTTTAACTTCCGCTTCTTTTCCTTCCCGGACCTGGAGCGGAAGCGGATGGTGTGCGCGAGACAGAATCAGGCCATGTTTCTGATTCATCTTCTGGCCTATCTGATTATCTATCTGAAGTCGGAGGATGACCGGGTATTGATTTTTTATGCGGCCCAGGTGGTATTTTTCCTGGCCTATATCTATCTGTCCCGCCTGCTTTACCGGAATGTATCCCGGCTGCTGGTGAACAATGCCTGCATGCTTTTGTGCGTGGGCTTCATCATGCTGACCCGGATTTCCTTTGACAAGGCGGTGCGGCAGTTTGCAATCGCCGTCGCAGCGGCGGTGATTACCTGGATCATTCCTTATATCATGGACCATGTGTGGCAGTTAAGCCTGGGAGCCTGGCTCTATGCCGGAATCGGGCTGGTGCTGCTGGCGGTGGTCTGCGTGCTGGGGACCACCACCTTCGGCGCCCAGCTTTCCCTGGAAATCGGCGCGTTCTCCTTCCAGCCCTCGGAATTTGTAAAGCTTACCTTCGTGTTCTTTGCGGCGGCCATGTTCTACCGGTCCACGGACCTTCGGACGGTGGCGGTGACGACGGCAGCGGCGGCGCTCCATGTGCTGATTTTGGTGATGTCCAAAGATCTGGGAAGCGCCCTTCTGTTTTTTGTGACCTATGTATTCATGCTCTTTATCGCCACCTCCAACTGGTTTTATCTGGGCGGCGGCCTGGCGGCAGGGGGAGCGGCGGCCTTTCTGGCCTATACGCTGTTTCCTCATGTACAGACCCGCGTGGCGGCCTGGGCGGACCCCTGGCCGTATATCGATAATAAAGGCTATCAGATTACCCAGTCCCTGTTTGCCATGGGAACCGGAGGGTGGTTCGGCATGGGGCTTTACCAGGGAATGCCCTATAAGATTCCGGTGGTGGAGAAGGACTTTATCTTTGCGGCCATCTCTGAGGAGTTGGGCGGCATCTTTGCGCTGTGCGTTCTGCTGATCTGCATCGGCTGTTTCCTGCAGTTTATGATGATTGCCGGGAAAATGCAGGCGGTTTTCTTTAAACTGATTGCATTTGGCCTGGGAATCGTGTATATTGTTCAGGTGTTCCTGACGGTGGGAGGCGTGACCAAGTTCATCCCGTCCACCGGCGTGACCCTTCCATTGGTCAGCTATGGAGGAAGCTCCATGTTAAGCACGTTTGCATTGTTCCAGATTATTCAGGGACTTTATATCTTAAAACGAAATGAGGAGGAAGAATATGAAGAAGACTAATCCGAATCCTCATGCCAACCGGAACATCATGTTCCTCACCTACGGGGTGCTGGCGGTTTTCCTGGGGCTGATGCTCTATTTCGGGTATTTTCTCCAGGTAAAAAGCGAGGAAGTCATTAACAATTCCTACAATGCCAGGCTGGACCGGTTCGCGGACCGGATTGTGCGCGGACACATCTTAAGCAATGACGGCCAGGTGCTGGCGGAAACCTATGTGGATGAAAAAGGGGAGGAAATCCGGGTCTATCCCTTCGGAAATCTGTTCACCCATGTGGTGGGGCATTCTACCAAGGGAAAGACCGGGCTGGAGAGTCAGGGAAACTTTTATCTTCTGACCTCCCATGTGAATCTGGCGGAGCAGGTCATCCATGAGATTTCCAATCAGAAGAATCTGGGAGATGACCTGGTGACGACCCTGGATGTGGGGCTGCAGCAGGTGGCCTATCAGGCACTGGGAGACCGGAAGGGGGCGGTGATTGCCATGGAGCCGGATACCGGAAAGATTCTGGCCATGGTGTCAAAGCCGGATTATGACCCGAATCCACTGAGCCTGGAGGCCTCCTGGGAATATCTGGTCAGCGGGGAAAATGACCAGGGGCAGCTTTTAAACCGGGCCACCCAGGGGCTGTATCCTCCCGGTTCGATTTTTAAAATCGTGACGGCGCTGGAGGCAGTCCGGGAGAATCCTTCCGGCTATCAGGATTATACATTTGACTGCAGCGGCGTGTTCCATCTGGAGGATTATTCCATCAAATGCTACCACAGCACGGCTCACGGCGCGCAGAACCTGGGGCTTGCCTTTGCCAATTCCTGCAACGGCGCTTTTGCCAATCTGGGCCTTCAGTTAAATCTGGATTCCATGTACCGTCTGTCGGAGCAGCTTTTATTTAATTCGGAGCTGCCTCTGCCCATGGCCTATTCCAAAAGCTCTTATAATATGAAGGGCGGAGCCAGCCAGTGGGAAATCCTGCAGACGTCGATCGGGCAGGGAACCACCCAGGTGACTCCGATGCATATGGCGATGATTACCTCCGCCATCGCAAACGGCGGTACGCTGATGAAGCCCTATGCCATGGACCATGTGCAGAATGCGGCCGGGGAGGAGGTTAAAAAGTTTCTTCCCTCCTCATACGGAAGCCTGATGACGGCAGAGGAGTCGGCTCAGTTAAATCAGCTGATGGTCCGGGTGGTGACGGAGGGAACCGGCTCCGCCCTGCGGGATGCCTCCTACAGCGCGGCAGGAAAGACCGGGTCGGCTGAATTTGAAGCCGGGAAGGAAACCCATGCCTGGTTTACCGGCTATGCGCCGGCGGAGGACCCGCAGCTTGTGGTTACGGTGATTGTGGAGGAGGGCGGCTCCGGCGGAAAGACGGCAGCGCCCATTGCAAGAAAAATGTTTGACCAATATCTTCTGAGATGATAGGATAAAATAGAATTAAGAGGAGACGAGAGAGGAGAATATTATGTTTCAGGCCAGAGATTATGTGAGGCCTTCCACCCTGGAAGAGGCTTACCAGCTTTGTCAGAAGCGGAGAAATGTTGTAATCGGCGGCATGATGTGGCTGAAGATGGAGAATGCTTCCAAGCAGTCCATCATTGACCTGTCTGCATTAGGACTGGACCAGATTGAAGAAAAGGAAGAGGAGTTTCAGATTGGCTGCATGGCGACCCTGCGGATGCTGGAGACCCATGAGGGACTGAACCGGGAGTTTGACGGCATTTTCCGGGAATGCACCCGCCATATCGTCGGCGTACAGTTTCGAAACGGCGCAACCGTGGGCGGAAGCGTCTACGGAAGATTCGGATTTTCCGATATCCTGACCTGCCTGCTGGCGCTGGATGCGGAGGTGGAGCTGTACAAGGGAGGAAGGATGAAGCTTTCTGAGTTTGCTGCGAAGCCTTTGTCGGTGAATGACCGGGATATCCTGGTCCGCCTCTATGTGAAAAAGGATGGCCGAAGAGCGTCCTACCATACCATGCGCCAGACGAAAACCGACTTCCCGGTGCTGGCGGTCTGCGTGGCCGAGACGAAGGAGAGCTGGCAGGTGTCTGTGGGGGCAAGACCGCAGAGAGCGAAGGCTGTGGAATTAAAGAAGGAAGAGGGCATCTCCGCGGCAGAGCTTGCAGCGAAGGCGGCAGGATGCTTTACATATGGCACCAATCTGCGCGCTACCGCAGATTACCGGGCCTATCTGGCCGAGGTAATCATCCGGCGGCTGATGGAAAAACAGATGGAAAACAGGGCGTCACAGGAGGAAAGCAGATGAAGATTCAATTTCAGTTAAATGGAAAATACGTTCAGCCGGAGATTGAAGCAGATATGCTGCTTCTGGACCTGGTGCGGGAGCTGGGCTGCGCCAGTGTAAAGAGAGGCTGTGAGACAGCCAACTGCGGCTTATGTACCGTTCTGATGGACGGAAAGCCGGTGCTGTCCTGTTCCGTGCTGGCAGCGAGAGCAGACGGACACAGCGTCACCACCATGGAGGGACTTCAGGAGGAGGCCGAGGAGGCGGGAAGATTCCTGGCCGAAGAGGGCGGCGAGCAGTGCGGCTTCTGCAGCCCAGGCTTTCTTATGAATGTGCTGGCGATGGAGCGGGAGCTGAAGCATCCGGATGAGGAAGCAATCAAGGAATATCTGGCCGGCAATTTATGCCGCTGCAGCGGATACATGTCCCAGCTGCGTGCCGTGAAGAAATACTTAGAGCGGAAGGGGGCGTAAGTCATGAGCGGAAAGAACTGGAACGGACCGGTAAAAGGACGGGAAGAGGAGCTGGCATATAACCAGAAGGTGTACGAAGCCCACGAGAAGAAATATGTGGGAGCTCCTGTGATTAAGAAGGACGCCATGGCGCTGGTAACCGGAAAGCCGGTTTATACCGACGATCTGGCTCCGAAGGACTGTCTGGTGGTCAAGGTGTTAAGAAGCCCTCATGCCCATGCCATCGTCCGTGAGATTGAGACGGCTACGGCAGAGAAGGTGCCGGGCATCGAGTGTATCCTGACCTGGAAGGATGTGCCGAGGAACCGGTTTACCATGGCGGGACAGACCTATCCGGAGCCAAGCCCGTATGACCGCCTGATTCTGGACCAGAGAGTCCGGTTTGTGGGCGATGCGGTTGCCATCGTGGCAGGCGGGACGGAAAAGGCGGTAGACCAGGCGATGCGGTTAATCCGTGTGAAGTATCAGGTCCTGGATGCGATCCTGGATTTCCACAAGGCGAAGGACAGCCAGATTCTGGTTCATCCGGAGCCGGACTGGAAAAGTCTGATTCCGGTGGGAGCCGACAACAGCCGGAACCTCTGCGCCTGCGGCGTGGAGCAGGACGGCGATGTGGATGAGGTGTTAAAGGGCTGCGCCCATGTGGTGGAGCAGACCTACCATGTGAAGGCGAACCAGCAGGCCATGATGGAGACCTTCCGGGCCTATTCCTACCTGGATACCTACGGGCGGTTAAATGTGGTGGCCTCCACCCAGATTCCCTTCCATGCCAGAAGAATCCTGGCCCAGGCTCTGGACATCCCCAAGTCGAAGGTGCGTGTGGTAAAGCCGAGAATCGGCGGAGGCTTCGGCGCCAAGCAGACGGTGGTGGCCGAGGTGTATCCGGCAATCGTGACCTGGATGACGGGAAAACCGGCACGGATTGTCTACAGCCGTTATGAGTCCCAGATTGCATCCTCTCCCCGCCATGAGATGGAGGTGAAGGTCCGTCTGGGTTCGGATGAGAACGGTATCCTTCAGGCGATTGATGTGTATACCCTGTCCAATACCGGCGCTTACGGAGAGCATGGGCCGACTACGGTAGGCCTTTCCGGCCACAAGTCCATCCCGCTTTACCGGACGCCGAAAGCCTTCCGCTTCTCCTATGATGTGGTTTATACCAATGTGATGTCGGCTGGAGCTTACCGCGGATACGGCGCTACCCAGGGAATCTTTGCGGTGGAAAGCGCGGTCAATGAGCTGGCGGATAAGCTTCACATGGACCCGGCTGCCTTACGCCTGAAGAACATGGTCCGTGAGGGCGATGTGATGCCGGCATACTACGGCGAGACCGCATTAAGCTGCGCCCTGGACCGCTGTATGAAGCGGGCGGCGGACATGATTGGCTGGAAGGATAAATATCCATACCGCGACATGGGGAATGGAAAGGTCCGCGGCGTAGGCGTGGCGATGGCTATGCAGGGCTCCTCCATCAGCAGCATCGACGTGGGCAGCGTGTCCATGAAGGTCAATGACGACGGCTTCTACACCCTGATGGTGGGCTGCTCGGATATGGGTACCGGCTGCGATACGGTGCTGGCCCAGATTGCGGCGGACTGCATGGACTGCAGCTACGAGGATATCGTGGTTTACGGAACGGACACCGACATTTCTCCTTACGATTCCGGCTCCTACGCCTCCAGCACCACCTACCTGACCGGTATGGCTGTGGTGAAGACCTGTGAGAAGCTGCGGGAGAAGATTCTCGATAAGGCAGCCGAGTATCTGGAATGCAGCCGGGATGAACTGGAATTTGACGGCAGAAGAGTGTACCAGGTGGGAGGCAGTAAGGAGATTTCCTTAAAGGATATCGGCAATCAGGTGATGTGCAACAACTGCGACGCTCTTTCTGCCAGCGAGTCCCACAGCTCCCCAACCTCCCCGCCTCCATTTATGGTGGGCATGGCCGAGGTGGAGATTGACAAGGAGACCGGCGAGCTGGAGCTGATTGACTATGTGGCGGCAGTGGACTGCGGTACGGTAGTCAACCCGAATCTGGCAAGGGTGCAGACGGAAGGCGGACTGGCCCAGGGCATCGGCATGGCGCTTTATGAGGATGTAAATTACTCCCGGACCGGCCGTTTCATGGAAAATTCCCTGATGCAGTACAAGATTCCGACCCGCCAGGACGTAGGAAACATTCGGGTGGAATTCGAGCCCAGCTATGAGCCCAACGGCCCGTTCGGAGCCAAGTCCATCGGAGAAATCGTAATCAATACGCCGTCACCGGCCATCGCGTCGGCTGTGCGCCACGCTGTCGGCGTGACCGTGCGGGAGCTTCCGATTACACCGGAGAAAATCTGCCGGGGCATGCATCCGGAGAATTTTTAAACCATATATCTGGAAAACTTTTGCCAAATGAATGCAACATCTTGCATCTGTCCTGGAAAAGAGGTATACTTAACTCAGTCTATGAGGCACACCAGCAACTGTGGAAAATGGATGTTTCTTTTGAAGGGAATGTTTCCGAAGAAAAATCGGTTTCCGACAGTCAGTCAGGAGGGATTGCAATGATTGAAGCAACGAGCTGCGGCGGTGTGGTTATATTTCGAGGCAAGATTCTGGTCCTGTACAAGAATTACAAGAATAAGTATGAGGGCTGGGTCCTGCCAAAGGGAACTGTAGAAGCAGGCGAGGAATTTAAAGAGACGGCTCTTCGTGAAGTAAAGGAGGAGACCGGCGTCAGTGCGTCCATTATCAAATATATCGGCAAGAGCCAGTATACCTTCAACACACCGCAGGATGTGGTGGAGAAGGATGTGCACTGGTATCTGATGATGGCAGACAGCTATTACAGCAAACCACAGCGGGAAGAATATTTTGTGGATTCCGGATATTACAAGTTTTATGAAGCGTACCATCTGCTGAAGTTTTCCAATGAAAAGCAGATTCTGGAGAAGGCTTATAATGAATATCTGGATTTAAAGAAGGCCAACCTTTGGGGGTCAAAAAAATATTTTTAAAACAACAGCAAATAAGAAAAGGGCGTTGAGAAAACAAAAGGGTTTTCCAACCGCCCTTTTTGTAAGTGTAATAAAGTCAGATAGGAGAAGGAAGAGGAGCGGCAGGAGGACTTATGGAAAAGCGGTTGGAAGCAAATGACATGGAGATGGAGCAGCGGTTTGTAAAATACTACAAAAAATACGGGAACAATTCAACGATGGTGCTTCTCGGATTTTACAGGGGCCAGTACCATAAATTCCTGATTTCTGCATTTTTCTTTTTAATCAAGCACATGCCCAGCCTGCTTTCCTCGCTTTTGATTGCAAATGTAATCAACGGCGCGGTAGCAGGGGGAGAAGCGGGGCGGCGCAGTATCCTTGTCAGCGTGGCGGTCTGGCTGTTCCTGCTTTCCATCCATCTTCCGGCCAACTGGCTGCATAATAAATATAAAAACCGGGTAATCCGAAGGACGGAGGCGGGCCTTCGGGAAGCGCTGGTACGCAAGCTTCAGGAGCTTTCGATTCCGTATCATACGGGCGTTCAGTCCGGGCGTCTGCAGTCGAAGATCATCCGTGATGTGGAGGCGGTGGAGACACTGTCCTCGCAGTTGTTTGTAAATCTCCTGAATATCCTGCTGAACCTGGTAATCACGCTGTCCATCACGGCGGTGAAGAACCGGATCATTCTTCTCTTTTTTGTCCTGGTAGCTCCGGTGGCTTCGATTATCGTAATGGTATTCCGCAGGAAAATAAAGGGAGAAAACCGGGCGTTTCGAGAAGAAATGGAGGAAACCAGCGCGCGGGTGATGGAGATGGTTGAGATGGTTCCGGTAACGCGCGCACATGCGCTGGAAACGGTGGAAGAGCAGCGAATTCGCAGCCAGCTTGTGGAAACCGCGGAGAAGGGATACCGGCTGGATATGATACAGTCCCATTTCGGAGCGGTGAGCTGGTGCGTATTCCAGATGTTTCAGGCGTTCTGCCTGGGCTTTTCCGGCTATATGGCCCTGACCGGACAGATTTTGATTGGCGATGTGGCATTCTATCAGTCCAGCTTTACTACGGTAGTCAATCAGTTTTCTGCATTGATTAATCTGCTCCCGATTCTTACAAAAGGACTGGAGTCGGTGTCCTCCATCGGCGAGGTCCTGGCCTGTGAGGATGTGGAGCGCAACGAAGGCAAGCAGGAGCTGGAAAATCTGGATGGCAGTTATCAGTTTAAAAATGTAAAATACAGCTATCCCCATTCCGAACAGCAGGTACTGAAGGATTTCAGTCTGAATGTGAAGGCCGGAGAGACCATTGCTTTTGTGGGTGAATCCGGTTCCGGAAAGACCACGGTGCTGAATCTTCTCATCGGCTTCATGACGCCCAATGACGGACATCTGCTGATTGACGGGAAGGATATCAATGATATCAATTTAAAATCGTACCGGAAGTTTATTTCGGTGGTGCCTCAGACCCCGCTTCTGTTCACCGGCACGGTGCGGGACAATATCATATATGGCATGGAGGATGTGGCGGATGAGCTGGTGTGGAAGGCCGTGGAGGCGGCCAATCTCCAATCTGTTGTGGAAAAACTGCCTTACGGTTTAGATACGATGGTAGAAGAGCACGGAGGCAACTTAAGCGGAGGGCAGCGGCAGAGGATTGCCATTGCCCGCGCGATCATCCGTAATCCGAAGGTCATTATTCTGGATGAAGCTACCTCGGCGCTGGATGTTGTCTCGGAGAAGGAGATTCAGGATGCTTTAGACCATCTGATTCAGGGGAGGACCACATTTATTGTGGCGCACCGCCTCTCCACCGTCCGTAGCGCGGACCGGATTGTGGTCCTTGAAAACGGAAAAATCAGAGAGTCGGGAAGCTATCCGGAATTGATGAAATCAAAGGGCGCGTTCTACGAGATGGAACAGCTTCAGATGGCATTGCGGTGAGAACGGCGGTATGACCGGGAGGAGGGATGCAGGATTATTCCTGCCCCTCTTTCTTTTCGGTAGCGGCCACGGAAATTCCGTTTACAACTACATTTTCATCAATTCCAATCACCAGGCACCGCCGTCCATCGATGATTCGGGTTTCTACCAGGTCGGCGCAGTCGGGGGCCACCTGGATGGTGATGGTTGGGGTTTTGATTTCAAATTTCCGGGTATTTGCCACATTGGAAACCAGGAGAGAAGCCTTGGCCCCTGCGGCTTCATCGAATTTGGCGTCGAAGCTTTCCATCTTCTCCTCGTCCGCTCCGCTGGCCTCCAGAAGATTCCGCACCTCATGCTTATCCAGCGTCAGAGGCTCCGGACTGTCCTGCTTTTCCTCAATCAGCTCATTTAACCGCTCATGGATATTGCGGACCAGTTCATAATCGCAGGTTTCCTCCAGGGTTTCCTCCACCAGCAGGTTAAAGGTTTCCTTCTGGTCCCCGGCCGTCATGGGCATGGTGCAGTTGGTCAGGGTTTCGATGAAGCCCTCATGAAGGTCCTCGCTGTTTTTCGAGTAATAGAGCATGCTGTGGATGTCGGTGCTCCGGTCATTGAATGCGGGGAACAGGAAACCACGGTCCGGCATCTCCACGATCCAGTCGCGGGTCCGGTTGCGGAAGCAGTTCTCATCGGTATCGTAGGAAAGGCCGGCCTTGGAAAGCTTGACCGGACAGATGGCGCAGAGGATGTAGTCGAACACCTCATCGGAGGCATCGAACATCTCCAGATTGTCCGAGGACTTTCCGGGAATATCGTACAGGGCATGAATCAGCAGGATCAGATAATTCTCGCCGTAATCATAGTGTTCAATAATCTTGTCGTAAAACTGTTCCAGCAGCGCTGTGTCCTCCAGATGGCTGGTCCGCAGCTTTAAGAAGAAATGCTGCCCGCCCCCCGGCATCTCAGAGTCAATGGGAAAATCCATGTTCAGAAGATTCTTCCCGATGGTTCCCGACAGGGCCTTGCGGAAAATCTCAAAGTATTTAAAGCGCTCCTCCTCCGGGAGAGAGAGGAAGGCATCCACCATCTCCGTCTTTTTATTCTTTTCCCCGTCCACATAGCAGCCGCAGATGCGGGTAATGGCACAGTTATCCGGGGTAAACTGTTTTTTAATTTCCGAAACTTCTTTTTTATTCATATA
>JAUNPZ010000145.1 GCA_030536455.1 Lachnospiraceae bacterium | reverse complement strand
GGAACCACTCATATGTTCCAACTGCATACAGGTCCGCACACAAATCCAGATTCTCCAGCCTCGGATACTCCCTCCGGATAAAATCCAGAAGCGCCGCCCGGCTGACCGGGTGAATCACCGGTGAATTCTGCACCCACTCACTGTAATCCAGAATCGTCTCCTCCCTTCGTCTTCCACCGGCATCTATATGAGTAAATACCGCGGCATCCTGGGTAGGATCGTAATCAAGCAGAATCCCGTGACTGTCCTGAAGGAGGAAATTATACCGCTCCATCTTCCAGTAGAGGTTGGTCACATTATCATCCCAGTTTATATCCACGCTCTTGTCCCCGATTTCCCTGGCAGCCAGACTCTGCTCAAATTCCTCCACCGGGACCGGGCCGCCGTACAGATAGCCCTGCACGATGCTGCACTGGATGGAGCGCAGGAAGTTCGCCTCGCGCTCCACCTCCACACCCTCTGCAATCACGACGATTCCCAGGGAATGGGCCAGGTTGACGATGGCTTCTATGATGTTGCCGCCCTTATCCATGTGCTTCTCTCCGCCGAAAAACTTCATGTCCATCTTTAAGACGTCCACCGGAACGTCCTTCAGCATATTCAGCGAGGAATAGCCGCTTCCAAAGTCATCCATCTCGATACAGAAGCCGGCCTCCCGAAGCCCCTCTATCACATGCTCTTCCTTCTGCTGCTCCTCTGCGTAAACCGATTCTGTGATTTCCAGGTGCAGGTGCCGAATCGGCACACAGTATTTCCTCAGATTCTGAAGCAGCATCGGAAGAAGCTCCGGTTCCTGTAAGTCCACCCGCGACAGGTTAATGGAAATTGGAACCACCTTTCCATCTTTCATCCACCCGGCCAGAATCTGACAGACCTTCTCGCACATGTAGCAGTCAAGCTGGTAGACAAATCCATTGGATTCGAATACCGGGATGAAGTCTCCCGGCGGAATAATGCCGTAAACCGGATGGGCCCATCGCACCAGAGCCTCCGCTCCCACCAGCTTCTGGGTATTCAAATCCACCTGTGGCTGGAGATAAACCTGGAACTGCTCCTCACGCAGCGCCTTCTCCATCTCATTGGTAATCCGCTGGCTGTCACGCATGGCCTTCAGATAAGCATCTTTATAATAATAAAAATGCTCCTTGCTGGACAGGTTCCCGTTGCTCAGGGCAATCTGCGCGTAATCCACCGCCTGGGACGCATCCTGGCAATGACGGGAATCGATATATACGCCCACATTTAACTGAATCCGGATTTTTTGTCCTTCATGCTCCAAAAGCAGGATGCAGTGCTCTGACATCCGCTTCAATTCTTTTTGTTCAACCGGCATACAGATTGCAAACTTGTCCGCATACATCCGTCCGTATATGCCCTTATCGCCTATCGTTTCCCGAAGCCGGTCCGCAACCTTTAAGATGACTGCATCCCCGGTCTCGGTCCCGTACAGCTCGTTAATCATCTTGAACCGCTCCAGATTAATCCAGAAAAAGGTATAGACCTGACCGGCATCCCTCTGAATCTGCCTGTTGGCCATCTCGATAAAATATTTCATGTTATAAAGTCCGGTCAGTTCATCGAAATTCGCCTGACGGAACATCTTTTCCTGATACTCCAAATCCGCCTGGTGACGCTCCTCCGCCAGCTTTAACCGGTGCTTCTCCTCGTCCTTGTTCCGGCGCTGCCGTTCCGCCATAACGGAAAACAGCACGAGCCCGGACGCCAGCATCGTCGTAAAAAGAAGGACGCCCCGGTTCTCGTACAGGCGCTCCTCCGGGCTTCTCTCATATGGAATGCTGGTATTATTCACTACAATCTGCCGGATTTCCCGAACGCGAAAGGAGGAGATGCCCTTATTTAAAATAGAAATCAGCACCGGGTCAGAGGATTTTCCAAGTACCAGACAGGCATCCTCCTCAATATAGGTCAGCTTACGCGCCTGCATCTTGCAGAAATATGGACTTCTCAGCAGATATGCGCTGTTAATCTCGCTGAGAAGAGCCATATCCGCCGTTCCTTTGCGAACCATCTGCAGCCCTTCCCGGTGCGTCTTGCATGGAACGATTTCTGCATTCGGAAAATACTGGCGCAGACGCTCTTTCTCCGTATATTCCCCGCAGGGAACGGCCAGGACAAACTCCCCGCCCAGACTCAGCGGCCCGTTCTCCTTTGAGACAGCCACCATATTTCCCTCCACCGTGGTCTGCAGATATTCCAACTTCTCTACTGGAGCAATCAAATCGCTGCGAAAAAAAGGCGCAGCAATCACATTCGGATGGCTCTCCAGATATTCCCATGGAAACAGGGCATTCTCCGGCGCCTCCTGATACACAAATTTCAGTCCGGTCCGTTCTGACAGCAGCTCCAGAACGTCAATGGTAATCCCTTTAAACTGCTTCGTCTGCTCATCGTACCGGCAGTAGGGCTCTCCCAGCGCCGGATACAGAATCACAGGAATCGGCTCCTTCCATTCGATGTAAGCCATCTCTTCCCTGGTAAATGCCAGATTTCTCGGCGGATTATAATATTTCTCTGACAGCTTCTGCTCGAAAAAATGCTCCTGAGAATGAATCTCCTCCAGCGCATCCTCCAGCTCCTCCTCTAAATCGGTACGTCCTTCCCTGACCGCATAGTAAAGGGGAGAAAAGCCGAAATGTGCCACAATCTGGTACTGGTCCAGATTTCGATTATCCCCCAGGCAGATTGTGTCAACCTTGCCGGCCCGAAGCGCCCGGTCCAGCTCCTCTTCGGTTCCATAGTTCTTTAATACATAAGTAAACTGATTTTCAGTCCCGTAATCTTCCAGAGAATCAATTAACGTCGAACCCTCCAGCACACCAATCCGCATTCCGTCAAAATCCTCGAAATCCTCATATGCATAGGTTCCGTTCTCCACAAGCTGCAGAAGACAGTTCGAGGTGTACATGGATGGGATATCCGCAAAATGCATCCTGTCCGGACGTCCTTCGTTCTTCTTTATCCCGCCCAGCAGGTCAATCTCCCCATCCTCCAGCATCGTGATGCACTCGTCCCAGGTTCCTTCCACAAATTCATAATTCCAGCCGGTGCACTTCGCAATCCGCATCAGGTACTCGTAATCATATCCGCTGTGCTCCCCGTTCTCGTCCACCATATGGTAGCCTTCCTGCCGGTAAAGTCCTACCCTTACGGTCCCGGATTCTCCGTTCTCCTTCGCATAAGCTGAGAATGGAACCATCAGCATGCAGATAAAAAGCAAAAAAACCGTTTTACCCCCCCCACGGATAAATCGTCCATCTTCCATTGCACCCTCCTCCTTAGCAGTCTTTCTACAGCCTTCCTGTCACTATCACTGATTCTGGTTTTTACAGGTCATTTCATATTCCGTTTTAAATTCACTTTGCTGCTTATAAGATAACATATTTCTTCCCATTATGCAATGCTTTTTAGAAAATTTTGTAAATATAGTACGAAATACTGTCATCCCTATTTTACCAGATCATCCACGACTGTAAAAGAGAAATCGACGCTAAATCAGGGACTTCCGATGAGGTGGTATAAATTTACTATTTATGTTCAGTTGATTTTAAGTCCCATCGTAAACGGCCTTACCGGAATCGGTATGTTTCTTTATGGCGGATTCTATTATATATCGAATCCGGCTCAAATCGCACTGTCCATTTGGTTCATTATTTATGGTATATTTTGTATTGCTTTAGCAGTATTCGCAATTGTTACGCGCCAAAAGCTGGCGCATTTTAAAAAGGACGGGCCGCTGTTTTTATTTATATTCCTGGGAATATCACTTTTTTCAATCCTAACCCTGTCCGTATCTCAGATGATTATTACAAAGCAGAACACGCTTGCCTCTATGATTATAAACCTGATGCCATTCTCAATCTTGTTATTGGGCAATATCATCTATTTTAAGAAAAGGGCATCCTTATTCTGTAATTAGTGCAAGAGGGAATTCGCAGAAACGCAAACAAATACTGATTCTCCTATTCCGGATATGAGCCCGGACAAATTGATGATTCCATTCTGGATGTGATGCTGGAAAATGTAGAATAAAAAGAGACACGAATAATCACAGATAAAAAGGCTCCTTTCGGGCAGTAAAATCCGAAGGGAGCCTTTTTCATTAAAATACGTTTCGCACCTGGGCAGGTTATTTATTATCCTGGCCCTCAACCGCCTCATCCACGGTTTTATAAACCTGCTCCACCGCCTGCATAAAACGTTCCCGCTCGTCGTCCTCGTAGCCGCGCTGATATACCTCTGTAATGTGCTCATGATTGAACAGATAGGTACTGCCCGGCCCCAGATATCCCTCCGGATAAGGAACCCCCAGATAATCATAAACCTTTTCCTGATTCTTTGCGTCAAACTGGAGAACGCCCATGATAACGGTCTTTCTGGTCCCGCCCTCTAATAATACTACGCTTCCGATTGGAAGCAGCATATCCTTCATTTTGTTTTCCATCCTTTTTCTCCTTACTACCACCAGCTTTTAAGGCAAGCCACGGCTGTCAATCTCACTTTGTCAAAAACGTTTCCTTCCTGATATTCCTTCAGCATATCCGGATGATTTACAATATACTCGCCCGCTTTCTTTCCGCCTTCCTCCGCCTTGTTCTTCAGATTATCACTAATCTCATCGACTGAGGTCCCAAAGGTATCATCCGAAATCACACCGAATGTTAAGCCGGACAAAAGGCTTTCCAGCCCTGCAATGGACACATCGACTCCGGTTCCGGCAAAATCCATGATGTCCCATTTGCCGTCTTTTAAATATTCATCCACGCTCCTGCTTCCCTGCGACAGTACGCTCAGCGCGCTTCCGACAATCACCGTATAAATTCCCGCCGGGGTATATACGCCCTCATGCTTATCAAAAATATCATAAATCGTCTTGCCCAGATCGGTTCCGTCCTTTGCCGCATCCAGCCATTTTGAAATGACCTGACCGGCTGACTCCCCATTTGCGCCCAATGCTTCGGTTACTCCTCCGATTAAGCCGAACAGGCTTCCTATCACGCCGACTCCCATTGCTGCCTTTCCGAACTTTTCATCAATGTAATCGCCGGGGTCCCGGTTCTTAAAGAAATCAACCATGGCTTTCCAAAGCCCGGAACTGGATTTTCCCAGGTCACACCAGTCTGCAAAGCCGGAATACCCCTTCATATCTCCGGAAAAGAAATCAAACAAATCTTCAAAATAGGAAATCACATCTTTTGTAAATCCTGCGTCATCATCGCCTTCGCCCTTCTCCCTTGCTGTGAGATAGGCTTTGATAATGTCAAGAATATTGTCATCCTTATCGTCTTTATCGCCGCGGCCGCCGCCTCCGCCGCCATCGCCTCCGCCGGATGAAAAGCTGCCACCACTTCCATCCCCGTTTTGACCGCTTCCCGGTTTTGTCACAGTGACCTTCGGCATCCCCTCAACCAGCTTCTGCTCGGTCGATTCATAGGCACCCGCAATCTCCTCCAGCTTTCTGCTGATTGCAGTTGTCTGCTCAGACTGATGGGCAAGCGTGTTTTTGACCTGGTTCAGCCTGGAGCTTACCCGGATTTTGTCTGCAAATGAAAATCCGGACAGGTTTCCGGCCACATCCAACTCTCCGCTCATCTTTAAAATCTGGGAAGAGATATCCTGCAGGTCTCCGCCATTCTCCCTTAAATGGCTTATGTTCACCTTCCAATTTGACATATAAATGCCTCACCTCCTGCTTCGAATCCGGAATGTCTGCTCCTTCCTCATCCCGGAGAATTCTTCGCCCATGCGCCGCCAGTCCCTGCGCCAGAGCGTGTTTGAAGATTCTTTCAGCAGAAAAAGATGCCGTTTCCACGACATCTTTTCCGCATAAAATTTCTAACAATAATTCCTTTTACCAGCTTCAGCCCTTCCGGCCTACTCCCGCACTTCAAGACGCACAAGCGCTCTCTTAAGCGCCAGCTCAGCTCTCGCCATATCTACCTCGGCGCTGCCGGATTTCAGACGGCGCTCCGCGCGGACCTTTGCCTCCATGGCCCGGTTCTCGTCAATCTCCTCCGGCCACTCGGCAATCTCGGCCATGATGGTCACCTGCTCCGGCAGCACCTGGATGAAGCCGGATAATAATGCGGCCTCCCTCTTCTCACTGCCTTCGTGGATGGTCAGCACGCCGGGAGCCACAATTGCTGTCAGCGGAATATGTCTGGCATAAATACCAATCTGTCCTTCCGTGGTGGTCAGCTCCACCATCTCCACATCCCCTTCATAGAATGTCTTGTCCGGGGTGATAATCTTTAACTTAAAGAGATCTGCCATAGCCTTCCCCCCTATTTCACACGGGCGAGAACGTCATCAATGTTACCTGCATTTAAGAAC
>JAUNPZ010000144.1 GCA_030536455.1 Lachnospiraceae bacterium | reverse complement strand
TTCATGGGAAACTTAATTGGCAAAGAGATTGATGATTTTAAAGTCCAGGCCTACCGTCAAGGGAAATTCCTGGAGGTGAAGAAGGAGGACCTGCTGGACCACTGGTCGGTGATTTTCTTCTATCCGGCGGATTTTACCTTTGTCTGTCCGACGGAGCTTGGTGATCTGCAGGATTATTACGAGGATTTCCGGGACATGGACTGCCAGATTTATTCGGTGTCGGAGGATACTCATTTCGTACACAAGGCGTGGGCGGATGCTTCTGATACGATTAAGCGGCTGGAGTACACCATGCTTGGAGACCCGGCCGGTGTGCTGGCCAGACAGTTCGGCGTGCTGGTGGAGGAGGAGGGCCAGGCCCTCCGGGGAACGTTTATCCTGAATCCGGAGGGTGTCATCAAGGCCTATGAGATTCACGATATGGGAATCGGACGGAATGCCCAGGAGCTGCTTCGGAAGGTGCAGGCGGCGCAGTTCGTGGCATCCCACGGCGATCAGGTGTGTCCGGCGAAGTGGAAGCCGGGCGAGGAGACGCTGACGCCCAGCCTGGACCTG
The DNA here is from genome assembly GCA_030536455.1 of Lachnospiraceae bacterium. Classification (GTDB taxonomy): domain Bacteria; phylum Bacillota; class Clostridia; order Lachnospirales; family Lachnospiraceae; genus Caccovicinus. The sequence continues at coordinate 5,854 of JAUNPZ010000144.1, read as the reverse complement.
GTGGGACTTCTGTAGAGGAGAACGCATCTCGGACGATGCCGGATGGACGATGCGTGACGGACGATGCACGATGGGGCAGTGCAGGAGGATACAAGGGGGAAGGAATATGATTGATTTAAACCGAATTGCGGCGGGGAGTCCGCTGCTGGATGAGAAGACCAGGGAAACGCTGCGGGGGATTTTTGCAAAACTGAACCGGGATGTGGAACTGAAGGCAGTGGTGGAGCTGAAGGAGGACAAATCGGCAGAGATGGCTTCCTTTCTGAAGGCCATCGCCGGATTAAGCGAGCGGATTAAGCTGGAGCTTTACGAGCCGTCGGAGGGCGGGGAGCTGGGCATGGATACCGCCCATCTTCCGGCTGTGGGATTGTTTCTGGACGGGGTTTACCAGAGAGCGGCCTTTCACGGCGTACCGGGGGGAAAGGAGATTAATTCCTTTGTCATCGGTATCTATAATCTGGCCGGGCCGGGACAGGAGATGAACCGGGGGACGGGAAAGAAGATTGAAAAACTGAAAAATCCGGTGGATGTGAAGGTAGTGGTATCGCTGGCCTGCCACCATTGTCCGGGCATGGTCATCAACTGCCAGCGGATAGCCATGATGAATCCGGTCATCCGGATGGAGGCCTATGACGGCAACCTGTATCCGGACCTGGTGGAGCGGTACAACATCCAGCGGGTGCCGGTGGTGGTGCTGAATGATAAGGATGTTTTTGTGGGACCCAGAAGCCTGGAGGATATGGTGCAGCTTTTAAAGGATGCCAGATAAATGCAGCCGAAATGAGTGATAGGTAAAATTGATAAATAAATAACGATAAAATTGTACAAAATGTACAATTACTGTAAAAAATATCCTGTAAATTATGTAAAATTTATAAGAAAAACAAAAATAAGCTTGCAATTGTATGTGCAGTATGCTATATTTAAGTCAGAAATCAAATAGCATGCAGAGACAAGAGAGCATAGCATTCACAACAGAGATGTTGTTTGGTGTTATGCTCTTTTTATGTGGAAAAAAAGAGTTCCCAGCAATTTCCTGTGCTTCGGCAGAGAATGCGGGCTGCAGAGCAGATGTCCGGAACGGAGATGCCGGAAGCGGAACAGGGGCAGAAGACAGCGGCGGCTGAGAGACGGGGACGGAATCAGAAAGAATCAGGAACAGGAGCAGACGGAATGGATCAGAGATTTTATGATATGGTAGAGGCGAATCCGGTGATTGCGGCAATCAAGGACATGGACGGCCTGGAGAAGTGCTGCAGGCTGCAGGATATCAAGGTGATTTTCATTCTTTACGGGGACATCTGCAACATTCCGGAGATTGTAAGGCAGGTCCGGGAGTCGGGCAAACTGGCAATCGTGCATGTGGACTTGATAGCGGGTTTGAGTCCGAAGGAGATCGCAGTGGATTTTATTCAGAAGCATACCAAAGCGGACGGCATCATTTCCACCAAACCCACGATGATTCGGCGGGCGAAGGAGCTGGGGATGTACACGGTGATGCGTTTCTTCATCCTGGATTCCATGGCCTTTGAAAATATCGAAAAGCAGCTTGGTATCGTGAAGCCGGATTTCATCGAGATTCTGCCGGGCGTGATGCCGAAGATTATCCGAAAGGTGTGCAAAAAGGTGAGGATCCAGGTCATCGCCGGCGGGCTGATTACGGATAAGGAAGACATTATGGCGGCTCTGGGGGCCGGGGCGATTTCGGTATCCTCCACCAATCAGAAGGTGTGGATGATGTAGCCGGATAACGGTTCTGCGTCCGATGGGGACAGAAGGACACCGGATGGATTTTGTAATGATACGTTCTGTTCGAGGGGGTTCGGGCAGTTGTATAGAAACCAATCACAAGTCAAAAGAAGAGGAGGTATTTTATGGCAAAGTATGTAATGGCGCTTGATGCGGGAACCACCAGCAACCGGTGTATCCTTTTTAACGAAAAGGGTGAGATGTGCAGTGTGGCTCAGAAGGAATTTACCCAGTATTTTCCGAAACCAGGCTGGGTTGAGCATGATGCCAATGAAATCTGGTCCACGCAGTTAGGCGTGGCGGTAGAGGCGATGTCTAAGATTGGCGCGGCTGCAGAGGACATTGCCGCAATCGGCATTACCAACCAGCGTGAGACCACCATCGTGTGGGATAAAGAGACGGGCGAGCCGGTTTATCATGCCATCGTATGGCAGTGCCGCCGTACTTCCGAGTACTGCGACAGCTTAAAGGAAAAGGGCCTTGTGGATACCTTCCGTGAGAAGACCGGCCTGGTGATTGACGCTTATTTCTCCGGAACCAAGTTAAAATGGATTCTGGATCATGTAGAGGGCGTTCGTGAGCGCGCGGAGAGAGGCGAGCTGTTATTCGGTACGGTAGAGACCTGGCTGATCTGGAAGCTGACCAGGGGCAGGGTTCATGTAACCGATTATTCCAATGCATCCAGAACCTTATTATTCAACATCCAGAAGCTGGAGTGGGATGAGGAAATCCTGGCCGAGTTAAATATCCCGAAGTGCATGCTTCCGGAAGCAAAGCCGTCAAGCTGCGTATACGGCGAGGCAGACTCTACCTATTTCGGCGGCCCGATTCCGATTGGCGGAGCAGCGGGCGACCAGCAGGCTGCATTGTTCGGACAGACCTGCTTCAATCCGGGCGAGGCGAAGAATACATACGGAACCGGCTGCTTCATGCTGATGAATACGGGCGAGAAGCCGGTTTACTCCAAGAACGGTCTGGTTACCACCATTGCATGGGGACTGGACGGCAAGGTAAATTACGCATTGGAGGGCTCCATCTTCGTGGCAGGCGCTGCGGTTCAGTGGCTCCGTGACGAGATGCGCTTAATTGATTCCTCACCGGATTCCGAGTACATGGCGAAGAAGGTGAAGGATACCAACGGCTGCTATGTGGTTCCGGCCTTTACCGGACTTGGCGCGCCGCACTGGGATCAGTATGCGAGAGGAACTATCGTAGGCATCACCAGAGGCGTAAACAAATATCACATCATCCGTGCTACCTTAGAGTCCCTGGCTTATCAGACCAATGACGTTCTGCAGGCGATGAAGGCAGATTCCGGCATCGAGCTGGCAGCCCTGAAGGTAGACGGCGGCGCAAGCGCCAATAATTTCCTGATGCAGGTTCAGTCCGATATCATCAATGCTCCGGTAGAGCGTCCGCAGTGTGTAGAGACCACCGCAATGGGCGCTGCTTATCTGGCAGGTCTGGCAGTGGGATACTGGACCAGCAAGGAAGATGTTATCAAGAACTGGGCAATCGACAAGACCTTTACCCCGTCCATCAGCGACGAGGACCGTGAGGCGAGAGTAGCAGGCTGGAACAAGGCTGTGAAATACTCCTACGGATGGGCAAAAGAGAACTGATTATAACCACGGAAAAATAGAATAGGGGGTACGCATATGTTGCCATATATCGCTGAATTTTTAGGAACCATGATGCTGATTCTGTTAGGTGATGGTGTTGTAGCAAACGTAACATTGAACAAATCCGGTATGAAGGGCGCCGGTTCCATCCAGATTACCTTTGCGTGGGGCCTTGCCGTTATGGTTCCGGCATTTATCTTCGGAGCTGCGTCCGGCGCGCATTTTAATCCAGCATTAACCATCGCGCTGGCGGTTGACGGAAGTATGTCCTGGGGACTGGTTCCCGGATACATCATCGCCCAGTTTGCAGGCGCATTTGTAGGCGCATGTCTGGTTTATATCCTGTTTAAAGACCAGTTTGACGCAACCGAGAGCGCAGGAACCAAGTTAGGCGTGTTCTCCACCGGACCATCGGTTCCGAATATGCCGTTAAATATCTTAAGTGAAGCCATCGGAACCTTCGTTTTAGTATTTGCAATCAAGGGAATCGCACAGGTTGCAAACTGCGCTCCGGGCGTAGAGAAGTTCCTGGTATTCGGAATCATCGTTTCCATCGGTATGTCCCTTGGCGGTCTGACCGGCTATGCCATCAACCCGGCCCGTGACTTAGGTCCCCGTCTGGCACATGCGGTTCTTCCGATTAAGGGCAAGGGCGACTCCAACTGGGGATATGCTCCGGTTGTTATCTTAGGTCCGGTAATCGGCGCAATCGTGGCGGTTCTGCTGTACGGCGCAATTCCGTGGTAATGAACGAAAAAGATAAAATCAAAGTCGTTTTGTAATGAAATTGTCAGGTAAACTGACTCAACTAAATAAGATTGCTTGAGAGCGGAGCCTGACAATTTCGTATCGAAAGATGCGTTTATTTCTCAGGCTCTTCTTTAATAAAAACGGATTTGGGCAGGTGCCCGCCTGCCTTGCGAAATCAGGTCCGGGCGGGCTGCTCGGACCGTATGGAAGGAGAGGATTCCCTTTATGTATGATGTAATCATTATCGGAGCCGGTGTGTCCGGTTCTGCATCAGCCAGAGAGCTGTCACGCTATCAGGTGAAGGCCTGCGTGCTGGAGAAGGAGGAGGATGTGTGCTGCGGCACCTCCAAGGCCAACAGCGCCATCGTCCATGCCGGATATGACGCGGCAAACGGCTCTCTGATGGCAAAGCTGAACGTGCTTGGAAATCGGATGATACCAAAGCTTTCAAAGGAACTGGATTTTGAATTTATCCAGAACGGTTCTCTGGTGGTATGTACGGAGGAAGAAAGCCGTCCGGGGCTGCAGGCGCTTTACGAGAGAGGCATAAAGAACGGCGTGGAAGGGCTGCGGATTGTGGAGCGTGAGGAGTTAGTGGAGATGGAGCCGAATATCTCCGACACGGCTGTGGCAGCTCTCTATGCGCCTACGGCCGGAATCGTATGTCCGTTCGGCATGAACATCGCATTTGCAGAGAATGCCTGCACCAACGGCGTGGAATTCTATTTTAATACGGAAGTGGAAAACATCGAGAAAATCCGGGGCGGCTTCCGGATCCATACAAACAATGGCGATTATGAGACAAAATGCGTGGTAAATGCGGCCGGCGTTTATGCGGACCGGATTCACAACATGGTCAGTGAGGAGAAGCTTACCATCACGCCGAGACGGGGCGATTACTGCCTGCTGGACCATACGGCGGGCGGCCATGTTTCCAGAACCATCTTTGCTCTTCCCGGAAAATTCGGAAAGGGAATTCTGGTAGCGCCTACCGTGCACGGAAATCTGATCGTAGGGCCGACGGCCATTGATATTGAAGATAAGGAAGGAACCAACACCACCCGTCCGGGGCTGGATGAGGTGATTACCAAGTGCGCCAACACGGTGAAGAATGTGCCGCTGCGCCAGGTGATTACGTCTTTTGCCGGACTTCGCGCCCATGAGGCGGGCCATGAGTTTATTATTAAGGAATTGGAGGAGGCTCCCGGTTTTGTGGACTGCGCCGGAATCGAGTCGCCCGGACTGACAAGCTGCCCGGCCATCGGCTGTATGGTGGCGGATATCGTGAAGGGAATCCTGGATCTGAAGGAGAATCCGGATTTCGTGGGAACCAGAAAAGGCATCTTAAAGCCGGATACCCTTTCTCTGGAGGAACGGAATGCTTTGATTAAGGAGCAGCCGGCATACGGCAATATCATCTGCCGCTGCGAGATGGTGACGGAGGGCGAGATTCTGGATGCCATCCATCGTCCGCTGGGAGCAAAGTCCTTAGACAGCGTGAAACGCAGGACCCGCGCCGGCATGGGCCGGTGTCAGGCCGGTTTCTGTTCGCCTCGTACCATGGAGATTCTTTCCAGAGAGCTTCATATGGATATGGCGGACATCACCAAATGCGGCGGAGATTCGAAGCTGATCGTGGGAACCAACAAGGACCGGATATAGAAAGGGGCGTCGGGAAATGAAAGCATATGATATCGTAATCATTGGCGGCGGCCCTGCAGGGCTTGCAGCCG
>JAUNPZ010000024.1:32445-33967 GCA_030536455.1 Lachnospiraceae bacterium | reverse complement strand
CCAGCATGCACAGCACTTCCCTGGCGCTGGAATTGGCTCCGTCGAAATGGCCGCATAGAATCTGGCTCACCATATGATGGGTCAGGAAGATTCCGTAGGTTTTTCCGCTGATTTCCAGAATCACGTTTCTTAAAATCCTTCCCTTTTCCAGAATATCCGCAATCCCCATCAGAAAAAGATAGGCGGCGCAGGTGCAGAGCAGAATAAAGCTCTGGCGGAGGAACATGCCCATTCCATGGCTCTGCGCCGAGTAGGTGGCTTCCATCGGCGGAAGATTCCGGGTAATCGGCAGGGTAAACCAGACAATCAGTACCACGACGCTGATAAGCCACAGCATAACTGTCATTTTCCTTCTGCCCGTCCCCCGGCTCTTCTCTTCCCCGGCCGCCCATCTGCGCCCCTCCTCAATCCAGGCTCCCAGGAGGAAATAGAACAGATCCACAACCGGATTCTGCTTGATGTCCATGGGGAAGGGATGATACCAGAACAGAGCGGCGACCGCCAGGAAGGATACCAGCATGGTCAGATGCATGTTTTTTCTCCAGCACCAGCGCACCGCCGGAAATACCAGGTACAGCATGATGATACAGGCCAGGAACCACTCGCCCAGCATATAAAAGGTGGGAATCCAGTTTACAATCCAGCCGTCTACGCCCAGCACGGACCAGAGGATGGACCAGGTGGGAACCTCATAAAGATGGCCAAGCTGCCAGTACACCGCAAAAAATCCGATGAGGTAGGCGATCCAGAACAGCGGGTAGATGCTGAAAAACCGTTTTTTATAAAACTGCTTTACATCCAGCCGCTCTTCTCTCCCATAGCGGTGCATCAGCGCCGCACCGGACACCATGAAAAAGCAGTACACCGGCGTCATGCCCCAGCTTCCGTTTACCGTAGCGTGAAGGATGTCCACCGACGGCTGCCCGCCGCCAGTCCCGTTAAACAGGTCCGGAATCCACACCGCCGGGACAGACAGCGGCAGCGGGAAATGATAAATCACAATCAGGATGGCGGCTGCCACCCTGATTACGTCCAGATAAAATAATCTTGTTTTATTCGTATTCATAGAATGCTTCCTCTTAATCCGCGAAAAGCTCCGGGAAGGTTTCCTCGACAATCTGCGCCGCAGTCTCTACCATCCGCGCACAGGGACGGCTGGCATAGTAGCTCTCGGTCCGCGCCTCCGGTGCCGCGCTTGCCTCTGCCTCCTGGATGCCTAAAAGCTCCCGGCAGATAATTGTCTGGTGGCGTTCCTTAAACTTTTCCGCCATCTGCCGCACGATTTCGTAATTCCGGGTCTTGGCCTCCTGATTATCCGGGTCTGTATTTCCGCACACCAGCCCGGCAATCATGGACATCCCGGACACCGCGCCGCAGACCTCGCGCATCCGCCCTACGCCGCCGCCTAACGGACAGGAAAGCTTCAGCGCCTGTTCCCGGTCCATTCCAAACAAATCGCTGTACGCCGTAAAGACGGACTGACAGCAGTTATAACCCTCCATAAATAATGCGACCGCATCCT
>JAUNPZ010000024.1:26506-32345 GCA_030536455.1 Lachnospiraceae bacterium | reverse complement strand
ATCACGATGCTGACCACGATGGACAGGGAATTAAAGGCACTGGAAAGCCCGATATCTCCCTTCATCTCCGCCGTAAAGGGCGGGTTTGCCGATGCGACAGGGGCAAATGCCACCAGCACCAGGGCCTGGCGGATTTCCAGACTGAAGGGCAGCAGGAAATAGTAAGCCGATGCCAGCACGGCCGCCGCGCTGTAGCGCAGCAGAAGGTACTTGACCAGCTTTCCCGTATATTCTTTGTTTAACGTAAGCTTAAATCCTACGCCCAGCATCAGCATCGCCATAAATGCATTGGCATTGGAGATGGTTCCGGCAAAGGAAATCAAAACCGGAGGCAGGGTGATATCCAGAAGACGCACGATAATCATAATAACGTATACCAGAAAAGGTACGGATTTTCCCAGCGCCTTCGCAATATTCTTTACCGGGCTGCCGCCCTTTGAGGTGCCGCCCACCATGGATGCCACGCTGTAAGCGCCGCCCAGACAGATGACCGCGTTACCGGAATCAAAAAGGCTGGTGGTCATCACGCCGGCCGGCCCCAGAAAGTTCTGAACGAAGGGAAGAGCAAAATTCCCGATGTTGTAGCCCGAAACATTCAGCATGCTGAATGCCCGCTCTTCCCGGCTTTTCTTTCGATTTACCAGATAACCCAGCAAAATCATCAGGACGCCGCCGCCAAATCCGAACAGCGTTAAAACCAGCATGGAGGGGGATAACTCCATGCTGGCAAAACTGTAAGCAATGGCGGCCGGCAAGGTAATCTTAATCACAATCTTGGATAACAGAAAGAAATCCTTCTCCTGGAAAAATCCAATCCGCTTCAGGAAATATCCCAGAAAGATAATTCCCACAAATGTGACTGCTTTAATCAGTACTGCCGTCATTTCCATATTGATAAAACCTGTCTGTTCCTTTCTACTTTACCTCTACACTCCAGCCTTCCGGTCCCTCGATGCGGCCTAACTGGATTCCGGTGATGGTATCGTAGATTCTCTGGGTCAGCTCTCCAATGTGGTTGCCGCTGATCGGCATCTTCTCCTGTTCGAAACGAAGCTCGCCTACCGGGGATACTACAGCTGCGGTACCGGTGCCGAAGCACTCCTCCATCTCGCCGCTTTCTGCGGTGCGGATGACCTCGTCTACGTCAATCCTTCTCTCCTCAACCGGGATGCCCCACATCTTGCAGAGCTGGATTGCGGAATCTCTGGTAACGCCTGGAAGGATGCTTCCATTTAACTCCGGAGTCACTACGGTGCCGTTAATCTTGAAGAAGATGTTCATGGCGCCCACCTCTTCGATGTACTTTCTGTGTACGCCGTCCAGCCACAGAACCTGCGCGTAGCCTTCCTCATGGGCCTTTACCTGGCTGGCCAGGGACGCTACATAGTTGCCGCCGGTCTTAGCCTCGCCGATGCCGCCCTTTACGGCTCTTACATACTCATCCTCAATCCAGATTTTCACCGGGTCCAGGCCGCTTGCATAGTAAGCGCCGACCGGAGACAGGATGATCAGGAACTTATAGGTGTTGGATGGCCGCACGCCCAGGAATGGGTCGGTGGCGATTACGAACGGACGGATGTAAAGCGCGGTGCCCGGCTTCGTTGGAATCCAGTCCGCGTCCACCTTAACCAGCGTCTTTAATGCCTCCAGGAAAATATCCTCCGGAATCTCCGGGATGCAAAGTCTGCGGTTGCTGCGGTTTGCACGCTCGATATTCTTGTCCGGGCGGAACAGAAGGATTCTTCCGTCGTCTGCCTTGTATGCCTTTAAGCCCTCGAACATCTCCTGGCCGTAATGGAACACCATGGAGGACGGCTCTAAGGACAATGGCTGATAAGGTACGACTCTTGGGTCATGCCAGCCTTTTCCGGTTTCGTAGTCCATCACAAACATATGGTCCGTAAAAATAGTACCAAATACTAATGGGTTATCCTTTCCTGGTTTTTCCTTTGGACAGGTTGTTTTTTCAATTCTGATTGTCTGCATATTAATCTTCCTTTCCCATGCCTGGCTCTTTCGTCAGTCAATTCTTAAAATTCATTGATTTTAATCATTATCTTCCAAAAGTTAGAATCTGTCAATACTTGAAGTTATGCACTTCTGTTATACTTTCCTTTCTCTGCGGTTATATATCCGGTTCTGCCGGGCAGAATGGACATCCGAACCGGCAGAATAGAAATCAGTCTGGACGAATCCGTCTGCCGGATGTATAATCGGATAAAACCACAGAGAAACGAAAGGAAATCCAGCATGTCAGCTCACTCATCCGCAGACCAGCCTTCTGCTTCCGCCAAACAGGATGCTTCCGGCAAACATGATTTCTCAAAAGGAAGCGTCATTAAAAATATCGTGGACCTGGCCATTCCCATGACCATGGCCCAGCTCATCAATGTTCTTTATAATATCGTAGACCGGATTTACATCGGCCGGATTCCGGACCATGCCACCCTGGCTCTGACCGGACTGGGCCTGTGCCTGCCCATCATCTCCCTGGTCATCGCCTTCGCCAATCTGTTCGGCATGGGCGGAGCGCCCCTCTGCTCCATCGAGCGGGGCCGTGGAAATGAGGAGGAGGCCGAAGCCATCATGGGAAATTCCTTCGTCATGATGCTTCTGTGCGGCTTCCTGCTGACCGGACTGGGACTGCTGTTCAAGCGTCCCCTGCTGTACCTGTTCGGCGCATCCGATGCAACCATCCCCTACGCCGACTCCTATATCACCATTTATCTGCTGGGCAGCGTCTTCGTGATGACCGGACTTGGGATGAACAGCTTCATCAACTCTCAGGGCTTTGGGCGGATCGGCATGATGACCGTGCTGTTAGGCGCCGTATCCAACATTATCCTGGACCCGGTTTTTATCTTTGTGCTGAAGCTTGGGGTGCAGGGGGCCGCCTGGGCCACCATCCTCTCCCAGGGACTTTCCGCCCTCTGGATTCTCCGCTTTCTCACCGGAAAGCAGACCATCCTGCGGCTGAAAAAATCCGCCTTCCGCCTGAAAAAGCAGCGGATTCTGGACATTATCGGCCTGGGGATGTCCGGCTTTACCATGGCCGTCACCAACTGCTCCGTCCAGATCATGTACAATGCCAGCCTGGCCCAGTGGGGCGGCGACCTTTACGTCGGCATTATGACTGTGATTAATTCCGTTCGGGAGATCATCTCCCTGCCGGTAAACGGCCTGACCAACAGCGCTCAGCCCGTCATGGGCTTCAACTATGGAGCCGGCGAATACAGGCGGGTCAAGAAGGCCGTCCTGTTTATGTCCGTGACCGCCATCCTGTATACCACTCTGATGTGGTTCCTGGTTCACGGTTTTCCGGAATTTTTCATCCGTATCTTCAATCAGGACGCCGACCTGGTGACGGCCGGCATTCCTGCTATGCAGCTTTATTACTTCGGCTTCTTTATGATGTCCCTCCAGTTTTCCGGCCAGTCCGTATTCGTGGCTTTGGGAAAATCCAGATATGCCGTCTTTTTCTCCATTTTCCGGAAGGTCATCATCGTCATTCCGCTGATTCTCCTGCTTCCGAACCTGTTCGGACTGGGAATCGACGGCGTGTTCCTGGCCGAGCCGGTATCCAACTTTATCGGCGGAACCGCCTGCTTCGTCACCATGCTCTGCCGGGTATGGCCGGAATTAAACGGGGTCCGCGAACCGTCCCGCCAGCACATCGTACAGCCCTCTGGGCGTGATACGGAGCTTGGGAATCACGGGAAGAGCCAGAAATGACATGGTGATGAACGGGTCCAGTGTTCCCGGCACCCCCATCCTTCTGGTCTGCTCCAGCATCTCATGCAGCCGCGCCCGCACCTCCTGATATGGCTTCCGGCTGATCAGCCCCATCACTTCCAGCGGCAGTGTATGGGGTTCTTTTTCGTTCTCCACCACCGTATATCCGCCTCCGCAGCGGGACAGCTCCTGCACCGCCCGGTACATATCGGTGTCATTGTCCCCGATGACAATCAGGTTATGCGAATCGTGTCCCACCGTCGAGGCAATGGCTCCATGCTTCAGGCCGAATCCCTTTATGATTCCCAGTCCGATTTTTCCGGTCCCGTGATGCCGCTCCAGAACCGCAATCTTTAAGTAATCGCCCTCCGGGCAGAAGCAGCCGTCCTTCTTCGGAACGGCTTCCTCTATGGATTCCGTCAGAATCTGGCCGGGAATCACCTGGATAATCCGCGCGGTTTCCCCGCTTATGGGAAGACGGAGAGCTTCCGGCCCGCTTATGCGGATGTGGACGGTGTGAAGCAGATTTTCCGGAACCGGAAATTCCGCAACTTCCCGGCTTTCCGCCGCTTTCCCGGTCTCCACATCCGGCTGCTCCTCAATCCGGCTGCCATGATAATAAACCGCCTCCACCTGTACCTGCCGCAGATCGGACAATACCACCAGATTCGCGTCATATCCCGGAGCCACCGCCCCCACATGCTTCAGGCCGTAGCATACCGCCGGATACCAGGAAGCAATCTTTATGGCCTCTGCCGGGTCCATGCCCAGCGCAATGGCCTTTCTCACATTTGCATTGATATGCCCCTCCCGCTGAATCTCATCAATGTGCTTGTCATCGGTGCAGAATCCAAAGGAATGGCCCGGCAGATGATGCTCCACCACTCCCTTCACAATTGCCTCCAGATTCTTCGCTCCCGTGCCTTCCCGGATTAAAACCTGAAGCCCGGCGCGCACCTCCCGAAGCGCATCCTCAAAGGTACAGCACTCGTGGTCGGTGCGGATTCCGGACAGGCGGTAGCAGTCCGTCTCCTTCTCTCCCAGATATCCGGCGTGGCCGTCCATCACCCGTTCCGAAAAAAGCTCCAGCTTCTCCATCATGCCCGGCGAAGTCTCCAGCACGGCCCGGCAGTCCATCACCTCACCCAGACCGAGAATCCGCGGATTTTCCAGATACTCCCGCATATCAGCCGCATCGAACCGGCATCCATTGTCCTCGAATTCAGCCGCCGGAACGCAGGACGGCAGCATCACATAGACATCGGCCTGGGACTGCTCCGTCTCCTTAAGGATGTAGTCGATACCGGCCCTGCCGGATACATTGGCCGCCTCGTGAGGGTCTACGAGAAAGGTGGTCGTTCCCTTCATCCCGGCCTGGTGAATCAGTTCCGCCGGATTTACCAGGGTGGATTCCAGATGCAGGTGGGCATCCAGGAAGCCGGGGACGATGTATTTTCCCGATACATCCACTTCCTCCATTCCGGAATAGCTTCCGATTCCCACGATGATTCCATCCTCAACCGCCACATCGGCTTCTAAAAACTCTCCGGTAAACACATGGAATACCTGCCCGCCCTTCAGCACCAGCTCCGCCTTTTTCCGCCCCAGCGCAGCATCCGCCAGCCCCTTGTGGTAACGGCGCCGTTCTGCCTGATTCTGTCCTGTTTGCTTTTGTTCTGTCTGATTCCAATCCTTCACTTTAATAACCTCCCGCATACTGATATTTTTTTGCTAATCCCCTTTATTGATCCGCCTTTTGAAAGTTCTCCCGGCTGTCGATATCCTCCAGTTCTTTTCCATCCACCTGGTATTCCATCACTTCCTCCGGATAACGCTTCATAATCTGGCTGCCGCCCCTGTCTCCTTTCAGGGAAAGCAGCTCCTCCCGGTATCTGCGCTGGAAAATCACCGGATTTCCCCGCCTGCCTTCAGACGAAAGACACCCGATTGATTTTCCGCCCTCCACGGATTCTTCCAAAAAAGCATCCAGGAAACCGGAAAGCGTTTCAGTTCGAAGAAATGGCTGGTCCGCCACGGAATACAGATAATAGTCCGTATCTGCATCGGCCGCCTCTGTGCCAAGACGGATGGAGGCGGTAATTCCTTC
>JAUNPZ010000024.1:24661-26406 GCA_030536455.1 Lachnospiraceae bacterium | reverse complement strand
ATGACGGAAACCTTTATCCGGCGGAGCTGCTCCACGCGGCACTCCCAGCCCTTCGCCTCCAGACGGGTCTTCATCCGCATTCCGGCCGCTTCCCGCCATGCAGAATCCGCCTGATTCAGAAGCAGGATTCGATGGGCATTAGGAAAACGAAACCGCAGCGGCTTCAAATATCCATTTTCCAAAAACAGTTCCGCCAGCTCTTCCGTCACACACAGATGCTCCAGACCCTGGTTCTCTTCCAGCCATCTCTTTCCCGGCTCCAGACCCTGGTCCTCTTCCAACCATTTTCTGCCCAGTTCCAGGCGCTGGCAGACCTCGCCGGCCGGTTTTCCCACTGCGGACAATCCAAATACCACGATAATTCCATCGGTATTGCAGGGAATCACCGGTTCTCTGGACCAATCCGGCACCTTCATGGGAAGGCCCTTCGAGCCATCCGCCTCCAGAAGCACCAGGTCAGCTCTCCGGCACAGATATTCATATGCCTCCTGGCCCGGAAATACCATCTTTCCGGTTCCCGGTTCCGCCGCTCCATAATAAACCAGTCCGTCCTGCTCCATCTGCTCCGCCGCCGCTTCCGCCGTTTTTCCCACTGCGCTGTATCCATTCGGAAGCCACATATGGGTTGTTGTCATCACAACCGTTTTCTTTCCCCCAAGCCGTCCATTCTCCGCCAGTTGCCCAATCAGCGTGGTTTTTCCGCCGCCCCCGGCCACCGCGAGCACATAACTTTTCCCCATTTTTCAATTCCTTTCATCCCGGTTCCGTTCTTCCAAAATCCACGGCCCTCCATCCATCAATCCTACCCAGATATAGGATGGTGTTAAATTATTATTTTACCACAGTCCCGATTGCGAAGCAACCAAAAATCACGCATTCGCAGAGTGAGCTGTTTCACAAAGTGAGGCGTACAGGCGGCCAGAATGAGATGAGAAGCCGGTACACAGCCGCACTGCAGATCCCACCACACCTACTTTACACCGCCGGATAATCCAGATATAATAAAGCTTAAAGCGTGTTTGAAAATTTCGCTGCAAAAAGCAAAGGATGGATATCAATATGAAAAAAACAGGTGCGGTTATCTCCGCTGCCGGGCATAACAGTTCCGTCAGCTCCTTCCAGCCGCTGATGATGATGGGCGGAACCACGGTAATCCGGCGGATTATCATTATGCTGAGACAGGCCGGCGTTGACCCGATTGTTGTGATTACCGGAAGAGACGGGGATGAGGTAGAAAAGCATATTTCAAAAATGCGGGTTATCTGCCTGAGAAATGAAGAGTATGAAATCACCCAGATGTACGACAGCATCCAGATGGGCCTGAATTACATTGAAGATTTATGCGACCGCGCGCTGATTCTTCCGGTAAAATTCCCCATGTTTCTGGAGGATACTGTGAAACAGATTTTAAAATCAGAAAGCCCCATCGCCTGCCCGGTTTATGAAGGGCGGAGAGGACACCCTATCCTGATTTCCAAATCCATGTTTCCGAAGCTCCGGCAGCAGGAAGCGGACGGAGGACTTCGCAGCATTCTCCGGCTGGACGCCATCAATCCCTATGTGGAGGAAATTCCGGTCAGCGACCAGGGCATCATCCTGTCCGTGGAAAGCGATGAGGACTGCAGAAAGCGTTATGACCATTCCAGAAAAATCCCGGTCCACAGCGTCACCCAGCTCTATCTGGAAGGGGACGAGATTTTCTTCGGCCCCGGCATCGCCCAGTTTCTGACTCTGGTGGATTACAC
>JAUNPZ010000024.1:20210-24561 GCA_030536455.1 Lachnospiraceae bacterium | reverse complement strand
AAAAGCAGCGCCTGGTTCGGAATGGATTACACCATGAATATCTACCGGGGCTGCTGCCACGGATGCATCTACTGTGACAGCCGCTCCTCCTGCTACCAGATTCCCGAATTTGACCGGGTGCGGGTGAAGGAGCATGCGCTGGAAACCATACGGGATGACCTTAGAAGAAAGGTAAAAACCGGAGTCATCGGAACCGGCTCCATGAGCGACCCTTACAATCCATACGAGGAAAAGCTGGAGCTGACCCGGCACGCGCTGGAGCTGGCGGACGCCTTTGGCTTCGGCATCGGAATCGCCACCAAAAGCCCGCTTCTTGCACGGGACATGGATGTTCTGGAAAGCATCCGGGAGCATTCCCCGGTTCTCTGCAAGGTGACCATCACCACGCCCTGGGATGAACTTTCCGGTAAGATCGAGCCCCATGCAGCTCCTTCCTCCCAGCGGTTTGAATTAATCTCCAGGCTGAGCAGCCAAAAGCTGTTTGCCGGAATCCTTCTGATGCCGGTTCTTCCTTTTCTGGAGGACCGGGAAGAAGATATCCAAAAGCTGGTTGCCATGGCCTCGGAAGCCGGAGCCCGTTTTATCTATCCGGCATTCGGAATGACATTAAGGGACAATCAAAAAGAATGGTATCTGGACCGCCTGGAAGAGCTGTTTCCCGGCGAACATCTGAAGGCACGGTACTTAAAGCAGTACGGAAACGCGTATCAGTGTGTCAGCCCAAATGCAAAGAAGCTTTGGAAGGTATTCTCCCAAAGCTGTGAGGAAAAAAAGATTTTATACCGGATGGAGGATATCATTCCGGCTTATAAAAGGGGGTATGAATATACCCAGCTCAGTCTGTTTGACTAGAGTGTGTCCGGAATCCACGTCCGTTCTGCACAGAGGGACGGGAAAACAGCACCGTCCTCCCCTCCCTCTGCTGGGCCTGCATATCCAGCCTTACAGCCGGCTTTCCGGTCATGGGGTCCAGGATTCCGATGCAGATAACTGCCCCGGCATGCGAACTGGCTCCAATCCCAGTTCCGGCTCCATCTCCGGCTTCCATCCCATCTCCAGCTTCCAACCACCGCCCAACCGTCTCCGCCCTCCGGATTCTCCATCCATTCTTCCAGAATCCGGTCAGTTCCACCGAGTCCAGCACCGTCTCCGTCCGGATTTTCTGTCCGGGAACCAGGTCGGGAAGCGCAAGCTGGATTTCCTTTTGCTCTGCCGTCCCTCCATCACCGGATTCTACATAAACCATCACCGGCCAGTCCTGGTAAAAGGGAGCGGCTCCCTCATTTTCCCAGTCCAGAATCAGCATGGTCTGGTTCCCCTTCCGTTTTAATTGAGCACTGGAAATCCGGATCCGGTATCCCATGCGGGAAAGAACCGCCTCATAGCCTTTTGGGTATGTTTTCTCCGCTGTCTTCGGACCTAAAAAGGTCAGATGGGACCGTTCTATCAGACGAAGGGTTTCTTCCAGATTCGTTTCCAGCATCTCCTTCATGGGAATCGAGCTGGTAAATTCACCCCCTGCCGGCGACGTCTTCCAGAAATCCGGCATCGGCGCCAGGGCATCCTTCTCCCCGGTCTGGCTGTAACCGCCGCCGTCTGCAATCCATCCCAGCCATTCCTCCGTGCTGTCCTCTGCTCCGGTCATGTCATTGTAAAGGCCCAGGCCATACCGTTTCGCATGGGTAAAGGGACGGCGCATCAAAAGCTTCGCATGGGGGAATGCATCCAGCCACGGCTTTACATACTGCTCCCTTATAGGCTCCGATGGAAGCCGTTTAATTCCGGCGTGGTAGTTCACATGCCATTCGCCCCAGTGCCCCAGGCTTCCCAGCTCCACATAGCTGACAAACCCATCCCGGCCCAGGTACTCTCCCATGGCCTCCACGGCTTTTTCATGGCATCGGAGCAGCGTTTCATCCCCATAATCCGGTGAAAAGCCGCAGCCGTATTCCATATCATACCAGCTTCCCTTCTCCTGAATCTTCTCGTACAGCCAGTCCGGGATATCCATGTGCCGCTCCTCGCCGGGCAGATCGCAGAGAAATCGGAGGACCAGGTGCTTCCCTTCTTTTCTCCACCGTTCAAGCTGATTTTCACGTTCTATGCTCTCCCAGTCGAACACCCCTTCCTCCGGCTCCAGCTCCCGCCAGGTGATATCCACATACAGAAGGCTCACATCCTCCGAAACCTCCTCCTGCCAGGCACAGGGCGCATACCCCATCAGCGGATTTCCAAACACCTGGCCGGAGGGCGCAAAGGTTTCCTTCCTGCCGAAAAATCCCCGCATCCAATCACTCCCCATTCCATTGATACACAGCACTGCGGCAAATCCTGCTGCAAGCCCTGCAGCGAGCGCCACGAAAAAGATTCCCCGCAGAAGCCTTCCAATCCGAATGCTGCCCGCAGCATTGCCCCTGATTTTCCCCATAATTGTGTCCAAGCTTTTGCTCATGCTTTTACCCATGATATTCCCCATTATACTGAATCAGGGTGATATCCTCCACCTGCTCCAGCGAACGGATGGTTTCCATAAAAGCCATATCATTTTTCCGACAGAACAGCTCCACCGCCATCTCCGTCTTTTCCTGACGCATGGTCTTGGATTTGATAAAATATTTCATCTTCCCGAAGGCCCGGATAATCCGGTCCCCGGTCTCGTCTCCCTGGTAATGAATCACCGCAATGTAAATCTGTCCGTTCTCCTGACGGTGATAGAACAGCAGGATCATCCCAATCAATACAGCCGCCGCTGCAAAGGCCAGCAGGTACATCCCCGCTCCCACCGTAATTCCGCTGGTGATGGCCCAGAACAGGTACAAAAGGTCCATCGGGTCCTTCACCGCCGTTCGGAAGCGGACGATGGACAGCGCGCCGACCATACCAAGAGAAATCACCACGTTGGTGCTGATGGCAAGAGTTACCATACAGGTCAGAACCGTCATGCCCACCAGCGTCACCGCAAAGCTCCTGGAAAAAATCACTCCGGTATAGAACTTCCGGTACACCAGATAAATCAGCCCGCCCAGCAGAAGAGCCATTACCAGAGCCGACACGATTTTCGGAACATCGTAATTGCCAAACGCGCCGGCCTCCAGCACGGATTTTTTAATCATATCCCTCACACTCATCTTATATCTTCCTCCATTTTTTATTCTGCACATGCTCCTCCGCACATACAGAGCCTTTTCATTCGGTGTACCAGCCTGGAGCGTGTTTGAACATTCATTCCTGCCAGTACGCAAACCCGTTCATATATCTGGTCTTCTCACAGCACAGCACATACTTGGACACGGCGGTAAATTCCGATGCCTGGGGCGGCAGAAGATTCCTTACAAGCTGGGGCAGAAACTCCGTGAATTTGACCTCCATCACCAGCTTTCCAGGCTCCAGCACCGGAAGGGCCGGAAGTGAGGAATCAAACAGATGAAACCCGCCGACTGCTGCCCGCACATCGGAATCAAAGGTAATCCGCACCGTCCCCTCCTCCAGAATCCACGGCTCCCGCTCATAGTCCACGATTACTCTGGGACGCATCACATGGCTGACACACTCCACATAAAACTCCCGGCACAGAGAATATGGGCTTTCCAGCAGAAAACCGTAGTCCCCGTCTAAAATCTGCTCCACCTGTTTCCGGGTTAGCGGCGCATCCTCCTTGTATATGTAGCTTCCGAATTTTTTCTTCCGCTCCAGCTTAATGACCTGATCGCTGCAGTCATAGATGCGGATCCGGTATTTCTTCCGCATCAGGACACCGGCCTCCTTCTCTTCATAGGCGCTGTTCCAGTAATCATCAAAATACAGGCTCCGGATCATATATCCGCCGTCCGCCGCGTGAGGGTCCAGCCGGACCAGAGGCTTTAAGCGCAGGTCCAGCAGCGCCTTCTCGCTGGTGCTGATCAGATATTTCCATTCGTTCCGAAAATGCTCCCGGCTCTCCCTATTCTTCATAGATATCCTCTCCGATGGTTCCATCCGGCAGGACATAAAAGCACTTCATGCCATAATGCTTTCCGGTATCCGTCACATAATAGTCAAATGCATCCTGCTCCCATCCCGACTGATTTCTGGCCCGGACTCTGACGAAATACTGCCCCGCCGCCGGAGCCTCCATCTCCATCTCCGGAACCCGCAGGCCGCTGCGCTGAAAAATCACATCTGTAAAGTCATAATCCCTGGCAACCTCCACCTGATACAGGATATCCTCCGCATCAAAATCATAGGCCAAATCCCACCGGATCTGCAGCATTCCATCCTTAAGAACCGGAACGCCGATAAAAAACGGCATCGGCTTTTCCAGGCTTTCCAGGTAGAGCTGATAATTCTCCTCCACCTCCTCCGGGATATGCTC
>JAUNPZ010000024.1:0-20110 GCA_030536455.1 Lachnospiraceae bacterium | reverse complement strand
CTCTGCCAGCTTCCTTTATCCAAAAAGTTTTTCACCTGATATTCCATGTTTTTGAAACAGGTATCATTGTCCCAGTCCAGCAGATACCAGGTCTGGGAATTCTGAGGGCTGTACAGATAAGCATTCCGGCTCTGGGTGTCGATGTTTCCGGTCAGAATCTGGAACGCCAGCCAGTACTGCAGATTCTCCCGGTCAAAATAATCCTCCAGAATCGTATCGATGGAAATGGAATAATCATTCAAATCCTCCAGCATCTGAATCAGCTTGCTGTGGTCCCGGTTCCCCTTGATCTCCAGATAGGTTTCAAATTCCTTCTGATTGAATCCGGGGTCATCCTCGGTCCGAATTGCATCCTCATACCGGTAAAACTCAAAGAAATTCACCTTGTAAAGCTGCCCGTTGGAATCCAGGCCATGAGCCTTCATGGCCGTTTTGTTGAGCTGCTCCACCTGGGTATACAGGCCATAATCCTGAAATACCCCCGGCTTCTCTCCCGTGTTGTCACAGACATACAGATGAACGAACTGGGTGCGGAGCCCCATCATCTGAGGAATTCCCCCAATCAAATCATAGGCCAGCTTATTGCGGAACCGCATGCCGTCTGTCTGGTGCTTATTCAGGGCGATGGTCCGCTGTCCTCTCCAGGTTCCCTTATTCTTCTTTAACTCGATTTTATAATTCTTCTGCTGGCTGCGGCTGGAGGTCTGGCCTCGTATCTGCACCGTGGCATTGGGAACCACCTCGCCATAGCCCACCTGTCCCTCTAAGGGGCCGTTCTCATCTCCCACCTGCAGAAGCGCTGCCGTCTGATACCGGCTGACTCCCATCTCCTCGTAATCATAGGCGGAATAGGTATTGATTTCCTCCCAGCTGTGATTGGTGTTCTCCGCATCATTTCCCCGGCTTACGGTCAGATACATGGTAACGACGCTGTCCGGGTCCTGATTCTCATACAGCAGGTCCTTATCCCGCAGGTGCATCTGGTTGATGTCCCGTGGCTGCTCCTTCACCGGCCCCGCCGCTCCGTTCCGGCCCGCTTCCTCCCCGGACGGTCCTTCCGCCATTCCGGCCTGATTTTCCACTGCCGGCTGCTCTCCCGCCGGATTCGCCCCGGACTGAGGCAGCAGTCCGCAGCCAGCCGCCGTCAGGATGACGGTCCCAAGAAGGAGAGACGCCATCCAGCCCTTCTTCGCTGTAAAATCGTTCGATAAAAGATGTTTCATCCTCATCCTGCTCCTTCCTCCTTTTCCCCCATTTTATTTTCCAGGAATTCTCCAAACCGGCTGAACATGCCGCTGCGGCTCTCCGCCACCACCGGCTGCACACTCAGGATATGATAAGGAAGCCTCCTGGTAAAGACATCCAGCCGCAGCACAGCCAGCAGAAAGAACACCGCCCCGGCCGCCAGAAAGCCAAAGCCGAAGTAAACCGGATTCCCAAGCAGGGAAAGCCCGGTAAACAGCGCGCTGCAGGCCGCGAATACCGCCGATACAGACAGCGCCCCCTGATAATCTGTAAAATACAAAAGAATCAGCAGAACCGTGTTGCCGACAGCATACAGGCCGTAGCCGACACAGAGAATCCGGAAGTATCCATGCATCAGGTCATTAAAGCCAAGGGGCAGGTAATCCAGGACGATTCCGCCAAAGCAGATGCACAGGGCCGTCATAAATAGCTGCTTATAGGCCGTGTACCGCAGTTCCCCGTTCAGCACCTCCAGCATCTCCTTCTCTGCCTGCCGGATATCCTTAATCGAGCCTTTGTCATTAAACAGGCTGTAGTAAGTCCGGTATTTCGGATAAAAATTCACTTCCACCGACACCACAAAATGAATGGTGGTCACCAGAATGGTCATAAAAGCCATCAGCGCCGGGACGTCATAGTAGGGAGCACCGTAAAACAGCCCCTTGACCTGTACCCGGATCGGCCCGGCCCACATGATGACCAGATGGGAAAACAGGCCCACATTCAGCAGCAGGCCGGTAAAAGCCAGAGGCTGGAACTGGTCTACCCACCGCAGGAACAAAAATGGGCGGACATCACTTTCCGGAAAATACTGATACAAAAGCACCACATCCCAGAGCAGCATAACTCCGTACCCCACCGAAACGGCACACAAAAGCGCCTCCACCGCCGGAAGCCCCCAAAGCAGAAGAAGAAATCCGATCAAAAAGGTAACCAGAACCGCCGAAGAAAATGAGGTCAAAATCCCACGGTAATCTTTAATAGCCGTCAGATAGCTCATGGCATTCCAGACCACGATCAGCTCCCCGAACAGCCACAGACAGAGAATCCCGTCCAGAAGGGAAGCCCCGGAAACCAGCAGAAACATCCCGTAGAGAAGCTCCCCGGCCGCCAGCATGATGCTGTTCGAGCCCCAGAAGGAGGGCAGCACCGCCTCCGGCTTCTCCTCATAAAGCATATCCGCAAGGAAGCGGGTCACAGCCATGGAAAAAAAGCTTGTGACCAGAAGAGAGGCCAGAAGCGTATAAGTGATCATACACACCAGAAGCTCCCGCTCCTGCTCTCCGGCCCCAAAAAGTCCGCAGAGAAACATCACGCCAAGGAGCAGCAGCACACCAAGAAGCATCGGTCCGGTGCAGATGATTCCCGCATATCCGTAAGCGCGGAAGGAGGCGAACAGTCCCTTCTTCCGGAACAGATGCTTCAGTTCAAATCCGATTCCTGCCATACGTCTCCTCCACCTCCCGATACAGCTGCCGGTACAGCTCAATCATCCGCTCATGGCGGTAATACAGATCCACCCGTTTCTGACCGCAGGCCCCCATGCGGAGCCTTCTTCTCCTGGAATCGCACATCTTCTCCATGGCATCCGCCAGGCCCTCCCGGTACATCGGCGGAACACAGTACCCGGCCGTCCCCAGGCTGTCACCCTCTCTGCCCTCCAGAAGCTCCCTGCAGCAGCCCACCTCCGTGGTCACACAGGGCCTTCTTGCGGCCAGCGATTCCAGCACCGACAGCGGCTGTCCCTCCGAGATGCTGGTCAGAATGGTAAAATCCAGCTTCTCCATATATTTCACGATATCCACCCGTCCGGTAAATATCACATTATCCAGTTTCATCTGTTCCACCAGACTGTAACACTCCTGGGCGTATTCCTCATCATCCACGCCGCCCATGATATGGAGCCGCACCTTTTCCACCCGCGCGGACAGCTCATAAAACGCATAGATCATGGTCTTGATATCCTTGATGGGAGCCAGACGGACCACGGCCCCGATGTCCACCCAGCCGTCCTCCTCCTTTAACGGAATCCGGGACAGCCGCTCATAATTGATGCCGTTCTCGATCACCCGGCATTTGGCCGGGTCACAGCCCATCTCAATCTGGGCATGCATGGCATTGGTAAACAGGCTGGTCACACGAAAGGCCTTCTGGTAAATCAGGTCAGAAAGCATATAAAAGAATCGAATCCACTGCCGCTTAAAGGAGGGAAGCACCCACTGCGCCCGGATAATCTCCTCCTCCCGCTCCCTGGTGTAGATGCCGTGCTCCGTCAGCAAAAGTGGCTTTTGGTATAAGCTGCTCCCCAGGGAGGCCAGAAGCCCTCCGTATCCGGTGGAAATTGCATGGTACACATCCGCCTTCGGAACCTCCGAGCCAAGAAGATACAGCACCGGAAGCAGCATGGAGCGCAGGGTATGGAACGCGTCGGAAAATGCAAGGTACGGATACTGCTCCGTGCAGATTTCCGTTAAAATATCCAGGAAGGCGCCGCTCTTTAAAAAAGAGAGCGGATTCAGCTTCTTCACCTGGAAGAGCCGGAATAAAATCTCCCAGTCCGGTTTCCCGCAGTCCATCAGCTGGCGGAGCGCCTCCTTCTCCTCCTGACGGAAGGAATGGCGGAGAACGCCATGGTCCTGCAGCCGCAGGGCGTCATCCAGGAAAATCTCATGAACCTCCGTCACATTCTCCGGAAGCTCATAGACAAACTTTCCCTTATTTTTTGAATAAGCGCCGATCACCCAGAGGACAAATTCATGCTCCTTCATAATCTGTATATACTGGTGCATCCAGGTCGACACGCCTCCATGCACATAAGGGTAACACCCTTCCAAAATCAGACAGATTCTCATCATTCTCTCCATTTTATCGTAATCGTTTGCTCCAGCGCCCGGAGCAGATACAGGTTTCCCGTCAGATGGGTCAGCTCTCCTCCTGTCACCGTCCCCGGCCGTTTCTCATTCTCATTAAAGCGGAGGAAGAAATACGCCTCCTCATAAAGATTCTCCACCTGAAGCGTCATCTGCTCCTCCCCAATCTCCTGCTGGAAGACGGCGGCTCCATACCGCTGGATGGCCCCGGACAGCTCCGAACCGGTCAGATTCCGGATAGACGGCGCCGACTGGTACAGCCAGTCCATGTAACTGCCCAGACGGTTTTTCATGGTCTCCCAGCCAAGCAGGGCTCCACGGTCCTCGTCCAGCACATCGTCCGGATGCATGAAGTGATTGTTCACAAAATGCATATTTAACTCCGAGCAGGCCGCCATCTCCATGTAGGCGTCAATCATACAGCCGGACACGATTCTCGGCTGCTCCACCATGCCGTCCTCCGCCACCTCAAACTCCTGCACATAGGCAAATTCGCCCGGAAAATAATTGCTGGCCACCGTGCGGATGTCCGGGAACCGTTCCGCCAGAAGGCGGCGGCCCTCCTCCGAAAGCACATTGGAAGGAGGCACATACACGGACAGCTCCGCCGTCGGAAACATCTCCTTTCCGAACCGCTCCAGCTCGGAAACGGCCTGCTCCATGGCCTCCGGACTGTCCCAGGTGTCATAGGGAAGCACATCCCCGTAATCCACATTCGGCAGGCTCAGGGGCTGATGATTGTAGCCGTGATAGCCAATCTCCCCGCCCTGATGAAGCAGCATATTTCCAAAATACTGAAACCGCTGGGTATCCTTCTGCGGAGAAACCTCCCCGTCCGTCTCGTTCTCGTAATTCTCGATGATCACACCGGTATAGCGGATGCCGTGCTTTTCTGCCAGGCCCAGCATATCCGGCCACCAGATATTCGTATAGAAATCTCCGGTATCCGTTCCGTAATCCCGCCTGACATAGCTTCCGTCACCGCCGGGAACGGGAGACGGGAAATCATCCAGATAAAAGGCCGAGCCGTTAATCACCGGATAAGTCCCCACCTCTCCCAGAAGACTGTAGGAGGCTGCATAAAAGCCCCGGTATGCCTTCTCATAGATTCCCAGATTATCCACCACAAATTTTCCTTTTCCATAGCGGTTCTCCCAGATTACCGGAACACGCCTTTCGTCATCCGACCAGGCATGAACCACCGCATTCTCCCCCAGACCTACGGCCCAGGAGGATTCAAAAGGCTCCGTAATCTCATAGCTGCGCCCGCCGCCCAGCATAAAGTCTTCCTCCAGGTAAACCCGCTCTACCTTCGTATTCAGATAGCCGGAGGACTGGATGTCAAGCTTCCGCTCAATCAGATCCAGATAGGTCCCCTTCTGCAGAGTCATGGCAAACATCACCTGGCCGCCCTCATACACCCAGTCTGCCAGCTCCAGCACCTGCTCCCCCATGCCCTCCAGGCTGGGCATCAGGATAACCACCGTCTGATAACTGCAAAAATCCGCAAGCGGCCCATCCGCCGCATCCACAAGCTGATATCCCACCTTCATATCACGGAATATCTGCTCAAACTGCTTCCAGGCCTGGCGGCTGCCCTCCTCCCGGCTGTCCATCACAAGAAGGCAGTCTTTCTCCAGTTCTGCCGCAGCCTCCCTGGCTGTGGGGAGCTGCTTTTCGAGAAGAAGAGACACCTGTTTTTCCGCCTCGCCAAAGCGGATGCCCCGCCGTTCCGCAAGCAGCACCATGGCAATGCCCAGAAACACCAGCCACACGGCCAGCAGCCCTTTATATCGAAATCCTCTCGGAATCCCTTTTCTGTCCTGCTTCAATCTTTTTCTGCCTTCCTTTCCCGGTCCGCTTTTCCTGACCGGCCCATTCCCTCGGTTTCCCGGTCCGCTTTTCCAACCGTTCCTCTTCCGTCAGTTCTTCCCATCCCTCTGCCAGAACTCCAGAAGCTCCCGGTTTTCTGCGGAAAGATAGATATGCCGCCGCTCCATCTCCGCAAGCAGCACCTGCAGGCCGTCTCCGTCCTTCTGCCGTACCCGGCTTTGAAGCTTTAACATCCAGACCTGCTGGTCCTCCGGCCAGTTCTTCTCCAGCATGGAGATCACGCTTTCCGCATCTCCGTATTTTCCCAGGTGAAGGAGGTTTTCCACAAGCCGGATTCCCACCGGAAGTTCTTCCTTCCTCTGAAGCTGCTTCCTTAAAAGCGCCGAATACTGGTTTCTCTGAACCCGCTCCATCCGTCCCTGCACCATCCCCTGACGGATATACTCCCCAAGAAATCCGCTGTACTGCGAAAGCGCCTCTTCGTCCTCCGGATTCGCTCCATAGGCCCGCTCCAGCTCCATCAGGCGGAAATCATACTGCTTGGACAGCTCTGCCATGGCGGTGGAAGCATAATGCACCACCTCCACATCCTCATTCATCCTGGCCTGCTTTAAAAGCTGGATGTATTCAGCCGGATTGTCATTCAGCACATCCATGATCATATTTCTCCGAAGAGACGGGTCATTGATGATCAGGGACTCCTCCAGAGGAACAATCTCCTCCCGGCCCTGCTGCTCGCCGGAAAGAACGCTATGGTAAGCTGCCTCGTTCAGCTTCAGCTTCTCCAGACCCACTTCCCGCCTCCGGCCCGTTAGCAGCCCAGGCCGCAGATGAAGCAGCCCCACCAGGAGAATGCCCCACACCGGCACCAGAAAGACAAACGGCAGGATGGATTTTTTCACCTTCAGAAAACCCGTCCGGATTCCCAGACAGATTCCCAGGCAGAGAAGCAGATGCACCGCAATCAGGATAAGGCCAAGTACCATCTGGAAATTCATTCTCTTTCCGCTCCTTTAATCTTCGTCCGGCTGAATCTGCTCCACCACCCGGCAGCCAAATCCAGCCTCCTCCAGTCTCTTTGTTACAATCGGAACATACTCCGGTGCCGTCTGGGTCAGAATCAGGTACAGGCTGCCGTCCTCCGACATGCCTAAGACATCATTCTCCCTGATTTTTGAGGAAAGGATATCATCGGCCTCCTCCAGCGTCTTCCCAAGCAGGTCCAGGCGCACCAGCATATATTCCGCAATCTTCTGCTCCATCATGGAGTGCTGAAGCTTCAGCCGCTCCAGGAAATAGAATTCCTTTAAAATATTGGTTCCTTCTATGTACTGCTGCCCCCGCAGCGCGCTCTGGTAATCCAGGGCGCGGAGCAGCGAGGTCTGAACCAGTCCGCATAAAATCTTAAAGAGATTCAGATAATACAGCGTCATCTGGGAATAATCCGCCTCCTGGATCACCAGAAGCAGCACCAGCCTGGAATCCTTCCGGACCCCGGCCATGTACATGGGATACCCTTTCAAAAGCTGATTGTTCGACCAGACCTCCCCCTCCTCCAGACGGCCCAGTGCCTCCCGGCAGTCCTCCATCCGAAGGGACTTCGGTAACTTCAGGGCAATGCTTTTCGAGGCTGCCTCCAGACGGGCAAAGCTCTGGTTCTGTCCCAGGGAATAGATGGAAATCGTCTGATTCTCCATAACCGCCTCGAAAATCTGGATGATTTTCAGAAAAATCTCCTGCGGACGCACCACATCCAGTTGTCTGGTAATATCGAAAATCTTTCCGAAGCTGTCCCGGCTTCCGATGATCTGTTTTTTATACTCCTTCTTATCCTGAAGCGCATCCAGATACAGATTCCGAAGGAACAGGAACTTCTCCGTGATCAGGCTTTTTTCCTTCCGGGTAAACGCCACATCCTCCCGGTTTTTAAGCTGCACATATCCGCACACTGCTCCGGTCATAAAATACAGCAGGAACGGAAGCCAGTTCCCCGGCTCGTAAAAGAGGGTAAACCAGTTGGTCCCCTGTCTCTGGTAGGACCAGGCTAAGGAAGCCGATTCCAGCGCCGCCGCCCAGATTCCCATATCCATCCCGTAGATGGTTCCCATCATCACGATAAACAAAAGGCGGATGTCAATCATCCGGAACTGCACCTGTCCGCCCATCAGCCCCCGCAGAAGCTCCGCCAGAAGAAAGCCGATTCCCAGCTCGGCCGTCCGCCAGAGCCTTCCCTGCTCCTTCATCCCGCTTACCAGCCTCTGCCACCGGGTCGCCTTCCGCTCCGATACCGCCCGGTATTCCTGATACAGAAGGGGAAGTTCATTCAATACCGAAATCTTTGGAAACCATCCGTAACGGTGGCGGAGCACCTTGTCATCCGCCGGAACCTCCTGGCAGACACCGTCTGCGCCATAGGAAATCCGGACTCCCGGATTCTGCTTCTCCATCTCCTCCCCCAGCCTTTCACAGGGAATGGAGAAGCAGTCCGGCACATTCAGGATCTCGTTCTCCCGGCTCCATCCGTCCAGCATCCGGTACAGAAGCTCCGCCAGATCATCCATGCACAGAAAATACATCTTCTGCCCTGGATTCTCTGTAAACTCCAGCCTCCCCTTCTGCTCCATGCACTGAAACTGCCGGAAAAAGTAATCCGAAGGGCAGCTTCCGGAATACAGATAAGGCAGCCGCACCACCTTAATCTGCAGGTGGCCGATCTCTGCATAATGCATGCAGAGCTGCTCCGCCGAATCGGCCAGAACCGTCTTTCCGGTGCTTACGGAATAAGCCCCCTCCGGCCCCGTCAGATAAAGGATCCGGGTGCTTCCATAGGCCCTGCTGTTCTGAAGCATCCGGCGGAGACGCTCCATCTCTCCCTCCAGTTCCCCATGAAAGGTAAGATAATTAGAAAAATAAATTACGCTGTCAAATTCGTAGGCCTGAAAGACCTCCTGCAGCTCCTTTCCCCCAAGCCGGGCAGAAAAGGAGGTAATCCCTTTTTTCTTATCTGAGTGAATCCCCGGATTCCCCATAACCATAACGTGGCATTCCGGGAACGCTTTCCCGATAAATGCCTCCGTCACATATCCGGTGTTTCCCACCAGAAGAATTTCTTTTGTCTTCATATGCTTCTCCATATGGTTCACGATTCATAACGGAATCGCTGCCACAATTCATCGTTGCTCCCATCATATCACCATCTTTTCACCGATTCAACATAAATCATTTTATTTTCTCATCATATTTTTTTATACAATCATATTGTAATATGAAAAAGAAATGAAAAAGGCCCGAAGCCGTCTTTTTCTCCATTCCCGGCTCCGGGCATTCTTTCTGCTGTTTCAATTTTTACTGCATTTTTAACACAATCGTCTCATAAGGCTTCAGCCAGATGGATTCTTCCTCCACCTCGGTCCGGCCGTAATTGGTCAGCATCACCGTCTTGTCACCCTTTAACACATCGTCCCGGAAGAAACTGTCCTCCGCTGAGAAATTATGCACCGATACCCAGGTTTCTCCATCCAGACTTCTGGTAAATGCAATCAGCTTTCCTTCCTCCTCGGTCAGCATCCTGAAATCTCCGTGTACCAGCACCGGATATTCCTTTCTCAAGCGGATTAACTTCTGGTAGAACCGGAAGATGGAATCCTCGTCCTCCATCTGCTTTGCGGCATTAATCTCCCGGTAGTTGGGGTTCACCGGAAGCCACGGCTTCCCTTCCGTGAATCCGCCGTTCTCCGAAGCATCCCACTGCATCGGTGTTCTGGCGTTGTCGCGGCTGATATTCTGGGAGGTCCGCAGCGCTTCCTCCTCGGAAGCTCCCTCTTCCACCATGGTCTTATAATAATTCTTCGTATCGATATCATCATAATCCTCGATGGAAGGCAGCTTGATGTTGGTCATGCCAAGCTCCTCGCCCTGGAAGACGAACGGAGTTCCCGGCAGAGTATGCAGAAACGATGCCAGCATCTTGGCCGATTCCTTCCAGTAGGTGGTGTCGCTGCCATATAAGGATACCTGACGCGGCTTGTCGTGGTTGCTGAAAAATCTGGCCCACCAGCCGTCCTCCTTCGTCGCCTCATAGGTTTCCACCAGGTTCCTCTTGATATTTTCCGGAGACCAGGTTTCAATCTCCACAATCGGTGGGATAAATGGAATCGCCATATTAAACTCGCCTCTGGAAGCGCTGGTGTAGTTCCATGCATCCAGGGTGCTGTTTACGATTACCTCTCCGACCGTCATCAGGTGGTCCGGCTCGATGGTCTTCTTCACCATCTCCTGGATGAAGCGGTGGGTTCCCTCCAGATTCGCGCAGGAGGCGGTTCCGAAGGCCTCCTCCCTGTTGGCTCTTCCGTCCAGTCCCTTGTCCAGATAGCTGATGGCGTCAATCCGGTATCCGTCCACACCCTTCTCATTCCAGAAACGGATGATATCGAAGATCTTCTCTCTCGCCTCGTCATTTTCCCAGTTTAAATCCGGCTGCTCCTTTGCAAAGAAATGAAGATAATACTGTCCCCGCTCCGGCACATATTCCCAGGCGCTTCCTCCAAATACGGACATCCAGCCGTTTGGCTCCTTTCCATCCTCGGACGGGTCACGCCAGATATAGTAATCGCTGTACGGATTGTTTTTCGACTTTTTCGACTCCTGGAACCACTCGTGCAGATCGGAGGAATGATTTAAAACCAGGTCCATGATGATGGCGATTCCCCGCTGGTGCGCGCCGTCACGGAAGGCTTCCCAGTCCTCCATCGTTCCAAACTCTTCCATAATCTGATAATAGTCGGAGATATCATATCCGTTATCCACATTGGGAGAGGCATAAACCGGCGACATCCATACCGCATTGATTCCCAGCTCCTTCAGATAATCCAGCCGTTTTATCATGCCCTTTAAATCACCGACACCGTCCCCGTTTCCATCCTGAAAGCTTCTGGGATAAATCTGATATACCACAAGCTCTTTAAACCAGTCCTTTTGATGCTTCATGTCTGTCCTTCTCCTTTTTTCCGTGTTCTCTGTACCGCATTTCATTTTTTCTATTTTCGCAGCGGTTCCCCGTCTTCCAACGGTACCCTTTCTTCCGGCGGTTCCCCGCCTTCGCCGTCACGGGCCGCCAGAAGCGCATCCACCGCCGCCGCAAAGCCGTCCTCCCGATTGGAGCGGGTCACGATATCCGCCGCCTCCTTTAACCGCTCTGCGCCGTTTCCCATCGCCACGGACCAGCCCAGCGGAAGGCCGATCATGGAGATATCATTATCCCCGTCGCCCACTGCCATCACCTGGTCCAGGGAAAGGCCCAGTCCGGCTGCGTAATCCGCAAGGCCCTCTCCCTTGCTGGCATTCTCATGGGTGATTTCCCAGTTGGTGGGAAATGATGCCGCCACGCATACCCCAGAAATCGCCTTTAACGGCCCTTCTATCTGACGAATCAGCCCGGTATCCTCACTTAAAGTGACCGCCTTATAGCACTGCACATCCAGCTTGAAAAATTCCTCCGGCGTAATCCGGATAAAATCCGCAAGCAGACGGTCCTCTTCCTCCCCGGTCCGCCCCTCTCCCTGCGGCGGAAAAATCCGGGTCAGGAAAAACCGGCGGAAAACCGCCTCATCCGCAAGGATGAATTCGCCCTGCTCCGTCACCAGCTGAAGAATCAGCTGGCTGCGGACCGCTTCCACCGCATGGAAGACTGCCTGAATCTTTTCCATGGAAAGGAGATATTCCCGTTTCCGCACACCGTCTGCATCATAAACAGCAGCGCCGTTCATGGCAATCATATCGCAGGAAATGCCCGCCTTCTTCAAGGGCTCCGAGCCCTCCCGAAGACTTCTTCCCGTACAGACCATAAACCGGATTCCCGCCTTCCGAAGCTTCTCCACCGCCGCCTGATTGGCCGGACTTACCATGCCGCTTCCATCTAAAAAGGAACCATCCATATCCGTGGCTACCGCGCGGATGCGGCGGCTTCTCTCCCGGCTGCTCGTAAACCGCTCCAGGCCCTTGTCCTTATCTTTCATCCTTAACGCTCTCCATCTTTCTCATACTTCAGCTTTTCCGCTCTCCTGACCGCCGCCAGAAGCGCCGTCTCCATCATATCCCCGAAGGATTTCTGACGCTCCTCCGGTGAAATCTTCTCATGGGTGAGGGAATGGTCGCTGACCGTAAGCAGAGCCGCCGCCTGCTTTCCGGCTGCTGCCGCCACATGGAAGAGGGCAAAGCTTTCCATCTCCTCTGCCACACAGCCGTAGCGGTCCCGGATTTTAAAATTCGCTTCCTTATCCATCCGGTAAAAGCAGTCCGTAGAATGAACCCTGGCCGGCTTCAGCGTTTTGTGAAGGGCTTCTGCCGCCTGCCGGATTTCCTCGTTCAGAGAAGCCGACGGATAAACCGTATCCGCCTCGTATCCGTCATAGGTTCTGGCGAAGGAAGACTCGCTCCAGGAGCTTTCCACCAGCAGCACATCCCGCATGGCAACCGCCTCGGAAAATGCGCCGCAGGAGCCGATGCGGATAATGGTGTCCACATCGTACTTCCGGTAAAGCTCATGGGCATAGATTCCGGTGGAGGGACCGCCCATGCCGCCTCCCATCACCGAAATCCGCGTTCCCCGGTACATGCCGGTATAGCCGAGCATGTTCCGCACACGGTTGAACCGTCTGGCGTCCTCCAGATACTGCTCTGCAATCAGCCTGGCGCGGAGAGGGTCCCCCGGCATCAGAACCACCGGGGCGATCTCCGTCTTGTCTGCCTGATTATGTATCGTTGCCATTCTTTCCTCCATCGCGGCGGTTCAACGGTGCAAAACCTGCCGAACCGCTGCTCCTTTCCTTTTTCTAACGCGTCTGATACAGCTCCATCAGCTCCGTCACCAGAAGCCGGATGGTTTCGCAGGACATGATCTGGTCCTCTCCGTGAACAATCATCAGGCAGACCTGCGGTTCCATGGACTCCGCCTCCTTCTGAAGCAGACCCATATGGGAATCATGGGCCATCGCCATCATGGAATCCCCTTCCTTTAAAAGCTGCTCTGCCTGGGAAAAATCCTGCTTTTTCGCACTCTTTAATGCATTGATGTAATTGGATTTTGCCATACCTGCATAGGTAACAATCTCCATCGCCTTCATGGATAATGCTTCGATATCTACCATGTGGTTTTTCTCCTTTTTATTCTCAGGCCATCCCTGTTTTTCCTGACTGTTTCGTTCCCTTGCAGTCACATTTCTTTACTGACCCAGTAATGCCTTCGCCTGCGCCAGAGCTGCTTTTCCGTCTGCCATAGCATAAGTACGCATCTCAACTGCTGCGGTAGGAACCTCGACCGCCTCCTGAATCTCATCCACTGCATGCATTAACTGCGGGCCTACCAGACATACGTCCCACTCACCGGCTTCATCCTCTGCGGATGCGCTGCTGACTGCCTTAATCTCCAGCGCCTCGCCCTGGGAAGCGGCATACTCCTTCATCTTTTTTACCAGGATTGAACTGGACATACCTGCGTTGCAAACTACTAATACCTTCATTTTTCTACCTCCATCTTCTATTATCATAATAGGTTTTATTCCAACAAGGAAGCGGCCTCTGCCAGCACCGCAAGTGCAGATGCAGCATCCGGCGCCTGCAAAAGCAAGCTGAGCGCTTCCTGTTTTTTCAAATACTTCTGGATAGCCGCCATCACGGCGTCCACCTTTCTCTCCGTCTGCGGGGAACATGCAGCCGCAAATACAACCCCGGCTTCCGTTCCGGCTCCCCGCCGGATTCCGATGCTGACACCGTCGGAAACCGCCGTCCGCTCATAAGGAAACAGGAAACGGACCTCCGTTTTTTCCGGTGACGGATACGCTTCTTCCCGGCGCAAAAGCTCCCGGCAAAAGCCTTCTCCATCCTCCACACAGCCGGTCTGCTCCAGCCGGTGGCAGCAGGCCAGAGCCATCCCCTTCCAGGAGACATCCCTTCCTTCCTCCGGCGCAGCCGGCTCAAAGAACAGCACCCGCTCCCCGGTAAGAACCTCAGCAAAAAAGGAATCCAGCTGCTTTTTCCGGAAAATTTCCTTCAAAAAGGAGGTCAGCCGCCGCCCCTCCGCCTCAGTCAGAGAGCCGGAAAGAATCAGCAGCGGGATGCTGGACTGGATATCGGCGGCTTCTGCCGCAATCAGCAGATCCGGCATCTGCTTCCGGCACATCTCCTCCAGAAGATAACGGGGGCAGGGCCTGCCAAACTCCACCCAGGGGCCTGCCTTTTCCTGAATCCAGCGGCGCACCTGACAGAAGCGCCCGTGGTCCAGGCTGGAAATCATCTGAATCCGGACACAGCCCTGCCTTTTCTCCTCCCAGTCCGAGACATATCCGGCTATCCTGCGGATTTCCGCTCCGGTCAGACTGACCGGATACCTGCGCCGTATCATACCGGCCATGATCATGGCCGCCTGAAAGGAACACCCGGAAGGACATTCCGGCTCACTGCCTGGAAAATCCTGAAACTGAACGCCGTTCTCCACCCGCTTCAGCAGACAGGCCATATCCCGGACAAACGCCCCCCGGCTTTCCTTATCCGCGGCGGATATCGAATACTGGGCCTGAAGCTTTTCAAAGAATTCGCAGACCACTGCCCGGACCGTCTGGCTCTCCCTGCCGGATTCCCTATCCGGCT
This sequence comes from Lachnospiraceae bacterium, assembly GCA_030536455.1. Taxonomy (GTDB): domain Bacteria; phylum Bacillota; class Clostridia; order Lachnospirales; family Lachnospiraceae; genus Caccovicinus. The sequence goes on along the minus strand of JAUNPZ010000024.1, from coordinate 5,519 downwards.
CCATGCCATCCGCCGGAAACCCGGCGCACGCCAGAGACTGATACAGAAACTCCAGGTCGCAGTCCTCCATCTCCAAAAACAGCTCCTGATTCATAACGTTTAGAAAACCCGCCAGTTCATCCTGGCGGGAAAATCCATCTGCTGGTTCCAGAAAAAAAGCTTCCTCCCGGCGGACATTCGTATAAAATATCATCCATGCGGCAAGGTACAAAAGAGAATCCGGCATCGGTATCCGTCTCTCCCTGCAGTATCTTACCGTATAATCATAAAATGTGTGGATTTCATTTAGATTTACAATTCCACGCATCAGCTGGTACAGACTGCTGTCCATCAGCAGGCCGCTCTTCATCACACAGCTTGTCAGGAGCCGGAACACCAGCTTCCGGATTTCCAGCTCGGATGCCAGAAGCACCGCCCTGTGGCTCTGGACCCGCATGCCGCAGAAATCATAATCAGCTTCCAGCATCTTTTCCAGATAAGCCAAGTCCTTGTAAATCGTCTGTTCAGACACACAGAGCGTCTCCGCAATCTGTTCGATGCTGCTCCCCGGACGCCCAAGCACCCGGTCCAGAATCGCCATCCGCCGCTCCTGGGGCGTCTGGGATTCCTTTTCATTTTTCGGGAAACGGTAACGCTCCAGTATCTGGATCAGTTGTTCCCGATTCTCTTCCTTTACAAAGTATCCGTTTTTCTGCGAGGCGCTGATGAAAAGGCCCTGTTCCCGGAACCGGGCATTCATATCCGCGATGTCATTCCGGATCGTCTTTCCGCTGACTCTCAGCTCCTTCGAAAGCTGACTGCCGAAAATTCCCTCCGGATGCCCCAGGATACACTGAATGATTGTTTTTTGACGTATTGACAGCAAAAGAATTCCTCCTTTGCTGTCAAGTATACCTTAATTATGACTGCGAAGCAACTAGTACCCAAATAATAAATTACTCCGCTTCCTTCTTCAGCTCGTCTGCCTCCATCATCTTAAAGAATGGATAGTAGAACACGGTCATCAGGACCACATTTAACACGGCCATTACGGCTGCCTTCCAGTCCAGAGTCAGTAAGAATGCCTGGAAGCCCGGAGGCAGGAAGCCCGGAGACTCCCACAGCGGCAGGCCTACCAGTCCGGTGGACATGGCCAGATAGTTCAGAGCTGCAACGATAACCGGTCCGAATACGAACGGAATCATCAGGAATGGGTTCATGATCAGCGGAACACCGAAGATAATCGGCTCATTAACACCGAACAGGGACGGGATGAAGCCAATCCGTCCGATGGTCTTTAAAGACTTTGCCTTGGACAGCATCATCAGGATAACCAGTCCAAGGGTCATGCCGGAGCCGCTGACCTGTAAAAAGCCATAATAGAAGCCAAAGGTAAACACATGGGTCGGAGCCTGTCCGGCTGCTACTGCTGCCGCATTGGCCGTAGCATTGGCAATGGCAAATGGAGCCCATACACTGGAGGTGATTGCCGCGCCGTGAAGGCCGAACACCCACAGAAGCTGGGTTAATAAAACAACGATCATAACCGCCGGCAGGGAATCCATGGAGCTGATGGCCGGAGCCAGCACATTCATGATCACCTGCGGGAAGGTGGTTCCGCCAAAGGTCTGGCAAAGCGTCGCAACCGCCGTTGCCGCCACCACATCGATCACCAGCGGAATCAGGATGGAAAAGCTGTCCGCAACCATCGGCGGCACGCTGTCCGGCATCTTGATGGTCAGATGATATTTGCTGCACAGACGAACTACCTCTACTGCAAAAACAGCGGAAATAATCGCCACGAACAGACCCTCTGCCGCCAGATACGTTACATTCCAGGCACCGTCTGTAACGGTAACGCTGACAATCAGGTGCACCAGGATTGCAGAAACTCCTACCAGCGCATTCTTAATCTTATAGCGCTTCGCAAGAGAATTTGCGATGAAAAGCACCGCATATAAAGACATGATATTGGTTGTAAAATAGGTTGGAAGGGTAATGATGCTGTTGTTCGCGTTCACCCATTCCTGCACACCGCCGCCAATCAGGTTGCCAATACCTGTCGGCACCAGGCAGAAGGAGCCGATAATGATAATCGGGACAATTCCCACAATACCGTCCTTGATCGCCTGAAGATGCTTCTGCTTTTCCAGCATCGAAGCAATTGGCATCAGCCATTTCTGAAGCCATTCCTGAAGCTTGTTCATACTGAAATTCCTCCTGTATGTAATTTATTTTTCTTATAGGATTATTATAAAATAGCAGCGGATTCTTCTCAAATAATAAAATTCCTAACCACTGCGGCAAAGTAAGAAAAATGAGGAATTCCACGCCTTCACCACTACGGCAGATTACCGGAACCAGAAAAGCAGAAGAAGAACGGCCAGGAAAACAACATTGCCCACCGTAAACCACAGCAGGTAACGCCCCTTTTCCTGCGGATAACGCCCTGCAATCTGCTTGTAGGAAATCAGGCTTGCCATCGACGCAATCAGGGTTCCCAGTCCGCCCAGATTAGTCCCGACAATCAGCGCCTCCCACTGATCCGTAAAGCCAGAAAGCAGAAGCGCCGCCGGAACATTGCTGATGACCTGGCTGGCTCCCACCGCGGTAAGCACCTCATGTCCCTCCAGAATCCGGCTTAAGAATGCGGCAAAGCTCTCCATCCGTCCCATATTTCCGATGAAAATGAAAAAGGCGGCAAAGGTAAGGAGCAGGGAGACATCCACCCGCAAAAACAAACGGCGGTCAACGAAAAACACCAGCACGGCCGTCAGCACAACCAGCGCCTGCCACGGAAAAAGCTTGGCAACTGCGGCAAGAGCCAGAAGAAAAAGGAGGCCATATCCGATTCCTTCCATATAAAAAGCGCGGCGTCCCCGCCCGGAAGAAGAAATCGGGGAAACTCCTTCTTCTCCATCTTCCTTTGAAAAACCGGAGGCAGTCCGGGCCTCTTCGCTCCCGGCAGAACCTGCTCTTCCTTCAGAATCTGCGCTTCCCGCAAAATCCGCACCCCGCATTTTCAACATCAGGATACAAAGCGCCAGCATCAGGAAAGACGCCGCCGTATAGGGCAGCATCAGCAGCAGAAATTCTCCGGCGGACATCCCGGCCCGCGAATACAGGTAAAGATTCTGGGGATTTCCAATGGGCGTCAGCATACTTCCCAGATTCGCTGCGATGGTCTGCAGAACCACCACCGAAAGGACCAGCCTCTCCAGCCCCGCCATCTTAAGCACGGCAATTCCGAAGGGCACGAAGGTAATCAGCGCTACGTCATTGGTAATGACCATGCTGAAGAAAAAGCACAAAAACACCAGCACGGCCGCCACCTGCACCGGTTTTCTAAGCTTCCCTAACAGCCACTGTCCAATCGCCCGGAACACGCCCAGCTTCTGGAATCCGGCCATAACCGTCATCAGACAGAATAACAGGCCGATGGTCCGGTAATCGATGTAGCCCAGATATGCCGGGTCCGGCGGCACAAACAGCATCGAAAGAAGCGCCAGCAGGACTGCGGCGCTTAAAACGGTTTCTTTTTTGATAAAATTTTTAATTGCTTCCATGATAACTCGCTTCCTTGGTTATTATTTCGATTTTCTCCCCTGCGGAAACGATTTCTTCCGCAGCTTCCGTTCCAATATAACATCAAACCGTGAAGTCTGCAAGTTCCAATCAGCCTTCCTTTCTCCTCAGCCTGATTTCTGTGTCCTGCCGGTCATCCACCACCCGGTCATACCGGTACGAAGAAAGAATAAATCCCAGAAGCATCATGTGAACCAATATACTCATACGCCCCTCCGAAATCAGCGGGAGGTTTGGAAAGGTCGCGTACTGATAGCCGAAATTTCCCAGGATATAAAGCACACTCTGCCAAAGCAGAAGCATCCCGCAAGTCCAGGACAATACCGAAGCCATCTGTCCCCAGATTCGGAGGATATAGGAAAACAGCCACACATAAAACACCCCGATTCCTCCAACCAGCAGCAGTCCGGCCAGCCATCCAAACTGAAAAATGGTCACGGCAATCAGATAATTGTTATGGGAATGCTGTGGAAGAATATCCCATAAAGCTACATCCTCTGCATCCCCGATGCGATGCCCTATCTGCTGCTCATCTCTGGAAGCAAAGTACCAGGCTCCGGTTCCATAATCCATCATCTCCTCCGGAGACAGGGACAATCCCCGTGTCAGCGGCGTCCGTCCCAACAGTTCTCGGATGAGTATCCCATTGTACGCATCATCCCAGGTACTCTCCACACTCTGTTCCGGTCTCAGGAAAACCTGCAGATTTGTCTGCCCTCCTGTTTCCATCAATACGCCTCCAAACAGCAGGCACCCCGCCAGCACCTCTGCATATAGGCGGATTCGCCTGCCCGATAATATCCTGCGGTAAACCATAAAAAATGCCGATGCCGCCGCACTGAGATATAGTACAAGAACCGCCGTTTCTGATATGTAAAACGCCCGTTCTGCCTGCATCATATACACCGCTGCCAGCAGGATTCCAAAAACCAGCAGCGCCCGTTCCCCATTCTGCCGGAATCGGTACAGCAGAAACGTCCCAATCAGTGCGCTGAGAAGGACTGCAAAATAATCATTCGTCACGGTTCCCAGCCGGAATGCATACACGGCGTCTCCAAACCGCACGCTGAAGAATACGATTAGCTGCATGGCATAGAAGCATCCCAGCAGGAACATCAGCTTTTTCCGGTGATAAACCAGTACCGGATACCCCTTCCAGATTGCAGCTGCCAGCACGATAACGCCGGGAATATAATACCAGAATCCATTCGCCTCCTGCTCCGGTGTCCACTGCATATATCCCGCATATCCAAAGCCGGCCAGAAGAAGAATGCCGGTCAAAATCAGAAATCCCGGCGTTTTCTGGACATGATGAATCTCATTCAGATGAATCCCGATCGAAACTGCATCTCCCATATTCTGAACCGCCTTTTTCACCGCCTGCTCATGAGAAAAACCATCCTTCTCGTAAGCCTCTGTCCGGTCCATGATATGCTCCTCCAGCTCTCTTCGAACTGATTTTTTTACCGTTTTATAAGAAATCTGCTCCTCCACTTCATCCAGGAACTGCTCTGCCGCATCCGTCTCAAATTTCCGCTCATCCATCAAACAGCACACCTCCCAGAATCCCATTCACCGCCTGCTGATATCCCATCCACTCATCGGTTTTCTCCTTCAAAAGCTTCCTTCCGCTCCTGGTAATGGCATAGTACTTCCGGCTGCGCCCGTTCTCCGCCGTCTGCTGATAACTGTTCAATGCTCCCTGCTGCTCTAAACTATGAAGCACCGGATAAAGCGTCCCCTCCTGCAGAGAAAACACCTTCTGGCTCCTCTGCTCCAGCTCCCGGATTATCTGGTAGCCGTACATATCCTTTTCTTCCAGCAGCTTTAAAACCAACATGGAAGTTCCCAATGCCGTATAACGTTTATCCATATTTCTCTCCTTCCGAATACCTAGATTACCATGGTATATACTGTATATATACCATGGTAATCTAGGTATGTCAAGAAAAAAA
>JAUNPZ010000143.1 GCA_030536455.1 Lachnospiraceae bacterium | reverse complement strand
GCGGAGTATAATATAGATAATAAGGAGGGATACTGTTATGAGCATGGCATTAGTGGATTTTGCAGAAAAACTTGTACCCATATCGGATTTCAGCCAAGGAAAAGCGGGAAAGATTTTCTCTGATGTAGCAGAGAATAACAGTGAGTATATCGTCTTAAAAAATAATCAGCCGACCGCAGTTTTAATGTCTATTAAGGAATATAAAGAAACTCAGGAAAAAATCGCCAAACTGGAAAGGATGTTGGAGTTTGTAGAAAATATCAGACTGCTTAAACTTGCCGAAAGCAGAGATAACACAAACACGACTTCTTTTGAATCCTTAGCAGCTGAGGAAGGTTATACGATGGATGAACTAGAAGAACTTGCAGAAAGTGTAGAGTTGGAATAAATGGGATGGAATATACGGATAACAGAGGAAGCGAAGAAGGACTATTCCAGACTTGAAGGAAGCGTAAGGAAACAGGTTCTTGCAGGTATATTAAAAGTATCTAAGGCACCTTTACCAAGTCCCAATGGATATGAAAAGTATGGCGATGATATTTTCGCAGATATATTCGGGGGATTTTTGTAGAATCAAAATAGAAACATTAACAAAGGTTTTCGTGTTGTTGATGTTTCTATTTTTTATGATGTATAGTGAATGATGTTTAAATTTGGAGGAATGTTAGCGGAAAATACAAGAGAAAATGTGAAAATGGTTCAGGATGTTTTAAATCAAAAAGGATATGATTGTGGTAAGCCGGATGGAGTTATGGGAAAGAATACAAAAAAGGCAATAATAAAAAAATACAGATTCCTCTGATTATATAATCATTAATATGGTAGCTGAAGCATTAGCAGAAAAATAAATATCAAAGAACCGCGCCTTTTTGGAAAAATCCATAGAGCGCGGTTTTTGATTGGTTTTTTAATTATTTCCCACTTAGATATGCAGAAGCAAAATTACAGCTTAAATCCAAAATACTTCACTGCATTGTCATAGCAGATGCCCTTTACCATCTTCTCTAATACCTTCATATCAGCCGGGTACATGCCTTCCTCTACCCATCCGCCGATCAGACGGCACAGGATACGACGGAAGTAGTCGTGTCTGGTGTAGGATAAGAAGCTTCTGGAGTCGGTCAGCATACCGATGAAGTTGCCGAAGCATCCTAAGTTTGCTAAAGAAGTCATCTGCTCGGTCATGCCAACGAAATGGTCATTGAACCACCATGCGGAACCCTGCTGCAGCTTGCCTGCGGTCTCCGGGCTCTGGAAGCAGCCTAAGATGGTGCCGATGGAAGCGTTGTCGTTCGGGTTTAAGGAGTAGATGATGGTCTTCGGGATTTCGTTGGTTGCGCTTAATGCGTTTAAGAAATCGGCCATCTGTGCGCTTGGAGCGTAGTTGTTGATGCAGTCGAAGCCGGTGTCTGCGCCTAACTGGTCGAACATGTAGGCGTTGTTGTCACGCTTGCAGCCGTAGTGAAGCTGCATGGTCCAGCCCATCTTGTTGTATTCCTTTGCTACGAACAGCATGAAAGCGGTCTTGAACTTTAATTCCTCTTCCTTGGAGATGGTCTCGTGATTTAAGCTCTTTGCCATGATGGCATCCAGCTCTGCCTCATCAGCAGGAACAAACATCACATATTCCAATGCATGGTCGGAAACCAGGCAGCCGTGGTCATTGAAGAATGCCATACGGTTTCTTAAAGCGTCCTTTAAGGATGCAAAATTGGTAACCTGGATGCCGCTTACCTGGGACAGGACTGCGATATAGTCCGCGTAGGTTGGCTTCTCTACGTTCATCGCCTTGTCCGGACGCCATGCAGGAAGCACCTGTACCTCGAAGGTCGGGTCTGCTGCAATTTTCTCATGCCACTCTAAGGAGTCTACCGGGTCATCGGTGGTGCAGATTAAAGTAACCTTGGACTGACGGATTAAGTTGCGGACGGTCATGCCGTCTTCCTGCAGCTTTGCGTTGCACAGATTCCATACTTCCTCAGCCGTATCGCCGCATAAGTGGCCCTGATAGCCGAAGTACTTGCGAAGCTCTAAGTGGCTCCAGTGATACAATGGGTTGCCGATTAACTTCTCCATGGTCTCGGCCCATGCCTGGAATTTCTCACGGTCGGTCGAATCGCCGGTTACATACTTCTCATCTACGCCGTTGGAGCGCATCTGACGCCACTTATAATGGTCGCCGCCCAGCCATACCTGAGTGATGTTGTCGAACTTTCTATCCTCATAAATCTCCTGTGGATTGATGTGGCAGTGGTAGTCTACGATTGGCATATTCTCTGCGAAATCGTGATATAAGGTCTTTGCCATGTCGGTGTTTAACATGAAATCTTTGTCCATAAATGGCTGCATAGGTAATTCCTCCTTAAATTGAATGTGTTAGAGATTGGTTGTCTCGCGTTTTATTAAATCAGCAGCGATGGTTGTCCGGCTGGGGACATTCCCACCGCTGAAGACACCCATGAGAGTGTTGACGGTTGTGGTGCACAGGGCCTCAATCTTGCTGTCGATGGAGGTCAGCTCCGGGTCGGTGCATGTGGAAAGGATGGAGTTGTTGTATCCGATGATGGAAAGGTCCTCCGGAATCTTTCGGCCGGCCTCGTGGGCGTACTTGACTGCGCCGGCGGCCAGAGAGTCATCGGAGGTCAGTACTCCGTCAAAATCCAGACCCTTTTCATGAAGGGAGAGGAGCAGTTCCTTGGAAGCCATGATGTCCTTCCTGCACTGATGGATGTATTCCGGTCCCAGGGAAAGGCTGGCGTCGGCAAGGGCGTTCTTATAGCCCTGCATCTTGTTCATGCCGCTGTAGGAGGTGCTGGAATACAGATAGAGGAGCTTTTGATGGCCGGATTTGATCAGCTGGGAGGCGGCCTCATACATGGCGGCCTGGTCGTCGCAGACGGTGGAGTAGATGTTGCTTCCCTCCAGATAGCCATTGACCAGCATGATCGGGATTTTCTTCGCCGCATCCAGAATGTAGGAGTTGTCCTTCGGCTTCAGCTCGATAAACTTGGAGCCGGCCAGGATGATGGCGTCCACACGCTTGGAGCAGAGCAGATCGAAATATTTCTGCTTGGTTTCCAGTTCATAGCCGGTACAGCAGAGAATGGAATCATAGCCATTGGACCGCAGGTCCCGTTCCAGATAGTAGATGGCATTCGCCAGGTAAAGGTCGGAGGAATCGGAGCACATAACGCCGATTGTCTGTATGGTATTCAGTCCCAGGCCTCTGGCAAATACATTCGGGGTGTAGCCGAGCTGCTCCATGACGGCCAGAACCTTTGCCCTGGTTTTATCGCTTACATTGGGATTCCCATTCAGCACACGGGACACGGTAGCGATGGAAACATTCGCTTTTTTTGATACGTCATAGATGTTCATTCTTTCACCTCATATTCTGTAAGTACTTACAAGCTAAGCTTATTATACCCATTGTCAACAAATATTGCAAGAGTTTTTGATTTTTTTATTGACTTTCTGACCAGTTTTCTGTAGAATAATTGTAAGCACTTACAAAAATGGTTTAGGATATGTCCGACGGCAGAGGTCCGGGCGGGCTTCCGCCATGATAGGCAGCCGAAAACACGTTGATTATGAATGGAAGGGAAAAGAGGAGAAAAAGACATGCAGGACTTTGTGAAGATTCATGAGGATGATAATGTAGCAGTTGCGCTGCGCCCCATCGGAAAGGGTGAGACCCTGAATGTGGCAGGAACCGAGGTGGTGACCCTGGAGGAGATTCCGCAGGGGCATAAGTTTGCTCTGAAGGAGATTCCGGCAGGAGCGGATGTAGTGAAGTACGGCTTCCGCATCGGACATGCCAAGGAAGCGATTCAGAAGGGACAGTGGGTTCATGTACATAATTTAAAGACCGCGCTGGGAGATCTGCTTACCTATACTTATGAGCCGGTCGGGGCAAAGACGAAGGAAACCGAACATGCATATTTCCAGGGCTTCCGCAGAAAGGACGGCAGGGTTGGCGTCCGCAATGAGTTATGGATCGTGCCGACGGTAGGCTGTGTGAACTCCATCGCAAAGGCCATCGAGAAGGAGGCCCAGAAGTTTGTAGGCGGAACCATCGATGCGGTTGCTGCATTTACCCATCCTTACGGATGCTCCCAGATGGGCGATGACCAGGAGAACACCAGAAGGATTCTGGCTGACATGATTCATCATCCGAATGCAGGCGGCGTTCTGGTGCTGGGACTTGGCTGCGAGAACAGCAACATCCCGGTCCTGATGGATTACATCGGAGAGTATGATGAGAAGCGTGTCCGCTTCCTGCAGTGCCAGGATGTGGAGGATGAGCAGGAGGAGGCCATGAAGATTCTGGCAGAGCTCGCAGAGTATGCCGGTTCCTTTGAGCGTGAGAAGGTGGACGCCAGCGAACTGATCATCGGCATGAAGTGCGGCGGTTCCGACGGTTTATCCGGCATCACGGCGAATCCGGTAGTCGGCGCATTCTCCGATATCCTCTGCTCCAAGGGCGGCACCACGATTCTGACGGAGGTTCCGGAGATGTTCGGCGCAGAAACCCTTCTGATGAACCGCTGTGAGAATACCGAGCTGTTTGACAAGACCGTTGATTTAATTAATGATTTCAAGAATTATTTTAAGCGTCATGACCAGACTATCTATGAGAATCCGTCTCCAGGAAACAAGAAGGGCGGCATCTCTACGCTGGAGGACAAGTCCTTAGGCTGCACCCAGAAGTCCGGAAGCTCTCCGGTGAAGGGCGTTCTGTCCTACACGGAGCCGGTTTCCGTGAAGGGTCTGAACCTGTTAAGCGCTCCGGGCAACGACCTGGTGGCGTCCACTGCACTGGCGATGTCCGGCGCGCACATTGTACTGTTTACCACCGGACGGGGAACCCCGTTTGCATCTCCGGTACCGACCGTGAAGATTTCCAGTAATTCCAGGCTGGCGAACCATAAGAGCAACTGGATTGATTTCAATGCAGGACGTATGGTGGAGGATGCCACGAAGGAAGACCTGGCAGAGGCGCTGTTCCAGTATGTGCTGGATGTGGCTTCCGGAAAGCAGGTAAAGGCAGAAGAGGCCGGCTTCCACGACTGGGCAATTTTCAAGCAGGGCGTTACCTTATAAGATAAGAATTGGTTGCAAAATCCGGCCGGAACGATTATACTGAAGATATCGGATATACGAATGGACTTCGTGAAGATGAACTTCTTGAAAAGGAGCAGATAAGATGAAGCTGAATCGGACGACACTTCGGAGTGTGGAGATTTTAAAGCTGGTATCCAAACGGCCGGATGGAATTACATTAGATGAAATCTGCGAAGCGCTGGAGCTTCCCAAGACAAGCGCCTATGATATCGTGACAACCCTGGCGGAAACCGGGATGATACATGTGACCAAGGGGCAGAGGCAGAGCTATACCATCGGTCTGACGGCATACCGGATTGGCGTCAGCTATACCAATCATATGGATGTGATCAGCACCATCGAACCGGTGCTTCGGGCTTATGCCAGAGAATTGGGAAAGACGGTGTTCTACGGGGTGCTGACCGGGCATGAGGTGGTTTACCTGTGCAAGTTTGAACCGGAGAATCCCATTATCACCACGGCTACTGTGGGCACCAAGAATCCGGTTTACTGCACCTCCCTGGGAAAGGCCATCCTGGCGTTCTCGGATGAGGACACCAGGCAGCAGGTAATCGGGCGGATTCATTTCCGGCAGAAGACGGAACGGACGATTCGGTCTACGGAGGAACTGAATGCAGAGCTGGAACGGGTGCAGGAGAGGGGCTATGCCCTGGATGCCAGAGAGGTGGAGGAACACATGGAATGTGTGGGAGCTCCCATTTTTGACCAGGAGGGTCAGGTCCTGGGGGCCATCAGCGCCTCCAGCCTTTATAAACCGACGGAAAATTATGAGGCTTTAGGGCAGAATGTACGAGAAAAGGCCTTAGAAATTTCCAAATTGCTGGGTTATATGGGCAAATAGCAGAAAAGCTGGAAAAATGAGTTTTCATGGTTGACAAATCAGTGGGAAACGATTAAAATTTAATCATACAAATTGCATTTACGAAATTGATTCGTATATGCGAACACAAGAAAGAAGGAGAACAACATGAAAAAGGAACAGGTTTTAGCAAGACTGAAAGAAGACTGCCTGGTAGCTGTAGTTCGCGCAAAGAACTTAGAGCAGGGCGAGAAGGTTGTTGACGCTATCATCGCAGGCGGCATTAACTTCATCGAGATCACCATGACGATGGATGAGGGCAACCCGGTAGAATTCATCGCAGCAATGGCAAACAAGTATAAAGACAACGACAAGATTGTAATCGGCGCCGGCACCGTATTAGATCCGGAGACCGCTCGTCAGGTAATCCTGGCTGGCGCAAACTATGTAGTAAGCCCAGGCTTAAACGTAGAGACCATCAAGCTCTGCAACCGCTACAGAGTACCGATGCTGCCAGGCGTTATGACCCCAACCGAGGCCA
>JAUNPZ010000142.1 GCA_030536455.1 Lachnospiraceae bacterium | reverse complement strand
CTGCCTGGCACCTTTTAACTCCAGTACCTTTCCACTATTCTTATTCTTCCATTTTAGCAGTTCGGCATAGATATCACGTTTCAGTTCCACATTATCACCTTCTTCCATCATCTAATGCCCATACGGAAACCGACACCCAACCGAGTATACCGGAATCGTATCAAACCGCTCCCCTTCGCCGCCTCTCGACAATGCAGCCCGGAATCCAGCATCAATCATGCCCTTTTCTTTGTAGAACTCCAGTGATCTGGCCCGGTTGTTGCTCGTTTTAACCTCGATTCCGATTCTCTTGTCATCTTTACATACAACCACAAAATCAAGTTCATAATCCCCACAGGTGGAAAAGCAGGGCTTGTCACCCCGAACGGTCTTTTTATCGATTGAAGCCTTATACAACCGGTTCAGCTCGGTATATGCAAATGTCTCCGTAAGCATTCCTTCTATAACCGCATTCGGTATCGTCACCTGATTGGATATATAATATGCCAGCCCGCAGTCTGCGATATACGCCCGCCGGTTGCTCACCACATCGGTCACATCGCCATTGTTATACATATCACAATAATCGATAACGCCTGAATAATACAGCCAGGCTGCCGCCGCCCTGATTTCGTTACGGCTGACTGCCTCCTTCACGGAATCCTTTACGAAGTTCGTGGCAAACTCCAGAAAGTTCTTCCCCGTTCCCTTCTTCTCTTCACAGATTTGCACCAGTACTGCCTTATAGGACTCTTTGAAAATACTAAGTGCTGTTGAATTCGAAAAGAACCGGCTGGACTCCGAAGTAAACGTATTGATCAGATTCTCCAGCGTCTGCAGACATTGCGCTTCCTTTCCGGTCCGGATATAGGTTGTCACCACCTCCGGATAGCCTCCGATATGGCGGTACACCTGATAGAGAGCCTCCAGATGCCTGTATTCCTCATCGGTTGAATCCCCGGCAAGGCTGAGTCCCATCAGCATATCCTCTGCTCCGGCCGCCCGGCAGAACTCCTGAAACGAAAGCGGGTAAATGCGGAGATATGCAATTCCAGCAGGAAGGAAGAAATCCTTTGATTTCACAGTCCGCGCTAAATAACTGCCGCTGACAATGATATCACATGCAAACCGCTCCCTGAAATCACGGATATGGTTATAAACCTCTGCACTTTCCTGTATCTCGTCAAGAATTAATACGGTGGAAGCATCATTCACATAATGTCCCAGCTTCGCATTCCGGCAGTATTCCTCCAGAAAATCATCGGTAAGCATTAAATCTTCAAATCCATAATCATCACTGACAAGATTTACATAGATAACCTGATTATAGTTCGCACAAGCAAACTTTCTCACCTCATGGGTCTTTCCAACCTGCCTTGGGCCTTCTACCTGCAGTACCGTATTATGACGGAACTCCTTCCATTCTGACAGCTGCTTCTGAACATCTCTTTCCAGCTCGATTTCACATTTTCTGAATTTCTGCACACTTGACCACCTCATCTTTCACAATACCCTCATTATACCATACTCCAATTACAAAACAAAATGCTTTTATTCGCCGGCACAGGAAAAAAAGAAGGAGTGCCGTCCTGACACTCCTATCATTGCCTGCAATATTGCAGGGCTTTTTAAACACCTGCATTTTTCATATCGTCAGAACTGCCTGACTCACGATCTGCATTTCCTACTCCATTTACCCTTTCATACCATTGCGGTACGGTATGAGATAATCGAACAAGCGAACCATTCCGATAGATTGCAAATCTCCGGAACCTGACCGTATTGTCATACAGTACAGCCAAATCACACAGCGGAAGAACCTTTTTCAGATTTTCGAAGCTTTCCACATACCGCTTCTCAATATCCTTTTCCGGTATACCATGGCCGCCATGTGCCACCCGGTAAGCAACTCTTGCTTTTGCAGTCTCTGCGTCATCAAGCCCTACAAAATGCAATTCTACCGTATATCCCGACTGCTTCGCCCTCTGGATGTTCCTGACAATACCTTTTCCACACAGAGTAGTTTCCTGATTAAAAGAAACCTCGTTCTTCAAATATTCATTCAGTCTGCTTACTGCCATTTTCCCGGCTTTCATCAAATCGGCTGTACTTCTCCAGTCCCCAAATGATTTCAAGATTTCATCCGTATTGATTCGAGGAAGCTGCTGCAAATCCCTCCGCATCCCATACATGGTAGACTTACCAGCACCATTTACTCCTGCAATTATCACATATCTTTTCATCAGAACTGATTCGCCTCGATTAACTCTTTCTGCTTCTTCTGCATCAGGAAATCTCCTACCAGCTCATAGAATTCCTTCGTATCTTCATCTGCTGACTCAAGAACCAACTGCAGAGTATCTTCCGGACCTAGTTTCGCTATCTCTTTATATATATCACCATATTTTTTAATATCACACATCGAAATCCCTCCCAACCGATTTACTTCCGCATTTATCCGGCTTTCCGCCTGTTCCTACTCCTCCACCTCAAGCAGATAAGGAGTGATCTGATAGACGTAAAAATTGAGCCAGTTGCTGTACAGCGTATTCCCCGTATTCCTCCAGCTCAGCACCGGCATCTCACTGGGATTATCGTCCGGGTAGTAATTACAGGGAACGGAAGGGTTCATTCCTTTTCCCAAATCCCGGTGATATTCCGTATTCAGCGTCATCCGGTCATACTCTGGATGTCCCTGGACGAAAATCTGCTTTCCATCCCGGCTCATGGCAAGAAATACGCCGGCTTCTGTGGATTCTGCCAGAATGACAAGCTCCGGATGCTTTAAAATATCCGCCCGGCGCACCTCGGTAAAGCGGGAATGAGGCGCCATAAAGGTATCATTAAAGCTTCTCACCAACGGCACCTTCCGGTTTAAAACCCGGTGCTCATAGATGCCGGAAAGCTTGGTTTCCCGCGGATATTTCGGAATGCCGTAGTGGTAATAAAGTCCCGCCTGAGCGCCCCAGCAGATATGCATGGTGGAGGTCACATGGGTCTTTGACCACTCCATGATCATCTTCAGTTCATCCCAGTAATTCACTTCTTCGTACTCCAGATTTTCCACCGGAGCGCCGGTAATAATCATGCCGTCATATCTCTTTTTCCGAATGTCGTCAAAGTGAACATAGAACTTGTTTAAATGGCTTCTGGATGTGTTTTTTGACACATGGGTGGACATGGTAAGGAAGGTACAGTCCACCTGCAGCGGTGTGTTGGACAGCGCCCGGAGAAGCTGGGTTTCCGTGTCTTCTTTGATTGGCATCAGGTTCAATATGAGGATTTCCAGCGGTCGGATATCCTGGCTGAGCGCCCGGTCCTCATCCATCATAAATATGTTTTCCGACTCCAGAATCGCCTTCGCCGGTAAATCCTTTTGTATCTTAATCGGCATGTTAATTGCCCCCTCTTTTTCTATAATTGCTGCTCAAAAATGCTTTTTTTCAGGCCTCCTGGCCGGTCATACGCTCCAAAAGCTCCAGAAAATCCGTCTCTGACAGAATGGGAATCCCCAGCTCCTTCGCCTTTTTATTCTTGGAGGAATTGCTGGCCGTGTCATTATTGATCAGATAGCTGGTCTTCGCGGATACCGCAGAGGCCGCCTTTCCGCCCTTGGATTCAATCAGCTCCTGCAGCTCCTTCCGGTTTGAAAAATGCTCCAGCGAGCCGGTAATCACAAAGGTTTTACCGGCAAAAACCGCCTCCTCTTCCGGCACTTCCACTTCCTTCTCGATGTCTAATTCAGCCAGCAGACGGTCCACCTGCACATTGTTTTTTTCATTCTGGAAATACTCCATCCATGCCTTTGCAAGCACATCTCCGATGCCGTCTGTCTCAATCAAATCCTCATAGGAGGCATGGCGCATGCTCTCAAAATCAAACTTGAATTTCCGGCATAAGACCTTGGCATTGGCCAGTCCGATGCCTGCGATGCCCAGGCCGTAGATAAGCCTTGCAAGGGTGGTATGGGACGCTTTTTTTAAGGAGATCATCAGGTTGTCGTAGGACTTTTGGCCGAAGCCTTCCATCGCTACGATGGCCTCCTGATGGTCCGCCAGGTGAAAGATATCGGCAAATTCATGGATGAATCCGGCGCCGATAAATTTCTCCAGGGTTGCCTCCGAAAGGCCGTCTACATTCAGCGCATCCCGGCTCACAAACAGGGTAAAGCTCTTGATTTTTTTCGCCTGGCACTCCGGATTGGTGCAATAGAGCGAGCGCACCTCCTCCACCTGGCGGATTTCCGCAGCTCCGCCGCAAACCGGACAGATTTTCGGAATCTGCACGCTGCCGCTGCGGGTCAAATTGTCCGCAATCTGCGGGATGATCATATTGGCCTTATAGACCGTGATGACGTCTCCCTCTCCCAGCTCCAGTGCTTCCATGATGCTGATATTGTGGACACTGGCCCGGCTGACGGTAGTTCCCTCCAGTTCCACCGGTTCAAATACCGCCACCGGATTGATTAATCCCGTTCTGGACGGACTCCATTCGATATAGGAAAGCTTCGTCTCCCGAATCTCATCCGCCCACTTAAATGCGATGGAATTGCGCGGAAATTTTGCGGTCCGCCCCAGGGATTCCCCATAAGCAATATCGTCCATCAGCAGCACCAGACCGTCTGACGGAATGTCATAATCCCCGATGGCCTCCGCAAAATGCTGCACCTCTTCCGCCATGGTTTCAGCCGTTACCCGGCGGTATTCCACCACCTCGAAGCCCTGGGTTTTCAGCCACTCAAACTGAGCCTCCCGGCTGTTTTTAAAGTCCACGCCATCGGCCTTTACCAGCATAAATGCCTTGAAATTCACATTTCTCTGAGCTGTAATCTGACTGTTAAGCTGACGCACGGAGCCGCTGCACAGGTTCCTTGGATTCTTATATTTGGCGTCCACATCCTCGATTTCCTCATTGATTCTGGCAAAATCCGAGTACTTGATCACCGCCTCCCCACGCAGAACCAGAAGGCCCTGATAGCCGATGGTCAGCGGGATATTCGCAAATACCTTTGCATTCGGCGTGATGACCTCGCCAATCTCTCCATTTCCCCTGGTGACCGCCTTTACCAGACTTCCATGCTCATAGGTAAGCACGATGGTCAGGCCGTCCAGCTTCCAGGAAAGAAGGCCCTTCTGGCTTCCCAGCCATTCGGCCAGCGCCTCCACGCTTTTCGTCTTATCCAGGGACAGCATAGGGGCCTCATGGGTTTCCTTCGGCAGTTCGCTTAAGACCTCATAGCCCACCTTCTGGGTGGGGCTGCCGGATAGGAGGACGCCGGTTTCCTTTTCCAGCGCCAGCAGCTCATCGTAAAGCTTGTCGTATTCAAAATTACTCATAATCTCCCGGCTCTCCTGGTAATACGCCCGGCCAGCCTTGGAAAGAACCGAAATCAGTTCTTTCATGCGGAGGATTTTATCATCCATATCGGAAATAATCCTTTCTCAAATTATTCTTTCTTTTTAACGGCTCCATGCCTTTTCCGTGTCCCGGAGCATTCATATCCGGGATGCCAGTCATCTTTCCAGACCACGCTCCGCAAATGGAAGATTGCTGGAATCGGACTCCTCTAACAGCCAGAGCATCTCCTCATATTCCTCTCTGGTCATCCGGCGGAATCCGCCCGTCTTCAGACTGCCCAGACGGATGTTCATAATCCGCACCCGTTTCAGCTCCAGAACCCGGTAGCCCAGCGTCTCGCACATGCGGCGGATCTGCCGGTTCAGCCCCTGGGTCAGGATAATCCGGAAGGAATCCTTTCCGGTCGCGGTAATCTCGCAAGGGCGTGTGGTCTGCTTTAATTCCTTCAGCTCCACCCCCTCCGCCATGGCGTCCAGAAATTCTCTGGTCAGCGGCTTGTTTACCCGCACTTCGTATTCCTTCTCATGGGCATTTCCGCTTCTCATAATCTGATTCACCAGACCGCCCTGATTGGTCATCAGAAGCAGC
The DNA here is from genome assembly GCA_030536455.1 of Lachnospiraceae bacterium. GTDB lineage: Bacteria > Bacillota > Clostridia > Lachnospirales > Lachnospiraceae > Caccovicinus. Next base: position 592 of record JAUNPZ010000142.1, on the reverse strand, counting down.
CCCTCGGAATCCTTATCCAGACGTCCGACCGGATAAATCCGCGCCGGATACTTTAAAAATTCCACGATATTCTCCGCCCGGTCCTTATCGGAGGTGGTGCAGACAATCCCTCTCGGCTTATTCACCACCAGCCAGACCGGTTTCGGCCGCCTGACCGGGGTTTCGCCGGCAGCCGCTCCGCTCGGAATACCGCCATCCGCAAGCGCTCCCTTCAGGGAATCACCGCCAGCAGCCGCCCTGCCCTGGGAATCACCGCCAGCAGCCGCCCTGTCCTGGATACAGCCTCCGGCAGCCGCTCCGCTCCGGCTTCCGCCGCAGACCAGCTTTCCATCGCAGATAACGGTCTGCCCGTCCCGCACCTTCTGCCCCATCACCGCAGGTTTTCCGTCAATCATAACCTTTCCGGCTTCCACCAGCCGGTCCGCCTCGCGCCTGGAGCAGATACCCATTTCACTTAAAAATTTATTCAACCGAGTTTCTTCCATCTCTCTTTTCCACTGCCTTCCTGTTCAAATCGGTATGCAAGTTATCAGCCTTCCCCGGCGATTTCCTTCCGCCGTCCCTCCGGGTCCTCCATAATCAGCATGGCATC
>JAUNPZ010000141.1 GCA_030536455.1 Lachnospiraceae bacterium | reverse complement strand
TGGATGTGCAGCATATCGAGTGGCTGAAGCGGTATCTGCAGGATTACGAGAATGCGTTCATCCTGATTTCGCATGACATTCCGTTCTTAAACAGTGTCATCAACATTATCTATCATATGGAAAACCAGCGTCTGGACCGTTATGTGGGAGATTATGAGAAGTTCCAGGAAGTTTACGAGATGAAGAAGGCCCAGCTTGAGGCGGCTTACAAGCGCCAGCAGCAGGAGATTTCCCAGCTTGAGGATTTCGTGGCGAGAAATAAAGCCAGGGTTTCCACCCGGAATATGGCCATGTCCAGGCAGAAGAAGCTGGATAAGATGGAGATTATCGAGCTGGCAAAGGAAAAGCCGAAGCCGGAGTTCCATTTTCTGGATGCCAGAACGGCGGGCAAGGTGATTTTTGAGACGAAGGACCTGGTGATCGGCTATGACGAAGCGCTGTCCCGTCCGATTAACATGACCATGGAGCGCGGCGAGCGCATCGTGTTAAAGGGAGCCAATGGTATCGGAAAAACGACCCTGCTTCGCAGCATTCTGGGGCAGATTTCTGCCTTATCCGGCCGGGTGGAACTGGGCGATTATCTGGAAATCGGATATTTTGAGCAGGAGATGGCTCCCGGCAATACCTCGACCTGCATCGAGGAACTGTGGAAGGAATTTCCGTCCTATACCCAGTATCAGGTGCGGGCGGCGCTGGCAAAGTGCGGGCTGACCACGAAAAACATCGAGAGCCAGGTCCGTGTCTTAAGCGGCGGCGAGCAGGCAAAGCTTCGTCTGTGCAAGCTGATGAACCGGGAGAGCAATGTGCTGCTTTTAGATGAGCCGACGAACCATCTGGATGTGGACGCCAAGGAGGAGCTGAAGCGGGCGCTGAAGGAGTATAAGGGAAGCATCCTGTTAATCTGCCATGAGCCGGAGTTCTATGAAGGTCTGGCCACAAAGGTGATGGACTGCTCCGAGTGGTCCCTGCGGATATAATCATTTGTGCAAGAATAGGAAACTGCAAAGGAGATTTTGATATGAGCAAAGCATTTGATTCATTAAAGGTGTATTTAGACCGCGCCATGGCCATGAAGGCGGCGATGGTCCTGTTTGAGTGGGACGACGCCACGTTAGCGCCGAAGGCCGCCGGGGAGCTGACGGGCAATGTCATCGGCATCCTGTCCGGCGAATATTTTCAGGCGGTGAATAACGAAGCGGTGAAAAAGCTGGTGGAGGAGTGCCGGGAGGATGATTCCTTAGATGAGGCGGAGGCCGCCCAGGTGCGGGAGATTTCCAGGGAACTGGAAAAGCTGGACTGCATTCCACAGGAGGAGTATCAGGCATTTGCCAGACTGAGCGCAGAGGCGGTTCGAATCTGGACAGAGGCCAAGGAGAAGGATGATTTTGAATTATTTGCGCCTACTTTAAAGAAGGTGGTTGAATACCAGAAGAAGTTTGCAGGCTACCGGGCCAAGGATGGGCAGAAAAAGTACGATGTGATGCTGGACGATTATGAGCCAGGCTTTAACATGGAGCTTCTGGACCGGTTCTTTGATACGGTTAAGGCGGAGATCGTGCCGCTTTTAAAGGCAGTGGAGGAGAGCCGGGTGAAACTCCGCGATGATTTCCTGACCGGGGATTTCACGGATGAGCAGCAGGAGCAAATCGGCCGCTTCATGGCGGAGTATGTGGGCTTTGATTTTAATAAAGGCGTGATGGCGGTCAGCGCCCATCCGTTTACCACTAACCTGCACAACAAGGATGTGCGGATTACCACGCATTATAATGAACGCCTGGACAGCTCCTTGTTCTCCATCATCCATGAGAGCGGTCATGCCCTCTATGAGATGGGAATCCGGGACGACTTAACCCAGACGATGGTGGGCGAGGGCGCGTCCATGGGCATGCATGAGTCCCAGTCCCGTTTCTTTGAAAATATCATCGGAAGAAGCAGAGGCTTCTGGGTTCCGATTTACGAGAAGCTTCAGGAGGCATTCCCGGAGAACCTTCAGGATATCGGACTGGATATGTTTGTAAATGCAGTTAATAAGGCAGTGCCGGGCTTCATCCGCACAGAGGCGGACGAGCTGACCTACAGCCTTCATGTGCTGATCCGCTACGAGCTGGAAAAGCAGTTGATCGAAGGCGATTTGGAGGTGGAGGCGCTTCCGGAGGCCTGGGCGGACAAGTACGAGGAGTATCTGGGCGTTCGTCCGGAAACCATGCGGGAAGGCGTGCTTCAGGATATCCACTGGTCTCAGGGCTCCTTCGGATATTTCCCGTCCTACGCGCTGGGAAGTGCATTCGGCGCCCAGCTTTATTACCATATGAAGAAGGAGATGGATTTTGAAGGACTTCTGGAGGATGGAAAGCTGGAGGTAATCCGGGAGTATCTGCGGGAGCATATCCATCAGTACGGGAAGTTAAAGGACAGCCGGAGGATTTTAATGGATACCACCGGAGAGGACTTTAATCCGGAGTATTTTGTGAAATACCTGAAAGAAAAATATGAGAAGCTTTACCAATTAAATGAGAAATAGGGAAATGGGATACACAGGAGGAATCCGATGAGTTATGAGATGATTGTACTGGATTTGGACGGTACCTTGACCAATCGAGAGAAGATCATTACGCCGAGGACGAAGGCGGTTTTGAAAGAGGCCATGGAGCGGGGCAAAAAGGTAGTTCTGGCCTCCGGCCGCCCGGTGTACGGCGTGATGCCTCTGGCAAAGGAGCTGGAGCTTGCAAAATACGGCGGCTATATCCTGGCATTTAACGGCGGCGTGATTTTAGACTGCGCGACGGAGGAAATGGTTTTCAGCCGGATGCTTCCGGCTGAGGCAAATCAGAAGATCATGCAGCTTGCTGTTGAAAACCGGGTGGATTTTCTGACCTATGAGAATGACTACATCCTGACCAATAATGCGGAAAACCAGTATGCGCAGGTGGAATCGAAAATCAATCATCTGCGGCTTCATGAGGTGGACCTGGATGAACTGTTTGCCCGTCTGGATTTTCCGGTACCCAAGTTTTTGATGCTGGATGACGGGGATTATCTGGCAACGGTGGAGCCGAAGGTGAAGGCGGCGCTGGGAAAGAATTTCAGCGTGTACCGTTCGGAGCCGTTTTTCCTGGAGGTCCTTCCGAAGGGCGTGGACAAGGCGCTGAGCCTGGAGCGGCTTCTGGAGAAGGTTCATATGACGAAGGACCAGATGATTGCCTGCGGGGACGGCTACAATGACCTTTCCATGATTCAGTTTGCCGGACTTGGCGTGGCCATGGCCAATGGCGTGCTGCCGGTGCGGAAGGCGGCGGACTACATCACAGCGTCCAATGACGAGGACGGCGTGGCGCTGGTGGTGGAGAAGTTTATGCTGGAAGACGCTTAAATCATAATATTAAGTTTTTATAAAATCGATATAAATAGGCAAAATATGGAAAAAGAAGGGCTGGCAAGAGTCCTTCTTTTGTGTTATACTAACGTTAGGTCAGCAGGCTTTTCAGACTGGGGAAGGCCTGCGGTAACCGGAGCTGCAATGGAGGAAAAAAAGCATTGCGGCGGATAAAAATAGGAGATGATTGACATGAAGCTAAGTACTTATGAACACAAAACCCAGTACTATGAGACCGACCAGATGGGAATTATCCATCACTCGAATTACATCCGCTGGTTTGAGGAAGCCAGGACCGACCTGATGCGCCAGCTTGGAATCGGTTATGAGGAGATGGAGGAGCAGGGAATCATCAGCCCGGTGCTTTCTGTGACCTGTGAATACAAGTCCATGACCCGGTTCGGGGATACGGTTCTCATCATCCCGATATTAAAGTTTTACAATGGAATTAAGATGACCATCGAGTATTCGGTGCAGGATAAGGAGACGGGGGAGCTGCGGTGCGTGGGAGAGACGAAGCACTGCTTTTTGAACCGGGAGGGGAAGCCGGTTTCCTTAAAAAAGTCTTATCTGGAGATGGATAAGATGTTCCAGAATGTGATTCCGCAGAAGAAAGAAGAGCAGGATACGCAGGAGCAGGATACGGCCGGAAGGCAGGATTGAGACAGGAAGAAAGGACAGTGACGTATGAAATTAGGTGTAGTTGGCAATGGCATGATTGTAAGACGGCTGTTGGAGGATGTGAAGCCGATTTCCGATATCGAGGTAAATGCGCTTTGCGTCCGCGCCGCCAGCCTGAATAAGGGGCGCGAGCTGGCGGATGAGTACCATATCCGCGAGATTTACACAGAGTATCCCGTATTTCTTACCAGAACCGACATAGATACCGTTTATATTGGAATCATCAGCAGCCTCCATTACGAGTATGCCAGGGCAGCTCTGGAGGCAGGAAAGAATGTGATTTGTGAAAAACCGTTTACTACGGAGTACGACGAGGCGGCGGAGCTGATTCAGCTTGCGAAGAAAAAGAACCGGTTTCTCTGGGAGGCCTGCAAGCTTCCCTACTCCGATAATTTTCTTGCCGTGAAGCAGAATCTGAGCCGGGTGGGGGCCATCAAGCTGGTGCAGTGCAATTATTCTCAGCGCTCCAGCCGCTACGACGCCTATCTGGAGCGGAAGGTGCTCCCGGCATTCGACCCGTCTCTTTCCGGCGGATGTCTGTACGACATTAATATGTATAATCTGCATTTCGTGGTGGCGCTGTTCGGAAAGCCCAACTGGGTGCGCTATGCGGCCAACCTGGGCTTTAACGGGATTGACACCTCCGGCATCATGACCATGGGGTACGACGGATTCCAGGCGGTCTGCTGCGGCTCCAAGGATTCGGACAGTCCGTGCTTCGGCATGGTCCAGGGAGACCAGGGCTGCATCCGGCTGGAGGGACCGGTCAGCTCCAGCCGATATGCGGAGTTCTGGAGCAAGGAGGGCAGCGAGCGGCTCTGCGAGGACGGCCAGGGCGGCAGCCTGACGGCCGAGATGCGGGAATTTGCCAGACAGATGAAGGACAAGGACTATCCGGCCTGTTACGATATGCTGGGACAGACGCTTTTGATCATGGAAATTCTGGTGACCGCCAGAAAGGATGCGGGGATTGTGTTCGGCACGGACCTGTAAGGCAGAAAATAGAGCAGGAGCAGGGATTTTATGGAGTTTTCGATTCTTTACTGGATTCAGCGTCTGCGTCATCCCATTCTGGATGAGCTGATGCAGGCCGTCACCTTTCTGGGAGACGCGGGCTGGATCTGGATTTTGCTGGGTGTGGTTCTTTTCTGCGGGAAGAGAACGAGAAGGTGCGGTGCAGCGGTGCTGTTATCGCTGCTGATTGGCTTTTTCGTCGGGAATCTGATGCTTAAAAATCTGGTGGGCCGGAGCCGTCCCTCCTGGATTGACCAGAGCATCGCTCTTTTGATTGCCAACCCGGATGATTTTTCCTTTCCCTCCGGCCATACCCTGGCCGGCTTCGAGGCGGCAGTCAGCGTCCTTTTATATGACCGGAGGAAGGGGACTGCGGTTCTGATACTGGCGGTGGTAATCGGATTATCCCGCTTATATCTGTTTGTTCATTTTCCAAGCGATGTGCTGGCCGGCGCCCTGCTGGGAACCGGAATCGCGTATGCAGCGCATTGGTGCGTGGAAAAAATTACAGCTTTGGTAGGAGAAACATATGGAGGAACCATGGATTGAAGTGCTTCCGGGGATTTATCAGCTGGAGCTTCACAGTAATTTTAAAAGTATTAACGAGATTAAGCTTTATCTCATACCGGGAAAGGACCCGCAGAAGGACCGGAGCCTGATGGTGGATGTGGGCTTTCATGATGAAGAATGCTGGAGGACGCTGGAGCAGACGCTCTCTGGATTAGGGATTTCCTTTGAAAATCTGGATATTTTTCTGACTCACAAGCATCACGACCACTGCGGTCTTGCCTACCGGTTTGAACAGCGGGGAAGCCGGATTTTTATGAACGCCTCCGAGGAGCGGCATCATTACGACTGCCTGCATTATAACTGTCTGTACAATGAGGACCAGGCGGAGGCCCTTCGGTATGTGGGCATCACGAAGGAGGGGACTCCGGAGCTTTGGAGGATATTTACCAGAGCGGTGAAGGAGGACCAGTTAAATGAGTTCAATATCCTGCATTTTCATTATCGCCCGGTTCAGCCGGGGGACCGTTTCTGTTATGGCGGGTATGAACTGGAGGCCATTCCTCTGCGCGGCCATACTTACGGCCAGATGGGGCTTCTGGACCGGACCCATCGTTTTTTGTTCAGCGCGGACCAGATTATCCAGAAGATTGTGCCCATTGTGGGAACCAGCTTTAAGGATGAACATCTGCTGAAGGCCTATTTTGCATCCCTGGAGCAGGTGAAGCATGAATTTTTAGATTGCCGCCTGTTCCCGGCTCATAATTCCATGCTGGAGGGAAAGGAAATCCGAAAGAATGTGAACCGGATCGTGTTTGCTTATCTGGAAAAGATTCAGATTATTGAGCAGATCGTGCGCCATGGAAGGCATCCGATGACGGTGGTGCAGATTGCCATGCTGGCTTACGGAATCCGGGAGGTGCCGCAGAATAAGGAACAGCTTCTCCTTCTTAAGATGGTGACGAGCAAGACCTTTTCCTGCCTGGAATATCTGCGGGATGAGGATTTTGTGATGCGGTCCGAGCGGGACGGCGTGCTTTACTGGGAGGC
>JAUNPZ010000023.1:5888-34741 GCA_030536455.1 Lachnospiraceae bacterium | reverse complement strand
TTTATTTCCCAATATCAATATTTTTTTGTTTTTGGGAAACAGAATAGTAACTGCCTTAAACTCTATTTTATCGTGCAGTTAGAAAAAAATTTATGTAGGAGCGGCTTTTCGCCGCTCCTATTCAGATTAACCAAACAGACCGGAAAGCAGCGGAACAAGTGTCGTGCCGATAAGAGCTACACCGCCGCCTGCCATTAATTGTTTCATGCCCTGGGACTTGGCACCTGGGTTATCGTTACCGTAGCCTTCCAGCAGGTTGATTGCTCCCCAGATGCCAAGACCGGCTCCGAGAGCGATTACAAGTGTCTGAAGTACGCCTACTGCGCTGTTGAAAAATGCCATATTCTGTTTCCTCCTGTTTTTGAAAATGTGTAGTGAATGGTTTTTATCTTATATCAACAACCGTCCGTCTTCGGCAGGGATGGTCTCTTATCTACTTCGCCCCTCCGGGCAGTGCCATGTGCCGTGACTTCGGGATGTGTACAAAAAAGGCTCCCCGATTCCGTGTTGGAATGGAGAGCAATCAGGCATGAGTGTCATCGCCGTCGATAACCTCATACGAATCATTTGGATTTAGTTTCAGCCGGTGATCTAGGAACTTTTCAATATCAAACGTATATTTCTTATCTGCACCGGCTGTGAATTTGTAGTTGGGGTGCTGTGTCAGATCGTATTTATCTGACATAAAAGGACGGACACCACGCAGCTGCAAAATGCACTTGCCGCCGTCCAGAACCGCCAGTTCATCTACCGATGCAAGGTCATGACCGACCTTCTGGTAATTGGTTCCGTAGGACGGGCTGTTGCCACGGGTATCCGATGTGTTGTACATATCAATGGTTTCTTTGCCAAGGGCTGCATTCAGCTCCTTCAGGGTAGTCGGCTCTGCTCCGCCCAGAAAAATACGGGAATCCATGTTGCCGATAATGGTATCCGCATTGTCCTTGTAGATTGCCTTTAACTGGCTCTGTGCCTGAAGGATCAGTGCCGCCGAAATCTCACGGCTTCGAATGGTAGCCACCAGCTTCTCCAGGTTTGGAATCTGCCCAATATTTGCGCACTCATCAATCAGACAGCGCACATGCACCGGCAGCCGCCCGCCGTACACATCATCTGCCTTTTCACAAAGGAGATTGAACAGCTGGCTGTAAATCATGGAGATCAGGAAGTTAAAGGTAGGGTCAGTATCACTCATAATCAAAAAAAGCGCCGTCTTTCTGTCTCCCAGCGTATCAAGTTCCAGTTCATCGTACATGGTAATGTCACGAACCTCCTGGATATCAAAGGGAGCAAGACGGGCACCGCAACTCACAAGTATACTTTTTAAGGTCTTGCCGGCAGCCAATTTGAACTTCGCATATTGCCGGACTGCAAAGTGATTCGGCTTCTTTTTCTTCAATGCTTCAAACATCTGATCCACCGGATTCTGAAAAGTTTCATCGTCCTCACGCACTTCCATCGCATTCAAAAACTCAATCAGAGTCGCAAAGTTCTGTTCCTCTGTCGGTGCTTCATAGTGGATATAGCCAATCAGAGCGCAATACAGAAGCGTTTCCGCTTTCGTCCAGAACGCATCCCCCTCTTTCCCGTCCCCCTTGGTATTGGCAATCAGCGTTGTGGTCAGCTTCAAAATGTCCTTTTCGCTGTGAATATATGCGAATGGATTGTAGTGCTGGCTCTTCTTGAAATTGATGGTATTAAAGATCTTCAGCCTGTATCCATTCTTCAAAAGCACATTGCCGCAGTCAATTACGATATCGCCCTTGGGGTCAGTGACAACATAAGAGCTGTGGCATTGGAGAAGGTTCGGCTTTAACCAGAAGCGTGTCTTTCCGGAACCGGAGCCACCGACTACCAGCACATTTTTATTCCGGGCATTCGCCGGATTTTTCGGACGGCTTCCCATCATCAGCCGCTCTGTCCGGGTAAGAATGACATTATTCTCGAATTTCGTGTCCATAAATGGCTCAATGTCCTTCGGTCCGCCCCACCTTGCAGAACCATACTCCTGACCATGCCGGTATTTCTTTGCGTTTTTCCCTTTCAGATACACTGCCAGCCGAATTGCCCCGCCACACAGCAGCCCGAACAGCAAATCCATCGGGTAAAAGCTGGGCATCGGATTACTGATCGCAATCCCAAGCGTGGTACAGAATCCCAGCAGTTTCGCAGAGAAATCTGCTCCTTCTGCGATTCTCCATGCTTCTCCAAGGTTCGTAGCCAATAAACCAATGATCAGATACGGCAGGTTCAAAATCAATATCTTCTTCATCTTTGTATTCATCGGCTTCCATGCTCCTGTAATTTTTCCTTGATCTTTTCCGGGATTGATGCTGCCAAAGTTTTCAATTTTTCAAGCTGCTTCAAGACACTCGGTTTCACTTTTGTCTTCAGTTTCCGATTACTGTATTCCGCAAATGCCGCAGTCATGGCATCTGCATCCCTTGCTTTGAAAAAGATCATATATTTGGGCGGCACCACTGTTTTGTCTTTGGTGATTGCATAGTCAATACCATACTTTCGGGCAATCTGCTCAAAATCACGGATACCGGTATTCTGAATGGGAATACTGCTGACTCCCTGATTCTGCCCCAGCAGCTCCTTGATGGTCTGTTTGCCGACCGGCTTTTCCATTGCTTTCTTATCTTTTGCAGCATTGTGATGCCGTTTCCACGTATGATAGGCATTCAGGAGCGTTCGGGCAGTCAGTTTGGTTGTACTGATTGCCAGATTGACTGTTCTGTTTTCAATCTCTTCCTGCAAAAATTTCTCCTCCTTTCTGCTGTCACAGGCACTCCCTGTCGCTCTGTTTTGGTTTCATTCCCTGTAAAGGCTGCTTTTCTGCCATATCTTTGACCATATCATCCGGCAGTGGGATTGCCATGATGCTTTTTCCCATCCGGATAAAGGTTTCCGGCTGATGGAACTGCTTCTCGAACTTTTCCATTTGCTCCGGGGTAAGAGAGCCGAAGTCATCCTCCGTCAGACCTACCACCAGAAAGTCCCCGACTACAATATCATAGATATCGCCGTCCTCCGTGCGGAGCGCACGATTCAGCGGCAGTCCGGCTATTTTGCCTTCATCATTGATAACAAGTGCCACATTATCGTCAAATGGATACGTTGCTTCAATATCTCCACCCACAGCCGCCTGTAAGGCTTCCAGTCCGTTTTCAATGGTCACCGGTCTGGGAAAAGCATTCGGCTGCACCAGAAGTACATCCATTGTTTTCTTCGGTTCCAGCTCCCGTTCCGCCGTTGTCCGGAAATCAGCCCCGACAAAATCCTCCGAACCGAGCACATAGTCCTGATGATTCCAGGAATCCGTGACCATCTGCTCTGCCTCCTGCCGGAAAGCCGCCGCTACGGAGACAGTACGCTGCAAGGTCTCTGTAATTGTCACATCATACTGTTTCATGGCAGCCTCCTTAGATATTCAGACGGTAGGCAGTATACGTTTCGTCTTCCAGAGTCAGCTCCACCATATTTTCCTTCAGGAATTTACGGGATTTCATCACAGTCTCGTAATCGACAGAACATTCGTTGCCATCCTCATCTATCTCGAAGATCACAAGAGGTGCGTCCACCAGATACCAGCTGCCGCCGATCTCAATCAGGTGCGTACTGTCATAGGCAATCAGGAAACCGAAATCGTCCTCCAGTGCCGTATCATCGAAACAGAACTCATCGTACATCCCCTCGCATTCCTGACGCCCCATAACTTCATCATCGCCGGTTTCATCCAGAACCAGAACTGCATAATCCCTGCCGGTCAGATCTTCTGCAATTACATCAATGCGAAGCTGAATGATACGCTCCAACGCATCGTGCAACATATCCACGATTCCCCGCCGGGCAGGTGCGGCATGGTCACCCATCATCATTTCTTCCCGTTCTGCTTCCTCACAGCACATACAACAGGGACAGTATCCACAGCAATCCATCATCTTGTTCATCATCATAATCAATACCTCCATCTTCTCAGCGCTCCATATCACGCTGGCGTTTTCTTTGCCACTGCTCCAGCAATCGGAGAATGGTATCTTCCATCTGTTTCGGGGTGTAGGACTTGGGAAAGAACCTCTTCAATGAGTCCGTGCTGAATGACACACGCCCCATGTCGCTCTTTTTCACTTCATTCATAACTTCACACATGGCATCCAGATCACAGGAACCCTCCTGACTCATCTTCTTCATGCGCTGTGCCTGGGAAAGGGAAGGGGCCGCCTGTGCATAATCCATGGCACTAAGAAAATCCTTTTGCTCCTCCGGCTTCAAATAAGACAGTTCCACTGCCGGATTAAAAGAGATTTCCCTGGAATCCACCATATCCATGATTTCAGGAATCAGGTTGGTAAGGCGCACATAACGGTCAACCTGTCTTGCACTGTCCCCGCCATCTTCTCCAACAATTTCCATTGTCCTTTTGCCAAAATAATCTGTGCCAACTTGGCACTCTTTTTGAGGCCGACCTTTGATCCGGTCAATCGCATCAATTTTCATCCTGTACGCCCATGCTTTTTCACTGGGCAGGATGTTTTCTCGTTGCAGGTTGCTGTCAACCATAAAAATCACAGCGGCATCCCTGTCCATTTCCCGGACAAGTACCGGCACACTCTCCAAACCGGCAAGCTGCGCCGCATGGTGCCGCCTGTGTCCGGCAATGATTTCCAGACTTCCGTCCTCCATCGGTCTTGCAATCAGCGGAACCACCACCCCGATCTGTTTGATACTTTCCACCGTCTCCGCCATGGCATCATCGTCCTGCACCTTAAACGGGTGTCCTTCAAAGGGGCGAAGCCGTGACAACGGAATCTGCTGAACCTGCTCAGCTATACCGACGGACGCACCCGATTCTTCTGGAAGTGTGGCAGTCACAGCAGTTTTTGACCTTGCCAATACCCTTAACCTCCTTCGCTAACTTGTAGATATTTGCTTTTTCATTTGGAAAATACTTCTTGTTTCGCTTCACAGCTCCAATACCTCCTTCACTGCATTTTGTTTCTCTTTTCCGATTGATCTGCGACGGTCGCTTCCCGCCACATGAACCGGCGTGCACATTTCCAGTACCCGGCTGTAAATACGGGCATGAGCCACATCCACGGGATTGCGCAGTTCATTGATGGTCAGATTCGTGGTGATTATCACCGGCAGACCGGATTTATACCGCTCGTCAATCACAGCGTAGACCTGTTCCAGCGCATACTCTGTATTTCTCTCAATCCCAAGGTCGTCAATGATAAGCAGGGGATAATGGGAAAAGGAAGCGATATACTGATACCGTTCATCCGAATACATCGCTCCCATCTGGTTCAGAATCTTGGAAAAATTCGTCATCAACACCGGTGTTCCGCTTTCCATCAGCTCGTTTGCAATACAGGCAGCCATAAACGATTTGCCGGTTCCCACATCACCCCATAACAAAAGGCCAAGGTTATCCGCCTTGACCTTCTTCCAGTTATTCACATATTTTCGAGCGATCTGAATGTCCCTGTTATCTTCCGCTACTTCAAAACGCCAGTCCAGGAGGTGTTTTTCCTGAATCCCGTTTGCTTTGAGCTGCCGGATTCTGCGTTTCCATTCTTCTTCCGCTTCCCGCTGTTTTTCCTGTTCCAGTTCTTCTTTCCTGCACTTACAGATACAGGGAAGGATTCTGGATTTTCCAAAATAATCCACTTTGCACTGAACCGGAGTATGACATTTTCCACAGTAAATCAGGCCGTCTGTGCCTACATACTCTCCTTCCTGCAATTCTCTTTGCACAAACATCCTATCCAGTACCGTCATCAACACATTGGGTGCCTTATCTGGTTCACTCATAAACTGTCTCCCTCCTGAAATTGATACGCCTCATGACTGTAACCGGCGGGCGGTTTCGCCTTTTCCCGTCTTGCCCAGCTTCGGATGGTAATCAGATGGTTCTTATAGGACTTTCCGGTAGACGCCATGTATTCTGAAAGTCTTGCTATCCTCTGCTCATAGTCAGAAGGGAATTCCTTACAAAGCGTCTGATATTCCTCATCCGTCAGAAGAACATTCTGATACGGTCCGTATTTATGGCGTGTCTCTTTCTTCTCTTCGTTATTATTTCTTTTCGTATTTATTGAGTTAGTTCTTATTTGTGTCGGTTCTTCCAACATAGGTTTCTCCAATGCAGGCTTATCCAGAGTAGGAAAATCCAACTCTGGCTGACCCGACTCAGGGTTCTGCGGCTGCTCAAAAATCACATATTCCATACCGCCCAGTGTGCCGTCCCCGTTCCGGGTGCGATCTCGAATCAGGTATCCGTTCGCTTCCAGCTCGGAAAGGGTACTCATAATACAATCCCGGCCTTCTTTGCAAACGGCAGCCAGACCGTTGATACTGTAATCCCAGCATTCCGGCAGACTCAAGCAGAAGCTCAACAGCCCTTTTGCTTTCAGGGAAAGATTCTTGTCCCGTAGATGATAATTACACATGGTCGTGTAATTTTGATTTTTCTCAACTCTTACGACTGCCATAGCGCTCACCGCCTTTCGCAGCCGGCTTCCTTTCTCCCTGACTCTTAGGGGAATGTTTGGTACCGGAATCATCACGGCAATATCGGCTGCCCTGCTGCATCATGCGCTCATACGCCTGCAGGCGGCCCTCTGTAAACATCGTCATAGTCTTACACCTCCATCCATTTCTTGAATTTCACACGGAACCACGCCTTACCTTTGGTTGTGACCAGTGTCTGCTGGCGCAGGGAACCGTTTCGGCAGTAAACATCCCGCAGCGCAAAATACCCTCGTCCCTGTTCGGCGTACTCTGCTTTCGGCAGCAGACGATGATTCTGATCACGGTACAGGCAGCCTCTTTCCAGCAATCTGCTGATGAAAATGTTCTGAGGGATTCCCAGCTCCTTGGCTGCATTGCGGAGATTCGTCAAATCCTTTTCGCTTACAAATGCATCAAAATAATCCGCCTTCGGTTGCGCAACCTTCAACTGGTTCTTTACATCCTCTTTCTCTGCCTGTTCTGCAAGCAGTCTCTGAGCAAGAAGTACGATTGTCTCCGGCGACTCCATCATCTGTTCCAGCACCGGCTTTGTCATATATGCGCCGTGCTTACGAATAGAAGGAATGACCTCGTGAGTGATCCAACGCTTAAACACCTTGGCTTCCGGTTTTCTTGAAGACAACACAAGAGTGTATAAACCACTTTCACTTACAATTGTACTTTCTCCCTGACGCCCTAAGTTGAACTTAGCCCGTTCATCTTCATCAAGTCGTGCAGCAGCTACTGTAGGGTTGCTCAATGCCAAAGATTTACACACATCCGCCGCAACAAACCACGGCTCTCCATCAATCGTTACTGTCCGTACCTGTCCGAACTGCTCATTGGTGAAAACCTGAATTTCGTTATTCATCTTGTCCGGCTCCTTTCTTACAGCACTGGTTCTGCATTTGTACGGTGTGGTACAGGCTTCGGCTTCAAGTCTGTATCCTGTTTTCTATCCCGCAATTCTTTTAGCACGGATCCTCGTTCTTCCTGCGTAAACTGTTTTGCAGCCATACGCTTTTCGTAATTCTCTCCAAGTTCAAAGGTTCGTGATTTCACCTCATAATGATATACGCTATCCGTCAGCTGATCTTCCGGGGCCACTTCTCCCTCATTGATGATACAAACCATATCTCTCAGTTCATCAAGCTGCATAGTCCCGTTATCCGGATACAAAAGCACCTCATGCACAGAAGATGGGAGTACATAAAAGTCACCACCCAGATTTTTGGCTGCCTGCTCCATTACATTCGGATAAAACATTACAGCTGCGCCATTCAGTAAGTCTTCATTAGAGAGCACGTAGAAAGGTGGCTCCATGTCCGTTCCAAGTACTCCCTCCGGAATTTCCATCACCTCCGATAAAATCTCAGCCATGCTCTTTATAGTTGCAGGTCTTACCTGCTGTGTGCTGTTCATGGCATCTTCATGAAGTTGTTCCGGGGTAACGCCCATGCGCTTCATTAAATCATTCGTTACCAGCACAGTTGTCGCTCCATTCTCATTCTTACCTAACTGAAGCCGATGCACCATAGAAAGATTCTCTACCCTCACATGTGGGACATGCTCCAGCATCTCTGCATTACGAGCTGTTTCCACGACCTCTACACAAAGATGTTTTTTTGCCTCTTCGTAATTCACGATTGCAGACAAATCAAACTCCGGCATATGAGCCAGTTGACTCTCAGCGATATCTGCTGCAGCATAGAACACACTGTTATAGCTGCCCCCGGAATTCATGCGTTCATACAGTTCTTCCAGATTGATATTGACACCAACCGAACCTGACTCTACAACAGATAATGCCGCATACGACTGCCCTTGCAGTTTTTCAACATTGATCTGTTTGACCACTACATCCGGATTCGTTTCTCTCAGATACGCTTCCAGATCTCGTTTCATGGAATTTCCAAATTCTTTGAAATTCATCCTTTTTACCTCCTGTTCTTATTTTTAGGCATAAAAAATAGAGCACCGGCTCATTTCAAAAAGAAATGGACGATGCCCTATGTAAAATTTCCTATTTGGAATCTGTATGATATTTTATTTATAAACAACGTGTCATTACACGAATTTGGGTCACAAATCCGTTCTCTGTCATACTGTCTGACCCGTCTTTTTTGTCCGAAATACATGGAAAATCCAGTCAAAATGGCCATTTTAGCACCTAAAATAGCCCCTCTAAAGACTAGGAGACAAAATACTCCACTGCGTTCTCCGGGAAGAACTCCTTGAATTCGCCGTAGAGCTGGGCGGCGAGGGTTTTATTGTGCGCTATGATCAGCGTTGGTTTCTGTAATTGCTGGATTACATTTGCCATCGTAAACGTCTTACCAGACCCCGTAACCCCTAGTAAAGTCTGGAATTGATTGCCTTCTTTAAAGCCCTGAACCAGCTGCTTGATGGCTTGCGGCTGGTCGCCAGTTGGCTGAAATTCTGAGTGTAATTTAAACTCCATAATGCGATTTTACCTCCTTGGTGACCAGTAAAAAAGTTCGACTATTAGGCAGAAATTCGTAAAAATCCATAAACCACGTATTCAGGAAGCTGGCTTATAGACGAACTTTCAAATTTTTACGACGGTTGGTCACTAAAACTAATACTATTCATCATATGTTAACATTACATAATACATATAAGTAATATATATCACTAAATATCTCACATTCCTTTACATAATTTTTGCTTAATCTTTTCAAAAATTTTTTCTATGTCAATTCCAATCCCTTCTCCTGCCCGATTCATAGCATAAGCATCATAAAATTTACTTTCTTCCTCTGTCCTTAGAAACCACACACACTTTGTAACTTTTCCTAAATCTTCCTCAAGAAATAATTGTAATTGCTGATATAACTTTTCCTGCTCCATCAACACCATCCACTCCAACATTGTTCCCCAAAAACCAAAAGTCAAATAATCTTCTGTCGAAAAGCCCATATGAATGTTTACTGCATCTTCAAACGAATCCATCTCAGTTGGATATTTCTTATTTTTTAACTCATACCTTACACCGAAACATTTACCAAATACTCCTATTAATACACGAGCATATAATTCTCAGATTTATTTTATAATACAATCCCAGCGACCTGATTTTTTGCTTCCCTCATGTTTAATCTGTCCAGATTCAACCATCTTTTTTACAGTTCTTTTCACACTGGATAATGAAACTCCAATTATTTCTGCCATTTGAGGTTGACTAATATTTGAATTCATTACTAAAATATCAAGTATTTTTCTTTCAAGCAATGTTTTTTCATTCTCAGTTGGATTTATCGTTTCATTTATCGGTTCATCTTGAATTTTTGAACCGTTAGCTTCTTTTCATGCTCCTTGTCCCACATTTCTATTAATTTATAACTCATACTTTTGTTTGGCGTAAGAATTAATACCTTCATTCCTTTACTTATACATTTAGATGCCACTGTTACAATTATTGCTGTTCTTCCTAAACAAACAGGAGTTTTAATGCACATTTTTTTATGTTTCTCTATATTTGTAGTAATTTTCTCAACAGCTTTTTTTGATAGTCCCTTAACTCCATTATTTCATTCCTCCATTGTCTTTAATTACCTATTTATAATATTTTTCGTTTTCTTCATAAATACTATTTATACTCTCTCTTGAAAATTTCAACATTTGACATCTTTTCTTTTGCTCGATTGGTCAGAATCTTTTCTATATATTCTATAATTCTCAAAGAATGCTGTATACCATGCTCTGTAAAATTCGGGAAATTCGTTTTTATATATTCTAACACTCCCGCAAGCTTTGCCTCTGCCAAAATCAATTTTCCCGCAAAGCTTTGCGCACACAAACTCGCTCTTCTATTTTGCAATAATTTATATAATCCACGTTCCTGCTTTCAAGTCAAATTATAACATAAGCAGACAAAAATGTATAGCCGCAAGGCGGAACATTTGTTCTTTTCCTGCGGCCATACATTTTTGTCTGCTCAACTTTTTTCACAACTTTCTTTTCACAATGCGGATTCTCTTTCTCCCAGCTTCTCCGCAAGACGGAAATACCGAATCTCCGCCTCCCCCTTCTCCATCCGGAACCAGCTTTTTCCGGTCCCGGTATAAAACCTGGTGGTAAATACCTCCTCACCGCCATTCAGATACAGTTCCATGCAGGAGGTGTCCATCAGCATTCGGATGCTTCGGCAATGCTCCAGGCGGACGCTGCGCTCGGTTCTTCCGCAGCCAAGGTCCAAATCAGCTTTAAATTTCAGGGAGAATTGTTTCTGCTCTTTATTATAGGAAAGAAGCAGACCATCCGACACGGTGATTTCCATATTTTCATCCGAATGAAGCGAAATCTCTGCATCATAGCACGCCAGTTCACGGGAGGCTTCACCCGGCTTCAGGCGTTCTTCCTCTCCACGGAGCTGCTTCAGCTCCTCCACCGGATACTGCATCACCCGGCCGTCCTTTAAAAATACCTGTCTTGGCACGGTCAGCGCATTCTGCCAGCCGAATTCCACAGTCGGGTTCTTCACCTCCGGCACATCCGGCATCCCGATCCAGCCGATGAGGATTCTTCTCCCTTTCCCGTCCTCAAAGGTCTGCGGCGCATAAAAATCAAAGCCACGGTCCCATTCTTTGAACCGGTTCAGCTTGTATTCCCCGTCAAATGCTCCGTCCAGGAGATAATATCCCGACTGATAAAGGTTTGCAAACTCTATTCCATCACGCTCAACGCCCTGTGGAGAGATGGAAAGAATTTTTGTCTCGTCCAGCATAAATGCATCCGGGCATTCCCACATGTATCCGAATTTTTCGTCCGGCCGCAGGATATTGGCAAGCTCCCAGTCCTTCAGATTCGCAGAACGGTACAGCAGGACCTCGCCTTCCTCCTGCCGGGTGCGGGCGCCCAGCAGCATATAATCCTTTTCGTCCATAATCCCCAGACTTGCTCCGGTCACAACCTTCGGGTCACGCACATGGCAGGTCAGATTATCCGGATAGTCCGCATTGGTCATCAGAAGCTCCTTCTTGCCGAACCTGCGTCCGTCGCGGCTGCTGACCAGAATCGTGTTGCCCTGTCTGCCATCGGTAATGTAATTGTAGTCGCCCTCCAGCTTCACATTCCCGGTGTAGAACAGATGCATCTGGCCGTCCCGGACCAGGGCCGAGCCGGAATACACTCCTCTGGATTCAAAGTCTTCTTCTGGTGAAAGCGCGATTCCCGCATATTCCCAGTCAATCAGGTCTTTGCTGATATAATGTCCCCAGTGCTTCAATCCGCCCTCCGGCTGACCCGGCGCATACTGGAAAAATACATGATATTCGCTGCGGAACCAGCAAAGCCCGTTCGGGTCATTGAGCCAGCCATCCGGCGGCATCAGATGAAAATGCAGCCTCCACTTATCCGATTGATTTTTGTTCTCCGATTGATTCTTATATTCCTGTTCCTTCCTATACAAACCAAATCCTCCTCTAATCTCTCACACATACACAGCTGAATCGGCCTGCCGCTCTGACGCGCGGCGTTCTGATCGGATACCCCGTTATCGGCTCTTAAAACTTACATTTTCAAAGCCTCCCGGATTGGATACAATGATGGGACTGACTGCGGATAATCCCGCTGCCTGAATCTGTTCCATATCAAATTCCATCAGAAGCTCGCCGGCCTTCACCTTCTGACCGCTCTCTACATGCACCGTAAATGGTTTTCCGGACAAGGTTACTGTATCAATTCCAATATGAATCAGGAGTTCCACGCCGTCTGCATTATACAGGCCGATGGCATGCTTGGTGTCAAATACCATGGCAACGGTTCCATCGAATGGCGCATACACCTTTCCCTCCGATGGCTCTACGCCGATTCCTCCACCAATCACTCCGGATGCAAAGGTTTCATCCGGCACCTGGCTGAGCGGAATTACCGTTCCCGGAATCGGACAGGTGTAAACGACAGACTGTTTTTCTCCGCAGTTCTCCGTCCAAGCATCCGCCGGCTTCCTCGCAATTCCAGCCTCAGCCTTGGTCTCCATTCCAGCTCCAACTTTGCTCTCAATTCCAGCCTCAGCCTTGGCTTCCATTCCAGCCCCGGCCTTCGCCTCATCCTCTGTCTCGTTCTCTTCCTCCTCGCTGAATCCGATGATTCCTGTCAGTACAAATGCCACGCCAAATGCAATCGCTAACGTAATGATATAATTTAACGGACGGTGAAGGTGAAGCAGGATTCCGAAGATTCCGGTCACGCCGGTTCCGGTTGCGCCAAGTCCGGTAATGGAAGCATATAAGGCTCCGCATGCGCCGCCGATGGATGCGGCGATAAATGGTTTTCCGTATCTTAAATTCACGCCGAAAATCGCAGGCTCCGTGATTCCCATGCATGCGCTGAGGGCAGATGGAAGTGCAACAGACTTCATCTTTGCGTTCTTGGAACGGATTGCAACCGCCAGGGCGGCTCCGCCCTGCGCCACATTCGCCGCCGATGCAAGCGGCAGCCAGTAGGTCATTCCGTACATCGAAAGCTGCCCCATGTCGATAACCGTATACATATGATGGATACCGGAAACCACCGTCAGCGCATATAAGCCGCCCATCACCAGACTTCCGATTCCGAATGGAAGCGTCAGTAATTTCTGGATGCCGCCCAGCATACCATTTTCAATCATAACGAATA
Organism: Lachnospiraceae bacterium; assembly: GCA_030536455.1. Lineage (GTDB taxonomy): Bacteria > Bacillota > Clostridia > Lachnospirales > Lachnospiraceae > Caccovicinus. The sequence continues at coordinate 21,583 of JAUNPZ010000023.1, read as the reverse complement.
CCGGGCCGATTGCTGCCAGGGTCAGATATCCGGTTGCAAATACGCTCACAAGGGGAGTTACAAACAGGTCGAACATCGGCGGGATTACTTTGTGCAGCTTTTTCTCAATCACGCTTAATACAAAAACTGCGATGACCACCGGAATTACATGGCCCTGATAACCGACCATGTCAATCTCCCACAGTCCCCAGAACACCTCCTGTGTCTTCTGAACGCCTTCCGATGCGACCGTCCAGGCGTTCTGCAGGTTCGGATGAATCATAATCATGCCGATTACCGCTCCCAGATACGGATTCGCGCCAAACACCTTTGCCGCACTGAACGCAATCAGGATTGGAAGGAAGACATAGGCCACATTGCTGAACAATACCGCAAACTGATAGATGGAGCCGCTCGTCTGAATATGGAGAAATCCGTTGTTCACCATAAAATTCAAGGCTTCCATAATTCCCATCAGGAAACCGCTGGCCACGATTGCCGGGATGATCGGCACGAAGATATCTCCGATTGTCTTAATCAGCCTCTGAAGCAGATTTGAATTTTTCGCCGCGTCCCGCTTCACATCCTCTTTGCTGGCCTCACGGACCCCCGCCATCTGAATAAACTCCTCATACACCTTGTTGACCGTTCCGGTTCCAAGAATAATCTGCATCTGACCAGATGCAAAGAACACCCCTTTTACCGCGTCGATGCTTTCCACTGCTTTCTTGTCACACGCTGCATTGTCCACAATAACCAGACGCAGTCTTGTGGCGCAGTGCGCTGCGGAAACCAGATTTTCTTTTCCGCCGATTTTTTCCAGAATCTGCTTCGCAATTGCTTTGTAATCCATAACGTCCTCCTCCTGCCTTCTCCTGACCGGTTTGCATTTCCGTATGATATCGTTATCATCATATATTGCATATTCTGTTGTCAAATTATTTGTCTATACTGTATTTCTATATGTGATATCGTTTTCATATTGTATCTTTATTTTATCACATTTTTTCATTTTGGGAATTGGCATAAGAAACAAATCCGGATGCTGTTTTTATACATGTTTCACAAAAAAGGGCACTGCATATCCGCTCTTTCGTAATATGCAATGCCCTTTCCCTGCTTTCAAAATGTTCAGACGCTTTCCGCCTCCACGATTTCAAACCCAAGCTTTAGCTGTTTCTCGACCGTTTGCTCCTGTTCCATCATCTCCAGAAGCATCTTTGCCGCCTCCACGCCGCTGGTCCGATAATGCAGATGAGCCGTCGTTAATTTCGGTGTTATCACCCGTGACATCCGGTTATGGCCGATTCCGGTCACGGAAATCTCCTCCGGGACCTTCCTTCCGGCTTCCTTTAAGTATTCCAGTGCGCCGACTGCCAGCGTATCGGTGGCGCAGAATACGCCATCCAGATCCGGATGCCGCTCCCATAGCCGCTTCATGCCCTCATAGCCGTCGTCGGTTGTAAAACCGGTCTCCTCTATCATGGAAGCCGGCGCCAAAAGCCCGGCCCCGGCCAGAGCGTCCTGATATGCGCGGGTACGGCTCCTGCCCGCCGCCTCATCCTTCTGCGTCACTCCGATATGTGCAATCCGCTTCCGCCCGCGCGCAATCAGAAGCTGCGTCATCGCCGCGGCCGCTCCATAATCATCATGGTACACGCACGCACAGCCCTCAAATCTCTGGCTGACAATTACAACCGGCACCTGCAGCTTCTGCAGGACCTCCCGGTGCGCTTTATCGAAAACCGATGCGGAAAAGATAATCCCGTCCACCGGATTGTGATTCAAGAGCTGCAGATACTGAATTTCCTTTTTCGGGTCGTTTTCCGTACTGGTCAGCAGCATCTGATAGCCTTTATCCGAGAGCACCTGGCTGATTCCGGATGCCATGCGCGCGATGGACTCGGAACTGATTTTGGGAAGGATGACACCAACCACCTTTGACTTCTTCGTTCGGAGAGACTGCGCCTGCTTGGACGGCTGATAACCGTTTTTTTCAATCACTTCTTTAATCCGTCTGGCTTTTTCTTCACTTACATATCCCTGATTCAGATATCTGGATACCGCTGAAACCGAAACCTCTGCCAACCTGGCAATCTCTGTAATCGTCATGCTATCACCCTATGTCTCCGTTTTCTTTTACTTTTACCGTAACTGTTCCGTATCTTCGCAGTTACCCTTTATTACTATTCTAACATGTTTCACACAATTAGCAAGAAAGAAAACGGTGCCGCAGGTGCAATTTACACGGTATGGGGCTTCGGGGCGCAGAGCCGGCGCAGCCGCCTCATGGCCTCCACGGTATTTTCATAGGTGGAAAATGCGGTCAGACGGAAGAAATTCACTCCATTTTCCCCAAATCCGGCTCCCGGCGTGCCCACCACGCCAGCTTCCGTCAGAAGCTGATCAAAAAACGTCCAGGAATCCATCCCATCCGGGCAGCGCAGCCAGATGTAGGGGGAATTTTTTCCGCCGGTGTACCAGATTCCCAGCTCGTCCAGAGCCTGAGTGATGACCGCAGCGTTCTTCCGGTAATAGCCGATATTCTCTGCCGTCTGCCGTCTGCCCTCCGGGGTAAATACGGCTTCCGCCCCCTTCTGAACCAGGTAGGATACGCCGTTAAACTTGGTGGTCTGACGGCGGAGCCACATTTTATTCAGGTTCATGCCCGCCGCCTCCAGGGATTTCGGCACCACTGTGTAGCCGCAGCGGGTTCCGGTAAATCCGGCCGTCTTGGACAGCGAGCAGAACTCGATGGCGCAGCTTTCTGCCCCTTCAATCTCAAAGATGCTGCGGGGCAGGGTATCGTCTGCGATAAAGGCTTCATAGGCCGCGTCAAACAGGATGACGGCCTGACACGCGCGGGCATAATCCACCCACTGCTTTAACTGCTCCCGGTTATAGGCCGCGCCGGTGGGGTTGTTCGGGGAGCAGAGGTAGATTAAGTCCGCCTGCACCTCATAATCGGGAAGCGGAAGGAAGCCGTTCTCCTCATTGGCATCGGCAAACCGGATGTTTCTGCCGTCCATCCGGTTGGTATCCACATACACGGGGTATACCGGGTCGGGAATCAGCACCCGATTGTCCTGACCGAACAGGTCCAGGATATTGCCCAGGTCGCTCTTGGCTCCGTCTGACACAAAAATCTCATCCATGTCCAGGAAAACCTGCTGCTCCTCATAATATGCCTTGATTTTCTCCCGCAGGAAATCATAGCCCTGCTCCGGCCCGTAGCCATGGAAGGTCTCTGCCCGTCCCATATCCTCCGCGGCCTGCTTCATGGCCGCCACCACCGCCGGACACAGCGGCCGGGTAACATCCCCGATTCCCATGCGGATGATTTCCGGAAGAGCTGCCTCCGAGCCTTCCTTCGGCTGACCAAAACCGTCCCGCATTTTCTGCCGGGCCGCACTGTATTCCGCCACCCGATGGGCGATTTCAGAAAACAGATAGCTTTCCTTCAATTGATTATAATTCGTATTCGGTTTCATACCGCTCTCCTCCTTCCAGGCGCAGCGCACCTTTCGCACATCGTACCCTCACGCATCTGCCTTCGTGCATCATGCTTTCCCGCATCATACCTTCCTTCGCCACTCCTTATTGAATGGTTGAAATTCCCATCGTCATCTCCTCCAGCACATCCAGAAGCACCTTCACTGTATCCAGAGAAGTCAGCATGGTGATGTTGTTCTCCGAAGCGCAGCGCCGGATGGCCATGCCGTCCTCATAATGGACACCGGAAAGGATGGCGCGGGTATTAATCACATAGCTTACATATCCGGCCCGGATGGACTCTAATATCTCCTCACTGCCTTCGCTCAGCTTCCGGCGGACTCTGGTCCGGATGCCGTTGGCCTTTAAAAAGTCTGCCGTTCCGATGGTGGCCTCGATGTTAAAGCCCAGATTATAAAAACGTCTTACCAGAGGCAGCGCCTCCTCTTTATCCTCATCGGCAAGGGTCACCATCACCGTGCCGTAATTTAACATATGAATCCCGGAGGCCGTCATCGCCTTATACATGGCCCGGTGAAGCTTCTTGTCGTAGCCGATGGCTTCTCCGGTGGATTTCATCTCCGGGGACAGATACGCGTCCATGCCTCTTAACTTGGAGAAGGAGAATACCGGAACCTTCACATAGAACCGCTCCTTTTCCCTGGGGTAGATGTCGGTGATTCCCTGCTCCTTCAGACTTTTTCCAAGGATTACACGGGTTCCGATGTCCGCAAGGCTGAAGCCCGTAGCCTTGGATAAGAACGGCACTGTGCGGGAGGAACGTGGGTTCACCTCGATGATGAACACATTTTCGCGGCTGTCCACGATGAACTGGATGTTGAAGAGGCCCACGATTCCGATTCCCAGTCCCAGCCGTCTGGTGTAGTCCAGGATGGTTTTCTTCACCCGTTCCGAAATGCTGAAGGACGGATATACACTGATGGAATCGCCGGAATGAACGCCGGTTCGCTCCACCAGCTCCATGATGCCGGGAACGAATACATCGGTTCCGTCGCAGACCGCATCCACCTCTACCTCCTTGCCGCGCAGGTATTTATCCACCAGAACCGGCTTATCCTCATTAATCTCCACCGCCGTCTTCAGATACCGGATCAGATGCTCCGGCTTGGCCACAATCTGCATGGCCCGGCCGCCCAGAACAAAGCTTGGACGCACCAGAACCGGATAACCGATTTCCTCTGCGGCGCGAAGTCCGTCCTCCAGATTGGTGACGGCTCTTCCCTCTGGCTGCGGAATGGAAAGGGACAGCAGCAGCTTCTCGAAGGAATCCCGGTTCTCCGCGCGGTCGATGGCATTCTTATCCGTGCCGATAATCCGCACACCCCGCCTTGCCAGAGGCTCCGCCAGGTTGATGGCTGTCTGTCCGCCCAGGGTTGCGATGACGCCCCAGGGCTTTTCCAGCTCGATAATGTTCATCACATCCTCCACGCAGAGCGGCTCAAAATACAGCTTGTCCGAGCAGGTGTAATCCGTGGAGACCGTCTCCGGATTGTTATTGATGATAATCGCCTCAAAACCGGATTCCCGGATGGTTTTCACCGCATGCACCGTAGAATAGTCGAATTCCACGCCCTGGCCGATACGAATCGGCCCGGAGCCCAGCACAATCACCTTTTTCTTATCCGAAACGATGGATTCATTCTCCTCTGCATAGGTGGAATAAAAATACGGAATATAGCTTTCAAATTCTGAGGCGCAGGTATCAATCATCTTATAGACCGGAAGGATGCCGGCCGCCTTCCGCGCCTGGTACACCTCCTGCTCCTCCATGTTCCAGAGCTGCCCGATCTCCCAGTCGGAAAATCCCATCTCCTTGGCCGCCCTTAATACCTCCGTCTGATGGGGATGCTCCGAAAGGCACCGCTCCATCTCCACGATATTTCTTACCTTCCGAAGAAAGAAGAAATCAATCGCGGTGGCCTTCTGAACCGGCTCCTCCGGACAGCCCTTCCGGAACAGCTCCGCGATGGCGTAAATCCGGTCGTCGGTGCCTTTCTTCACATATTCCAGAAGCTCCGGCACGGAAACCGGGTCGAACTTCCCGTGATGCAGATGGTGCAGGCCGATTTCCAGGGAACGCACCGCCTTTAACAGGCTTTCCTCTGCGCTCCGCCCCACACTCATCACCTCGCCGGTGGCCTTCATCTGGGTGCTGAGCGAATTGTCCGCGTCCGTAAACTTGTCAAATGGGAAACGGGGCATCTTCGTCACCACATAGTCCAAAGCCGGCTCAAAGGAAGCCGGTGTGTTCGCAATCTGAATTTCATCCAGCGTCATGCCCACGCCGATTTTTGCAGACACGCGGGCAATGGGATAGCCGCTGGCCTTTGAGGCAAGGGCAGAGGAACGGGACACTCTGGGATTTACCTCAATCAGGTAATACTGGAAGGATTTTGGGTCCAATGCGAACTGCACGTTGCAGCCGCCCTCTATCTTTAATGCCCGGATGATTTTTAATGCGCTGTTCCGGAGCATCTGGTATTCTTTGTTGGTCAGGGTCTGGGAGGGACATACCACGATGGAATCGCCGGTATGGATGCCCACCGGGTCCAGATTTTCCATGTTGCAGACGGTGATGGCCGTGTCATTGGCATCCCGTATCACTTCATATTCAATCTCCTTGTAGCCCTTTATGCTTTTCTCAATCAGCACCTGGCGGACCGGAGAAAGGGAGAGGGCATGCTTCATCATAGGCAGGAATTCTTCCTCCGTATCGGCAAATCCGCCGCCGGTTCCTCCCAGGGTAAAGGCCGGACGGAGCACCACCGGATATCCGATTTTCTGCGCCACCCTCCTTCCTTCCTCCACGGAGGTCGCGATGTCGGAGGGAAGCACCGGCTCGCCCAGTTCCTGGCACAGCTCCTTAAACAGCTCCCGGTCCTCGGCCCGCTGGATGCTGCTGCTCTTCGTTCCCAGAAGCTCCACCTGGCATTCCGCAAGCACGCCCTTTTTTTCAAGCTGCATGGCCAGATTCAGTCCGGTCTGGCCGCCGATGCCCGGAAGGATGGCGTCCGGCCGCTCATAGCGGACAATCTTTGAGATAAATTCCAGATTCAGCGGCTCCATATACACCTTATCCGCGATGCTGGTATCGGTCATGATCGTAGCCGGATTGGAATTGCAGAGCACCACCTCATACCCTTCCTCCCGCAGGGCCAGACAGGCCTGGGTTCCCGCATAGTCAAATTCCGCCGCCTGACCGATGACAATCGGGCCGGAGCCGATGACCAGCACTTTTTTAATATCGGTTCTCTTAGGCATTTTTCTTCTCCTCCTGCATCATCTGAATAAAACGGTCGAATAAATATGCGCTGTCCTCCGGTCCCGGCGCGCTCTCCGGATGGTACTGCACGGAGAAAATGCGGTCGGCCTCGCAGCAGACGCCTTCGATCGTATGGTCCAAAAGATTCACATGGGTGACGGTAAGAGGCGTACCCTTAAGGCTCTCCTCCTCCACCGCATAGGAATGGTTCTGCGAGGTGATTTCGATTTTTCCGCTGGCTGTATTCCGGACGGGATGATTGCCGCCCCGGTGTCCGAATTTCAGCTTAAAGCATCTGGCTCCATAGGAAAGACAGATAATCTGATGGCCCAGGCAGATGCCGAAAATCGGATATTTTCCCCGCAGCGCCCGGACCGTCTCGATCACGCAGGGAACGTCCTCCGGGTTTCCCGGCCCGTTGGAGATGAAAACGCCGTCCGGATGCAGCTGCTCGATGGCCTCGGCCGTGGTATCGTAGGGTACCACCGTGACCCGGCAGCCTCTCCGGTTCAGGCAGCGGACGATGTTCTGCTTCATCCCGCAGTCAATAGCCGCCACATGAAACTTCCGGCTGCCGCCCTCTTCCGTGTGCATTGCCCGGCAGCTCACCCTGGCTACCGCATCGGTGGGAATCGAAGCATTTCTTAACCGCTCCATCCCCTCCTCCCGGCTGGTGGCGATATCGGTAAGCAGCACCTTCCGGCTGCCCTCATTCCGGATGGAGCGGGCCAGCTTTCTCGTATCCACACCGCTGATGCCGGGAATCCGATACTGCTTCATCACATCTCCCAGCGATGCCCGGCTTCTGAAATTAGAAGGCTCTCCATTATACTCGCTGACAATCAGCGCCCCCATGGAAGGGGTTTTCGTCTCATAATCCTCCGCCGCCATGCCGTAATTTCCAATCAGGGGATAGGTCATCACCACGGCCTGGTCGGTATAGGACGGGTCGGAAAGGATTTCCTGATACCCCGCCATGGAGGTGTTAAATACAATTTCACAGACCCGTTCCGAGGGATCTCCGAAGGAATAGCCGGGATATTCGGTTCCGTCCTCAAAAATCAGTTTGCGGTCATATTCTCTCAACATACAGTCTGCCTCACTTTGCATAATTTCCTGTTTTTTTCTTTTCCGGCATCTCATTCTCCAGCGCCCGCTTCTCTGACAGCTTCCGCTCGAACCGGTCCTTTCTGGTATCCGCCGGAACGGGAGTGGGATAACGCCCGTCAAAGCAGGCACTGCAGAAATGGGAACAGCCGATCATGGTCCCCAGCTCCTCCACCGGCAGATATCCCAGGGTATCGGCGCCGATGATTCCGGCAATCTCCTCCACCGTATAATGACAGGCGATCAGATGCTCCTCCGAATCCACATCTGTCCCGTAATAGCAGGGATGGAGAAATGGCGGAGACGAAATCCGCATATGGATCTCCTTCGCTCCCGCTTCCCGCAGAAGCTTTACGATGCGCCCGCTTGTGGTTCCCCGGACGATGGAATCATCCACCAGGACCACCCGTTTTCCTCTCACATTCTCCTCAATGGCGGACAGCTTGATCTTCACCTGGTCCAGCCGGCTGGACTGTCCGGGAGAGATGAAGGTTCTGCCGATATACTTGTTTTTAATCAGTCCGATGGTATACGGAATGCCGGACGCCCTGGCATAGCCCAGCGCCGCATCCAGCCCGGAATCCGGAACGCCGATGACGACATCCGCGTCCACCGGATGGCATTTTGCCAGAATCTCCCCGGTCCGGAACCGGGCGGAATGAACGGACACCCCGTCGATTACCGAATCCGGTCTCGCAAAATAGATATATTCAAAGGAGCACAGCCGTTTTTCCTTCGTCCGGCAGTGCTCGGTCCGGGATACCACCGTCTCCCCGTCAAAAACCAGGATCTCACCCGGCAGCACATCCCGGATAAACCGGGCGCCCACTGCCTTCAGCGCGGCGCTTTCCGACGCCGCCACATAGATGCCGTCCTCCGTCTTTCCATAGCAGAGAGGCCGGAACCCGTAAGGGTCCCTGGCACAGATCAGCTTCTGGGGCGACATCAGCACCAGGGAATAGGCGCCGTCCAGCACATTCATGGCCCGGCTGACCGCTTCCTCGATGGAGCCGCAGGTGAGACGCTCCTTCGTCACGATGTAGGCGATGGTTTCCGTATCGCTTGTGGTATGGAAGATGGCGCCGGACAGCTCCAGTGCATTCCTTAATTCCGCCGCATTGCTCAGATTTCCGTTATGGGCGATGGCCATTCTGCCCTTCTGATGATTCACCTCGATGGGCTGGCAGTTATTCCGGTTGGTTCCGCCGGTGGTTCCGTAGCGGACATGGCCCACTGCAATCTTTCCCTTCGGGAAGGAAGACAGGATGCTGTTCGAAAACACCTCCCCCACCAGTCCCAGGTCCTTGTGGGAGACGAAAACACCGTCATCATTTACCACGATGCCGCAGCTCTCCTGCCCTCTGTGCTGAAGGGCATATAAACCGTAATATACCAAATCTGCCATATCTGATGCATACGGAGCGATGCTTCCGAATACACCACATTCTTCATGAATCCCCATGATTTCCTCCATTCCGTACCGATTTTCCTGCGTTATTCTTCACTTTTTTTATTCTGCTCCAGAGCATGCTTCTTCGCGGCTCCGATAAAGCCCTTGAACAGAGGATGAGGCCGGTTGGGACGGCTCTTAAACTCCGGATGATACTGGACTCCCACATAGAAATCCCGGTCGGAAAGCTCGATGGTCTCCGCCAGACGGCCGTCCGGCGAGGTTCCCGCAAAGGTCAGTCCGGCCGCCTCGAAGGCCGCCCGGTAATCCGGATTAAATTCATAGCGGTGGCGGTGCCGCTCGCTGATTTCCGCCATGCCGTAGCACCGCGCCAGAGTGGTCCCCGGCTGCACCCTGCACGGGTAAGCGCCCAGACGCAGGGTTCCGCCCTTATCCAGCTCTTCGCTCTGCCCCGGCATAAAATCAATCACCTTATTGGCGCAGGCCTCGTCAAATTCGCCGGAATTGGCATCCTTGATTCCCATCACATCCCTGGCATACTCAATCACCGCAATCTGCATGCCCAGACAGATTCCAAAGTAAGGAAGTCCCTTCTCTCTGGCATACTTTGCAGCCAGTATCATGCCTGAGATGCCCCGGTCTCCGAAGCCTCCTGGCACGATGATGCCGTCCAGTCCGGACAGCTTCTCCTCTGCCGTCTCCTCGCTGATCTCCTCCGAATCAATCCAGTGGATCCGGATGTGGGTATTGTGAAAATACCCGGCATGACGGAGGGCCTCCGCCACGGAAAGGTAGGCGTCATGCAGGGCGGTGTACTTGCCCACCAGGCCGATTTCCACCGCGTCCTTCCTGGATTTGATCTGCTCCACCATCCGGCTCCACTCGGTCAGGTCCGGCTCTCCGGACGAAAGCCCCAGCTCCCGGCACACAACCTGGGAAAAATGGCATTTTTCCAGCATCAGCGGCGCCTCATAAAGAACCGGAAGCGTGATATTTTCAATCACACAATCCGGCTTCACATTACAAAACATGGATATTTTCTTAAAGATAGATTCCTCCAGCGGACGGTCACAGCGCAGCACGATGATATTCGGATTGATTCCCATTCCCTGAAGCTCCTTCACAGAATGCTGGGTGGGCTTGGATTTGTGCTCCTCGGAGCCGCTTAAGAACGGAACCAGCGTCACATGGATGAACAGGCTGTTCTCCCGTCCCACCTCCAGGGAAATCTGCCGCACCGCTTCCAGGAAGGGCTGGGATTCGATGTCTCCGATGGTGCCGCCGATTTCCGTAATCACCACATCCGCATCGGTCTGTCTGCCGACCCGGTAGACGAAGGCCTTGATTTCATCGGTGATGTGCGGAATCACCTGGACGGTGGAACCCAGATACTCGCCCCGCCGCTCCTTGTTCAGCACATTCCAGTACACCTTTCCGGTGGTCAGATTGGAAAAACGGTTCAGGTCCTCGTCGATGAACCGCTCATAATGTCCCAGGTCCAGATCCGTCTCCGCTCCGTCCTCCGTCACATAGACCTCTCCGTGCTGATAAGGACTCATGGTACCCGGATCCACGTTGATATAAGGGTCCAGCTTCTGCGCCGCCACCTTAAACCCACGCGCCTTTAACAGTCTTCCCAGAGAAGCGGCAGTTATGCCCTTTCCAAGACCGGACACCACGCCGCCCGTCACAAATATATACTTTGTCATTGCCGTTCCTCCGTCCTCTAAATGTGCTCGCAAAGTCTCCGCATAACCTCCACATAGGCCTCCTCAGTGCCTCCCAGGTCACGGCGGAAACGGTCCTTATCTAACTTTTCCCCGGTCTTGCTGTCCCACAGACGGCAGGTATCCGGGCTGATCTCATCGGCCAGAACGATGGTTCCGTCCGAAAGCTTTCCAAACTCGATCTTAAAATCCACCAGCGTCACGCCGCAGCTTTTCCAGAAGGCCTTCAGGCAGTCATTGATGGCGAAGGCATACTTCTTTACCGTCTCCATCTCCTCCCAGGTGCAGAGTCCGAGAGCCGCCGCATGATAGCTGTTCAACAGCGGGTCCCCAAGCCCGTCATTCTTATAAGAAAATTCGATGGTAGGCTCCGCGAAGACGATGCCCTCCTCCACGCCGTACCGCTTGGCGAAGGAGCCGGCGGAGATGTTCCGCACGATTACCTCCAGCGGCAGGATCTTGACCCGCTTTACCACGGTCTCCCGGTCGCTTAACTCCTCCACGAAATGGGTCGGCACGCCGGACTTTTCCAGCATCTGCATCAGAAGATTGCTCATCTTATTGTTGATGACTCCCTTTCCGGAGATGCTGCCCTTCTTCAGCCCGTTAAATGCGGTGGCATCATCCTTGTAGGACACGATCAGAAGCTGCGGGTCCTCCGTCTCATATACCTTTTTTGCTTTTCCTTCATACATCAGATTTTTCTTTTCCATCTTTCTAATCTCTCTTTCCTTTATTTTCCACTGTCTCCGTAATTCGAAAGGACTCTGGCGGAGGGGTCGTTCACATTGCAGCCCTCCCAGCTCTTGTTCGGCATCCAGAAATCCGCTACCATCTCGCTCTGTCCGGGATAATACTTCTCAAACAGCTCCCGGTATAAAAGAGATTCCTTGGTAAATGGCTTTGCGTGGGTGTATTTCTCACATTTTTCCTGAAATTCTTCATCCGTATACTGCTGCTCGGCATATTCCTTCAGATCATCCACCATTGAATGGCCGACCGCATCGGAAAATGCGGCCTTCTCCCGCCATAAGATGGTCTCCGGCAGATATCCGCCCCGCTCAAAGGCGTGACGGAGCAGATATTTTCCTTTTCCGTACTTGTTCCGCTTCATCTCCGGGTTCACCGCCATCACATACTTCACAAAATCCAGATCTCCGAAGGGTACTCTGGCCTCCAGGGAATTGACGGAGATGCACCGGTCGGCCCGGAGTACATCGTACATGTGAAGCTCACGAACCCGCTTCTTCGACTCCTCCTGGAATGCCTCCGCGCTGGGGGCAAAATCCGTGTATTTGTAGCCGAACAGCTCATCCGAGATTTCTCCGGTCAGCAGCACGCGGATATCGGTGGTCTCGTGGATTGCCTTGCAGACCAGATACATGCCGATGCTGGCCCGGATGGTGGTGATATCAAAGGTACCTAAAAGCGCCACCACATCCTCCAGGGCCGAAAGCACATCCTCCTTCGTGATGATGACCTCCGTGTGGTCGCTGCCGATATAATCGGCCGCCTGCTTCGCGTATTTTAAATCAATGGCATCCTCGCTCATGCCGATGGCAAAGGTCTTGATCGGCTCACGGCTCTTCTTTGCCGCGATGGCGCAGACCAGAGAGGAATCCAGACCGCCGGAAAGCAGGAAGCCTACCTTGGCATCAGCAACCAGACGTTTCTCCACACCGGCCGTCAGCTTCTCCCGGATATTGCGGCACACCGTCTCCAGGTCATCCTCCAGAGGCTCCTTTACCGATGTGATATCACAGTAGCAGACAAACTGACCGTCCTTATAATAATGACCTGGCGGGAACGGCATGATCCTCTGTACCAGTCCCATCAGGTTCTTCGGCTCGCTGGCGAACACGATGGTTCCGGCCGGGTCATATCCGTAGTACAGCGGACGGATGCCGATGGGGTCGCGGGCCGCGATGTATTCCTCCCGCTCCCCGTCGTAAAGAATCATGGCAAATTCCGCATCCAGCATGGAAAACATCTCCACGCCGTATTCCTTATAAAGAGGGAGGATGATCTCACAGTCCGAATCACTCACAAAGGTATATTTTCTGGACAGTTCCTTCCGCATCGCCTCAAATCCGTAGATTTCTCCGTTGCATACCACATAGCTTTTTTCAAACGCAAAAGGCTGCATACCTTCCGGGTGCAGCCCCATAATCGCCAGACGGTGAAAGCCCAAAAGGCCCTTTCCCGTATCGATAATCCTGCTGTCGTCCGGTCCGCGGGAGATGGTTTTCTCGAAGCCGGACAAAAATGCTTCTCTCGATGCCGATGCACCGCAATAGCCCATAATCGAACACATATACTCACTTCCTCCTTCATCCTGAGGCGGCAGGGATTGCTCCCCGCCTGCCGCAGTTTCTTATTCATTTCCTGCCCGTTTCTTTTCCGGCTTATCTGACGCCGAACAGAAGCTCCCCGTAGGTCGGGAACGGCCAGTATTTCTTTGCGGTTAATGTCTCCGCCTCGTCACAAGGTACACGCAGTTCATTCATCTTTGCCAGAAGAATGTCCCGGATTGCCTCCGATTCTCCGGTCACCTCGCTGCACTGGCCAACCTCTACGATGGCCTTCTCCAGTTCATCGGCCGCCATGAAGATCCGCTCGGTCAGAAGGGACAGCTTCTTTACCAGCCGGCACTCGTATCCGCAGGCCATCTCCTCCGATACCGCCTTCTTTAAGGATGCGGTTCTGGCCAGCTCCTTCACATAAGCCTCCACTGCCGGAGCAATCTCACATCTTGCCATATCCACCATGGTATTGGCTTCGATCATCACGGTCTTGCAGTAGTTATCCAGGGTAATCTCATAACGGGACTTTAACTCTGCCTCCGAAAATACCTTGTGGGACGTCAGCATCTCCACATTCTTCTTATCCAGAAGGTGCGGCAGACAGTCTGCGGTGGTCCGGTAGTTCAAAAGCCCTCTCTTCTTCGTTGCTTCCTCAATCCAGGCATCATCGTAGCCGTTTCCGTTAAAGATAATCCGCTTGTGGTCCTTGATGGTCTTTCGAATCATCTCGTGGAGCGTGGTTTCAAAGTCTTCCGCATTCTCCAGGCGGTCCGCATAGATTTTTAAGGACTCTGCCACAGCGGCATTTAACATGATATTGGCGCAGGCAATGCTGTTGGAGGAGCCCAGCATACGGAACTCGAACTTATTGCCGGTAAATGCAAACGGCGATGTCCGGTTGCGGTCGGTGGTGTCTCTGGTAAACTCCGGAAGCACGTTCACACCCAGCTTCATCTTCGTTTTTCCGGCGGCATTGTACGGCGTTCCGTTCTCGATGGCCTCCATGATGGCGTTCAGCTCATCCCCAAGGAAGATGGAAACAACGGCTGGCGGCGCCTCATTTGCACCCAGACGGTGGTCATTGCCCGCCGTGGCAACGGAGATTCGCAGCAGGTCCTGATAATCGTCCACCGCCTTGATGACTGCGCAGAGGAATAAGAGGAACTGTGCATTCTCATAAGGAGTCTTTCCGGGAGAAAGCAGGTTCACACCGGTATCCGTAGCCAGGGACCAGTTGTTATGCTTTCCGCTTCCGTTTACTCCGGCAAATGGCTTCTCATGTAAGAGGCAGACCAGTCCGTGGCGGGCTGCCACCTTCTGCATGATTTCCATGGTAATCTGGTTGTGGTCGGTGGCGATATTGGTGGTGGTGTAGATTGGAGCCAGCTCATGCTGGGCCGGGGCCACCTCGTTATGCTCGGTCTTAGCCAGAACGCCCAGCTTCCAAAGCTCCTCGTTCAAATCCTCCATATAAGCGGCTACCCTTGGCTTGATGACGCCGAAATAATGGTCATCCATCTCCTGCCCCTTCGGAGGCTTTGCGCCAAACAGGGTGCGGCCGGTAAATACCAGGTCCGGACGCTTGTCGTACATCTTCCGGTCAATCAGGAAATATTCCTGCTCCGGTCCAACGGAGGTTCTCACGCATTTTACCGTGTCATCTCCGAACAGGCGGATAATCCGCATCGCCTGCTTGTTTAATGCCTCCATGGAACGCAGCAGCGGAGTCTTCTTATCTAATGCCTCCCCGCCGTAGGAGCAGAACGCGGTCGGAATGCATAAGGTCTTTCCTTTGATAAACGCATAGGAGGTCGGGTCCCATGCGGTATAGCCTCTGGCCTCGAAGGTGGCGCGCAGCCCTCCGGACGGGAAGGAGGAGGCATCCGGCTCACCCTTGATCAGTTCCTTTCCGGAAAATTCCATAATCACGCCGCCGTCAGGAGAAGGAGTAATAAAACTGTCATGCTTCTCAGCCGTGATGCCGGTCAGCGGCTGGAACCAGTGGGTATAATGGGTCGCGCCCTTCTGTACCGCCCACTCCTTCATGGCCGCAGCAACCGCATTGGCTACGCTGATATCCAAATCCTCGCCTTCATCGATGGTCTTCTTAAGTGACTTATAAACCTTTGCGGACAGGGCAGATTTCATAACCCGGTCGTCAAACACCTTGCTTCCAAAAAAGTCGGTTACTGTCTTCATCGCACATCCTCCTGTTTCCATTTTTAATAACAAAAAAGGCGTCTCTGAGATTACATTTCTCAAAGACGCCCTTGCCTTCATGCATTGTAAGATACACCCACGGGAAATTTTTGTCAACGTTTTTTTTCAAATTTCAGAAATTTTTCTGCAGCTTCGATAAGTATCAAACCATACGCCGCAAAGCAGACCGGCAG